>NZ_JBVHVE010000007.1:0-505131 GCF_055564995.1 Streptomyces sp. NPDC028907
CCTGCGCGATCTGGCACAACCGCACCATCGGCGCACCCATCACCAGGTCACTGATCGCCTACGACCACTGAGCCACATCGGAACTACTCGTCTAGGGGCCCTCCATTGCAGGCAGCCCCGCTCGACTGGGCGGGGCCCGGGCAGGGCCGGGTTGTCAGTGGCCGCCCGTAGGGTGGCCGAATGAGCGAACGTGCCTCTCGGACCACTGCCTTCGGCCTCTCCGCGGCTCTGACCCGCGCCGCCGTCGCCGCCCTGCGCGCCAAGGCGCCCGGCGGCGGTGAGCGCTGGGAGCGGAAGAACTACGCCGGGCGGACCGTGGAGTTGTACGCCGGGCCCGCCTCCGCCCTGGCGGCCGCGGTCGGGGCCGGGCGGGTCTCGCCGGCCGCGGGGGCCGCCGTCGCGGTCGCGGGCATCTGCGGCGGCTACGACGACGTGGCGGGCGCCGATGACCCCCGCCGTGGGTTCCGGGCGCATCTCGGCGCGCTTCGGGACGGTGAAGTCACCAGCGGGACCGTCAAGTTGTTCGGGATATCGGCCGCCGGGCTCGTCGCGGGGGCCGTCATGAAGGAACGGCCCCTGGACAAGCTGCTCGCCGGGGTCGTGATCGCCGGCGCCGCGCACTTCGTGAACCTGGTGGACGTACGGCCCGGACGGGCCGCCGCCACGGTGCTCGCGCTCGGTGCGCCGGGGCTGCTGCGCCCGGGACATGCCGGCGCGCTGGCCGCCGGTGCCATGGGAGCCGCCGCGGCCGTAGTGCCCGACGACCTCGGGGAGCGGGCGATGATCGGCGACACCGGCGCCCATGCGCTGGGCGCGGCCCTGGGTGCCGCTGTCGTCGCCGGGAACGGCCGGGCCGGACTGGTCGCGCACGCCGCCGCCCTCGTGGCCGCGGCGGTGTACGGCGACAAGGTGAGCGAGGTCGCGCGGGGCGCCACCGCGCCGTGAGGTCGGTGAGGCTCGGTCCGCCACGCCGGTGCACGCCGGTCGCCGAAACGTGCTCCACGCGCGCATGTTCGGCCACAAACCCCACCCCGGATCACTCGTGCAGGTGACTCCGGCCACCGAGTTGCCCGGCACCAGGGCCGCCCGGGGCCTGCCGGCGTTCCCGGAACGGCCGTACGTCCTGGCATCCTTGGCGTAAACACGTCGTACGCGTAGGGATTCTCGCGGTGCACCCGGTCCGCCCGATCCTTCTGTACGTTCTTCGTGACCGCCCGACCCGAAGCAGGAGCCCCGGCCAGGTGACCCCCGTGAGCAGCCACGCACCGCACGGCCAGTCCTCGCTGCGCACCGTGCAGGTGCTGGGCGGTGGCAACGCCGGCAGCAGCGCGCATGTGCGATCACTGGCGTCGGGGCTGGTCGCGCGGGGCGTGCGGGTCACCGTGTGTGCCCCCGTCGAGGCCGAGCAGCTCTATGACTTCACCGGAGCCGGCGCCGACCATGTGCACGTGCCGCGCAGCAGCGATCCCGGCTCGGTGGCGGCCCTGCGGGCGGCGTGCGCGGACGCCGACCTGGTGCACGCGCACGGACTGCACGCGTCCTTCCGCGCGGTCCTGGCGCTGAGCGGGCGGCGTACCCCGCTCGTCGTCACCTGGCACGACCGGGCACATGCCGAGGGGGCCCGCGCCCATCTCGTACGGCTGTTGGAACGGCGGGTCGTCAAGGCCGCCTCCGTCGTGCTCGGAACCACCTCGGCGCTGGTCGACCGGGCCCGCCGGACCGGCGCCCGGGACGCGCGCCTGGCCGCGGTCGCCGTGCCCGGACCACCCCTGCGTGCCGTCGAGCACGACGACCCCGACCGGCTGCGGCCCAAGGTCCGGGCCGAACTCGGGGCCACCGGGCGACCGTTGCTGATCGCCGTCGGCTCGCTGGAGCGGCATCGCGGGTACGACGTGCTGCTGGACGCCTCGCGCGGGTGGCTGCAGCTCGACCCCGTGCCGTTGGTCGTGATCGCGGGGGAGGGAGCGCAGCGGGCCGAGCTCCAGCGGCGGATCGAGGACGAGGAACTGCCCGTACGGCTCATCGGGCGGCGCGACGACGTGTCCGAGCTGCTGGCCGCCGCCGATGTGGCGCTCCTGCCGAGCAGTTGGGAGTCGCGGTCCGTTCTCGCCCAGGAGGCGCTGCACGCGCGCGTGCCGCTCGTCGCCACCGAGGTGGGCGGCGTGCCGGAGCTCGTCGGCGACGCGGCCGAACTCGTCCCCTACGGTGATGCGAAGGCCCTCGCCGACGCCGTCGTACGGCTGCTCGACGACCCCGAGCGGCGGGAGCTGCTCAGGGAGCGCGGTGTGCGGCAGACGGCCACCTGGCCGACCGAGGACGAGACGGTGGCCCAAGTCCTCAGTGTGTACGACGAGTTGACCCAGACCCGGTTCGTGATCTAGACGCCGAGATTCCTGATCCGGACACCGACACGCGGGTCCGCCTCCCGGACGTCTACCCCGCGTGTCTGCGCGCCCGCAGCGCCAGGCTCAACGCCAGCACCGTCTGCGGGTCGTCGAGGTCGGTGCCCAGCAACTCGCCGATGCGGGCCAGCCGGTTGTAGAGCGTCTGCCGGTTGAGGTGCAGCTCGCGGGCCGTTTCCGCCTTGCGGCCCGCGTGGGCCAAGTACGTCTCCAGGGTGGGCAGCAGGGGCGGTTTCGAGCGGTTGTCGTGGTCGCGGAGCGGGCCGATCGCACGGTCCACGAAGGCCGCGAGGTCCGGATGGTCACGCAGCCGCCACAGCAGCAGGTCGATGTCCAGACGCCGGGCGTCGTACCAGGGGCGGTCGGTCAGGCCCTGCGCCGCCGTCGCCGTCTCCGCCGCGTGTCTGAGGCCCGCCGAGGCCGCCGCCCAGCCACCGGCCACGCCGACGACCACGACCGGCGGCGGCGCCCCGGGCCGCTGCACCCCGGCCCGCTCCACGCCCGCCCGCAGCGCCACCGCGACCCGGTCCGCGACCGCCGACCGGTCCGCCTCCGCACGCAGCCCCAGCAGCAGCGGCACCCGGCCCTCCACGGGCCGTACGCCCAACAGCACCGGCACACCGACGGAGGCAAGCTCCTCGCCGACCGCACGCGCCAGCACCGCCCAGCCTCCCCCTGGCGACAGCGCGTCCCCCAGCCGCATCACGACCGGCAGCAGCAAGCCGTCACCCGGCTTGAAGCCCAGCACGCGCGCCTGTGCCGGGGCGTCCTCGGCGGCGACCCGGCCCTCCGCGAGGTCGGTCAGGAAGTCGCCGCGCCCGCGCGCCGCCAGCTCCTCCTCCTGCCGTGCCTGCATCAGCACCACGGCCAGGATGCCGGCGGCCCGCTCGGCGGCGATCCGGTGCACCGGTGAGAGAGGGCCCCGTACGGGAAGGAGCGCGAGACGGGCCCGGACCGACACCGTTCCCGGGCCGCCCCCCGGAACGTCCACCAGCACCGAACCGGCGGGCGGCGGCCCGTCCTTGTGCTGCCCCCGCAGCCCCTCCCACACCTGAAGCGGATCCGCACCCTCCGGACCTGCCCCGGCGGCGTACAGCAGCTGTCCGTCCGTCGTCTCGAGGAACACCGGGTTGCCGCTGAAGTCGGCCAGGATGCCGAGCACCTGGGGCACTCCGCCGCCGCCGAGCAGGGCCTGCGTGCACCGTCGGTGCACCTCCTCCGCCCGCTGCAGCAGCGCGTAGTGGCCGTTGACGATCTCGGTGTGGATCTCCTCGGTGACCGTCACGAACGGCACCTCGCGATGCAGCTGGACCAGCGGGAGACCGGCCGCGCGTGCCGTGTCGACCAGCGTGGCGGGCAGCCGGGTGAAGCGGGTGCCGAGCTCGATGACCAGGGCCGCGATGCCCCGCTCGGCCAGGGTGCGCACGAACGCCCGCTGGTCGGCGGGGCGGGTGCCGATGCCGTAGCCCGTGGTCAGCAGCAGTTCCCCGCCCTTCAGCAGCGAGGCGATGTTGGGCACCTCGCCCGCGTGCACCCAGCGCACGGTCCGGCCCAGCCGGTCGGCGCCCGCGAGGACCTCCGGGAGCCCGCTGCGCAGACCGGGCAGCTCCAGCGCCCGGCGCACGGTGATCCCGGCGCTGTGGGTGTCGAATCCGCTGCTCATACCGCCCGTACCGCTGTCCATGAGGCGGACGCTACCCGTGGGCTCGCCGCCACGACATATCCGGACCGTCGCGTGCCTGTCGCGGAGGGGATCATCGCGCCGGGTTGGGGCGCGCTCGGCGGGGTAGCGGCGTCGGCATGGACTTCAGCGTGGTTGCCGTGGCACGGGAGGACGACAGTCCCATCGAGGAGCCGCTGCGGGTGGCGGTCGCCGCCGATCGGCTCGGGTACCGCGAGGTGTGGGCGGGGGAGGGGCCGACCTGGGACTCCTTCGTCCTCGCCGCGGCCATCGGACGGGCCACCGAGCGGGTCGCGCTGACGGCCGGTCCCGTGGCGGTGTCGGTGCGCGAGCCGTTCGGGATCGCACGGGGTGCCGCGTCGGTCGCCGCCGTCACCGGACGGCCGGTCGGGGTGGCGCTGGGGACGTCCAGCAAGCGGGTCGTCGAGGGCGTGCACGGGGTGCCGCGGGTGCGGCCCGCGGCGGCGATGGAGGCCTCCGCCGCGGCCCTGCGCGTCTTCCTGCACGGCGAGCCCGGTGAGCCGATCGTCCCCGGCAGTGCCTTCCCGCGCCGCCTCCCCCCGCCCGGCGGTCCGCTCACCGTCGCCGCCTTCGGCGACCGCGCCATCGCCACGGCCGCGACGCACGCCGACCGGATGCTGCTCGACATCGTCTCGCCGGACCAGGTGCGGACGCTGCGGGCCAAGCTGACGGCGGCCGCGGAACGCGTGGGCCGTACGCCGCCGACGCTGGCCTCCTGGCTGCCGGCCGCCGTCGACCCGGACCCGGAGTCCCTCGCGCAGGTCCTGCGCAGCGTCGCCGGGTATCTGACGGTGCCGGGCTACGGCGACATGTTCGAGGCGGCCGGTTTCGGGGAGGCGGTCGAGCTGGCCCGTACCGGCGCCGGCCTCGGCACACTGGTCCGGGCACTGCCCGCGACGGCGGCCGGCACGGTCGGTCTGGTGGGCGACCTGGACACCGTACGCGCGCGCGTGGCGCAGTACGCCGACGCCGGGCTCGACGAGATCGCCCTCGTCCCGGCGACGGCCGGCGATCCGGGCGGGGAACGGACGCTGACGGCGTTCCGGCGGGCCTGGTGACGGTGGTCAGGCCGGACGGATGTTGTGGTTGAACCGGAAGACGTTGTCCGGGTCGTAGCGCCGCTTCAGCTCCGCCAGCCGACGGGTGTTCCCGGCGCCCAGGCCGGCCACCACACGATCCGCGCCCTCGTCGCCGATGAAGTTCAGATAGACCGCGCCGCTGCTCCACGGCTGTACGTCCGCGCGGACCTCACGCACCCACTGCCGGCACCGCTCGTCGTCCGCAGGGTCCTGCCACATGCCGTACGGGTGAACCGCCCAGGGCGCGTCCCGGTACGGCACCGGGTACTCGTGCGGACCGGCGGCGACCGCCCCGCCCTGCGGCAGGAGCGCGTGCTGGGTGCCGGTCGGCACGGGCATGGACCGCCCGGCCGCACAGTAGACGTCGACGAAGTCGTCCGGCGCGCCCGTCAGGTACTCCGCCGACCAGTAGTGCCGCATGCCGGGCGGGTCGTCGATCATGCACTGCACATCGGCGTACGGCATCGGGCCGACGATCTCCGCCTCGTGCGGCAGCGCCAGCAGCGGCTCGGCGTACCTGCGCATGTCCTGCTCGGCACCGGCGTACGTCAGGAGCGCACCGCACACCAGATCGCCGACGAGGGACGGCGGTACGAACTCCTCGGGCGGGCCGGTGAAGTGGATGACGCCGCCGCTCACCTCGTCCGGGCCGGACTCGATCACGTCACGGAAGGTGCGCACGGCGTCCGGCGCGAACTCGGGCCGGTACAGCACCATCGCGATGGCGAAGTCGGGCAGCTCGTGCAGCTTCAGGGTGATCGCGGTGGCGATGCCGAAGTTGCCGCCGCCGCCGTGCAGGGCCCAGAACAGGTCCGGGTTCTCGTCCGCGCTCGCGTGGACCCGGCCGCCGTCGGCGGTGACCAGCTCCACGCCGAGCAGATTGTCCACGGCGAGCCCGCACCAGCGGTCCAGCCAGCCCGTGCCACCGCCGAGCACGAAGCCGCCGACGCCGGTCGTGGAGGCCCGGCCGCCGGTCGTGGCGAGGCCGAACACCTCGGTGGCGCGGTCCAGGTCGCTCATCGTCGCCCCGCCCGCGACCCGCACCGCCTCGGCCGCCGGGTCGACGGTGACCGCGCGCATATGGCGCAGGTCGACGACCAGGCCGTTGTCGTTCGACGCCATGCCCGCGACGCTGTGCCCGCCGCCGCGCACCGCGATGTGCAGATCCAGATCGCGGGCGAAGCGCACGGCGCGGACGACGTCGTCCTCGTCCACGCACTGCGCGATCACGGCGGGCCGCCGGTCGATCATGGTGTTGAAGACGACCCGCGCGTCGTCGTAACCGAAGTCCCCCGGCGCGAAGACATCACCGGCGAGATCCTCGCGCAGCGCGGCGAGGGCCGCGCCCGCCTTGGAGTGGGTAGCCATGGCCGCCCCCTTCCGACAAGGGGCAAGACAAGCGGCAATCGCTTGCTTCCAGGCTAGGCGGGCGCGATACGGGCGTCCTGTCGAGCGGTGCGGCGGCCGCTCGGCTCAGCCCCCGTAGGCCCCGGACGCCGTCAGCCGCAGGGCCGTGTCGATCAGTGGAACGTGGCTGAAGGCCTGCGGGAAGTTGCCCACCTGGCGCTGCAGGCGCGGGTCCCACTCCTCGGCCAGCAGACCGAGGTCGTTGCGCAGCGACAGCAGCTTCTCGAACAGCTTGCGGGCCTCGTCGACGCGGCCGATCATCGCCAGGTCGTCCGCCATCCAGAACGAGCAGGCGAGGAAGGCGCCCTCGTCGCCGGGGAGTCCGTCTACGCCCTCGTCGTCGCCCTGGGTCGGGTAGCGCAGGATGAAGCCGTCCGAGGTGGACAGCTCGCGCTGGATGGCCTCGATGGTGCCGATGACGCGCTTGTCGTCCGGCGGCAGGAAGCCCATCTGCGGGATCAGCAGCAGCGAGGCGTCCAGCTCCTTCGAGCCGTACGACTGCGTGAAGGTGTTGCGCTCCTTGTCGTAACCCTTCTCACACACGTCCCGGTGGATGTCGTCGCGCAGCTCGCGCCACCGCTCCAGCGGGCCGTCGGCGTCGCCGGACTCGATGAGCTTGATGGTGCGGTCGACGGCGACCCAGGCCATGACCTTGGAGTGCACGAAGTGGCGGCGCGGGCCGCGTACCTCCCAGATGCCCTCGTCGGGCTCGTCCCAGTGGTCCTCCAGGTAGCGGATGAGCTTCAGCTGGAGCAGGGAGGCGTAGTCGTTGCGGGCCAGGCCCGTCATGTGGGCCAGGTGCAGGGCCTCGGTGACCTCGCCGTAGACGTCCAGCTGGAGCTGGTGCGCGGCGCCGTTGCCGACCCGGACCGGTGCGGAGGCCTCGTAGCCGGGCAGCCAGTCCAGCTCGGCCTCGCCCAGCTCGCGCTCGCCCGCGATGCCGTACATGATCTGCAGGTTCTCCGGGTCGCCCGCGACCGCCCGCAGCAGCCACTCGCGCCAGGCGCGGGCCTCCTCGCGGTAGCCGGTGCGCAGCAGCGAGGACAGGGTGATGGCCGCGTCGCGCAGCCAGGTGTAGCGGTAGTCCCAGTTGCGGACGCCGCCGATGTCCTCGGGCAGGGAGGTCGTCGGCGCGGCGACGATGCCGCCGGTCGGGGCGTACGTCAGCGCCTTCAGCGTGATCAGCGAGCGGACCACCGCCTCGCGGTACGGGCCGTGGTATGTGCAGTGCTCGACCCACTCGCGCCAGAAGTCCTCCGTCGCCTCCAGCGACTGCTCCGGCTCCGGCAGCGCCGGCGGCTGCTTGTGCGAGGGCTCCCAGGAGATGGTGAACGCGATCCGCTCACCGGGGGCGACCGTGAAGTCCGAGTACGTCGTCAGGGACTTGCCGTAGGTCTCGGTCTCCGCGTCGAACCACACCGAGTCCGGACCGGCGACGGCGACCGTGCGGCCCTCGTGCTTGTGCACCCACGGCACGACCCGCCCGTACGAGAAACGCATCCGGAGCGCCGAGCGCATCGGCACCCGGCCCGAGACGCCCTCGACGATCCGGATCAGCTGGGGAGCGCCGTCACGCGGCGGCATGAAGTCGATCACCCGGACCGTGCCGCGCGGCGTGTCCCACTCGGACTCCAGGATCAGCGAGTCGCCGCGGTAGGTGCGCCGGGCCGCGGTCGGCGGCGGCGCGTCGGAGGCGTGGGCGGGGCCGAGCCGCCAGAAACCGTGCTCCTCGGTGCCCAGCAGCCCGGCGAAGATGGCATGCGAGTCGAAGCGGGGCAGGCACAGCCAGTCCACTGTGCCGTCCCGGCAGACCAGCGCCGCGGTCTGCATGTCTCCGATGAGTGCGTAGTCTTCGATGCGCCCGGCCACGTGCATCTCCAGTCGAACGGCCACGTCACCCCCTTCTGACAAGGGGGCTCTCGCTTGGTGCGGTCAAGGGGTGGGTTTTGTCATGCGTCGTTGAGCGATGAAGCAAAGCAGTCGTCTCGGCCGTGAGGCAAAACGACAGTCTCTTCTCGACAATCTCTGCTCAACGAACTGACGAGCTCTCGTTGTTCCGGTGGTTACGGGCGAGGGGTGGTGCCGTGATACCGGCCGGGCCCGGCAGCGAATGTCCGAGCAGGATACGACGCACGTAGATGATCTGCGTGCCGCTCCGGGCAACCCGGGTCGGCCGAACGGGTGAGCAAGGGGTGACCGATGGGTGGGAACCAGGTGGGGCGTGCGGATCCGTGCCGACTCGTGTGCGGAGCGTGGCCGGAAGCCATCGGTCCTAGTCGCTGATACCCTGGTAGCCCGTGGACCGGTGGGCGTGAAGACCCCCGAACCGCACTTCAAGATCGCGACCACGGGAGCCCCCTCTTGGCCATGCCAAAATCCACGACGACCAAGCACATCTTCGTCACCGGGGGTGTCGCCTCCTCGCTCGGCAAGGGCCTGACGGCCTCCAGCCTCGGCATGCTGCTCAAGGCCCGGGGTCTGCGTGTGGTGATGCAGAAGCTGGACCCGTACCTCAATGTCGACCCTGGCACGATGAACCCCTTCCAGCACGGCGAGGTGTTCGTCACCAACGACGGCGCCGAGACCGACCTGGACATCGGCCACTACGAGCGCTTCCTCGACCGCGACCTGGACGGTTCGGCGAACGTCACCACCGGCCAGGTCTACAACACGGTGATCGCCAAGGAGCGGCGCGGCGAGTACCTCGGCGACACGGTGCAGGTCATCCCGCACATCACCAACGAGATCAAGCACCGCATCCGCCGCATGGCGACGGACGAGGTCGACGTCGTCATCACGGAGGTCGGCGGCACGGTCGGCGACATCGAGTCGCTGCCGTTCCTGGAGACCGTCCGCCAGGTCCGTCACGAGGTCGGTCGTGACAACGTCTTCGTCGTCCACATCTCGCTCCTGCCGTACATCGGCCCCTCGGGAGAACTGAAGACGAAGCCGACCCAGCATTCGGTTGCGGCGCTGCGCAACATCGGTATCCAGCCAGACGCGATCGTGCTGCGCTGCGACCGCGAGGTGCCGACCGCCATCAAGCGGAAGATCAGCCTGATGTGCGACGTCGACGAGGCGGCGGTTGTCGCCTGTCCGGACGCCCGCTCCATCTACGACATCCCCAAGACCGTGCACGGCGAGGGCCTGGACGCCTATGTCGTCCGCAAGCTGGACCTGCCGTTCCGGGATGTGGACTGGACGACCTGGGACGACCTGCTCGACCGCGTCCACAACCCCGACCACGAGATCACCCTCGCGCTGGTCGGCAAGTACATCGACCTGCCGGACGCGTACCTGTCGGTCACCGAGGCGCTGCGCGCGGGCGGCTTCGCCAACAAGGCCCGCGTGAAGATCAAGTGGGTCACCTCCGACGACTGCAAGACCCCGGCCGGCGCCAAGCAGCAGCTCGGTGACGTCGACGGCATCTGCATCCCGGGCGGCTTCGGCGACCGCGGCGTGCTCGGCAAGGTCGGCGCGATCAAGTACGCCCGCGAGAACAAGATCCCGCTGCTCGGCCTCTGCCTGGGCCTGCAGTGCATCGTGATCGAGGCGGCGCGCCACCTGGCCGACATCTCCGACGCCAACTCCACCGAGTTCGACCCGGCCACCGGCCACCCGGTGATCTCCACCATGGCCGAGCAGCTCGACATCGTCGCCGGTGAGGGCGACATGGGCGGCACCATGCGCCTGGGCATGTACCCGGCCAAGCTGGCCGAGGGCTCGATCGTGCGCGAGGTGTACGACGGCAAGGAGTACGTCGAGGAGCGGCACCGTCACCGGTACGAGGTGAACAACGCCTACCGGGCGGAGCTGGAGAAGAAGGCCGGCATCCTGTTCTCCGGCACGTCGCCCGACGGCAAGCTCGTGGAGTACGTGGAGTACCCGCGCGAGGTCCACCCCTACCTGGTGGCCACGCAGGCCCACCCCGAGCTGCGCTCGCGCCCGACGCGCCCGCACCCGCTGTTCGCCGGGCTGGTGAAGGCGGCCGTCGAACGCCGGCAGGGCGGCGGCGCAGGCAAGAATTCGAAGTAACACGAGAGTTGTACGGTGGCCGGGGTGCAAACCTTCAAAGGTGGGCACCCCGGTTTTCTTTGCGCACGTGGAAGGGCAGGGCATGACGATCAAGGACACCCCCGAGGACTGGGAGGTCCGGGCGACGGACACCCCCTTCGTGGGCAACAAGACCTCCGTCCGCACGGACGACGTGGTCATGCCCGACGGCTCGGTGGTGCGACGCGACTACCAGGTCCACCCCGGATCGGTGGCGGTCCTCGCCCTCGACGCCGAGGACCGGGTCCTGCTCATCAAGCAGTACCGCCACCCGGTGCGCGAGAAGCTGTGGGAGATCCCGGCCGGACTGCTCGACGTCCCCGGTGAGAACCCCCTGCACGCCGCCCAGCGCGAGCTGTACGAGGAGGCCCACGTCAAGGCCGACGACTGGCGGGTCCTGACGGACGTCTACACCACCCCCGGCGGTTGCGACGAGGCCGTGCGGATCTTCCTCGCCCGCGGGCTGTCCGAGGCGGACGGCGACCGCTTCGAGGTGGAGGACGAGGAGGCCGACATGGAGCACGCGCGCGTGCCGGTCGACGAGCTGGTCCGGGGCGTCCTCGCGGGCGAGCTGCACAACAACTGCCTCGTCGTGGGCGTCCTGTCGCTGGTCGCCGCGCGGGCCTCCGGCGGGGTGGACGGGTTGCGGTCGGCGGATGCGCCCTGGCCCGCGAGGCCGTTCGAGGCGTGAGCGCTCCGCTGGGGGAGCCGGACGACCACGGGGGCTCCGCGGCGGGTCGTCCGGTCGCCTGCGGCGCCGTTGTGGCTGAGCGCGCAGTTCCCCGCGCCCCTGGGGCGTTGCCGTGACGCTCGTCAGTAAGTGCCGGTCCCGCCACCTGCTGGACAGCGCCGGTCGTACCATCTGCTGATCCGGTCGGGGGATGTATCCGCCGTGCTGCGCCCAGATCGTCGCAGAGCGTGAACTAGGCTCTGGAAACGCCCTGACCGGAGTCCCGGCGGGCTTGCGCGTGCGTGGGACGGGAGCGTGGCCCGTGACGGATCAGGTGGTGGACACAGGCGGCGTGCAGGTGTCGGCTCGGACTTCCGCTGCGAACCAATTCCTCGGCCGCACCCGCGAGTTGAAGGAGCTCCGCGCCGACATCGAGCGCGCGGGCCTGGACACCCTCTCCGGCCGCAAGGCGCCACGCGCGCGTGTGCTGCTCATCGCGGGCCGCCCCGGCTCGGGCCGCACGGCCCTCGCCGAGGAGCTCGTACGGCAGGTGGCGGACCGTTACGCCGACGGCGTGCTGCGCGCCCGCCTCAGCGAACCCGACGGCACTCCCGTCCCCGTCGAGCGCACCGCCCGCGAACTGCTCACGGTCCTGGACAGGCCCGCCCCGGCCGGCGCCGCCGATGACGACCTCACCGCCGAGCTCCGCGAGACCCTCGCCGACCGCCGGGTCCTGCTGCTGCTCGACGACGCGGCCGAGTCCGAGCAGGTCGACGCGCTGCTCCCGGACACGCCGGAGTGCCTGGTCGTCGCCGTCTCCCACGGCCCGCTGACCGGGATCCCGGACGTGCGGCCCTGCACGCTCGGCGGTCTCGACACCAAGTCGGCGGTGGAGCTGCTGTCCCGGCACGCCGGCTCGGTCCGCATCACCGTCGACCCACGGGCCGCCGAGGGCCTCGTCGAGGTGTGCCAGGGCCAGCCGGCCGCGCTGACACTGACCGGCCGCTGGCTCGCCGCCCGCCCCAAGGTGGCCGTCTCCGACCTCGCCAAGCAGGTACGTGCCGAGGGCGAGGAGGGCAGCCCGCTCAGCCGGGTCTTCCGCCTCGTGTACGGCGCCCTGCCGGCGCCCGCGGCCCGGCTGCTGCGGCTGCTCACCCTCGCCCCGGGCGGTGTCGTCGACCCGCACACGGCCTCCGCGCTCGCCGGCTGCTCGGTGGACGGCGCCCGCGCCACCCTGGACGACATCGTCGCCCTCGGCCTGCTGCGCGCCGTGGACTCGCCGCTGCCGCAGTACGAGGTCCCGGCATGTCTGTACCCGCTCCTGAAGGCCCTCACCGAGACCCAGGACCGCCCCGCAGAGCTCCAGCTGGCCCGGGCCCGGATGCTGGAGCGGACCGTACGGCTGCTCCAGTCCTGCCGGGCGATCACCGAGACCGACAGCCCCGAGACCCGCCAGAAGCTCCTCGGCATGCCCCAGGCCCTGCGCTTCCCCAACCCGCGGGCCGCCGCCGAGTGGCTCGGCATCCGCCGGCCCGCCCTGCTGGCCTCGGCCCGCGCCGCGGTCGCCGACGGCGAGCTGGACACCCTCGCCCGCCGTCTGATGTCCCAGCTGGTCAGGGCGATGGTCGCGCACTTCGGCACCCAGGAGGCCGCCGCCGACCTGTACGGCATCCACAGCCTGGTCCTCGATGTCGCCGAGCGCCGGAAGCTGCCCCGCGAGAAGGCCGCCGCACTGCTGAACCTCGGCGACCTCGACGCCCGGACGGGGCGTACGCGCGAGGCGCTGGTGCGGTACCGGGCCGCGCTGGACGCCGGATGGGAGGCGAACGACCCGTATGCGACCGGCCGCGCGATGGAATCCGTAGGCGGCGCCCATCTGGAGCTCGGGGACTACGACCGGGCCGCCGACTGGTTCGGCCGCGCGCTCGCCCAGCGGCTGGCCCGGGGCGAGCGGGCCGACGCCGCCCGGCTGTACGGCCGTATCGGCGAGGCGCACACCTATGCGGGCCGGTACGGCGACGCGCTGCGCAACTGGCGGGCCGCCGTCGCCGGACACCGCAAGAACGGCGATGTCGCCGGGCACGCACGGGCGTTGAGCGAGCTGGCCCGGGTCCAGGAGTACGCCGGCCGGCCCGAGGAATCGCTGCGCACCTGCCAGGAGGCGGTGGAGTGGGCGCGGCGCGCCGAGGACGTACGGCTCCAGGGGGCCCTGCATCTGCGGCTCGCCGACACGCTGGACCATCTCGGCGACTCGTCGGCGGCGCAGCTGCACCGCGGCGCGGCCGAGCGGATGCTGGGAGAGGAGCCTCGGGAGCCCGATGCGGCGGTGCCTGAGCCCGGGCAAGACGCTTTCGAGCCGGAACACGACGCTAACGCCTGCGAAATCCGTAGTACATCCGCTGAAGATTGATGCAATGAAAGGCTAGACAGCGGGAACACCTTCATTAGACTGGCTCTGCCGCACCTTCTCCTGCGGTGTACCCCGGTGTGCCCGCGCATGCCTGGGAATGTCATGCAATGCCCCACACCCTCTGAGCCAAGGACCGTGATCGACGTGAAGGTCGGCATCCCCCGCGAGGTCAAGAACAACGAGTTCCGGGTGGCCATCACCCCCGCCGGCGTGCTGGAGCTGGTGCGCCACGGCCACCAGGTCGTCGTCGAGCAGAACGCCGGTGTCGGCTCGTCGATCCCGGACAGCGAGTACGTCGCCGCAGGCGCCCAGATCCTGCCGACCGCCGACGAGGTGTGGGCCGCCGCCGACCTGCTGCTGAAGGTCAAGGAGCCCATCGCCGAGGAGTACCACCGCCTCCGCAAGGACCAGACGCTCTTCACCTATCTGCACCTGGCCGCCTCCAAGGAGTGCACGGACGCCCTCGTGGAGTCCGGCACCACGGCGATCGCCTACGAGACGGTCGAGCTGCCCTCCCGCGCCCTGCCGCTGCTCGCCCCCATGTCCGAGGTGGCCGGCCGGCTCGCCCCGCAGGTCGGTGCCTACCACCTGATGCGCGCCGGCGGTGGCCGCGGCGTGCTGCCCGGCGGCGTCCCCGGCGTGCCGGCCGGCAAGGCCGTCGTCATCGGCGGTGGCGTCTCCGGCTGGAACGCCGCGCAGATCGCCATCGGCATGGGCTTCCACGTGACCCTGCTCGACAAGGACATCAACAAGCTCAAGGAGGCTGACAAGATCTTCGGCACGAAGATCCAGACCGTCGTCTCCAACGCCCTGGAGCTGGAGAAGGCCTGCCTCGAGGCCGACCTCGTCATCGGCGCCGTCCTCATCCCGGGCGCCAAGGCCCCGAAGCTGGTCACCAACGAGCTGGTCTCCCGGATGAAGCCGGGAAGTGTCCTTGTCGACATCGCGATCGACCAGGGCGGCTGCTTCGAGGACTCGCACCCCACCACCCATGCCGAGCCGACCTTCCCGGTCCACAACTCGGTCTTCTACTGCGTCGCCAACATGCCGGGTGCGGTGCCCAACACCTCCACCTACGCGCTGACCAACGCCACGCTGCCCTACATCCTCGAACTCGCCGACCGGGGCTGGGTGGAGGCGCTGCGCCGCGACGCCGCGCTGGCCAAGGGCCTCAACGCGCATGACGGCAAGGTGGTTTACCGGGAGGTCGCCGAGGCGCACGGCCTGGAGCACGTGGAGCTGGAAACGCTGCTCGGCTGAGCCGATCGGTTAAGTCACTATCTGGTAAAGGCGATACGTCAACACGAGTCGTCAACCGAACGCACCCGGCCGGACCTTGCCCGAAAAGGTCCGGCCGGATGTGTGTATGGTCACTTTGCGACTCTCGGTCAACTCGCCTCGAACGCAACCCTTCGCCCGATTCGCACACCCGTGAAACCTGCCGTGCGACGGCCGTACGCCCTTGACAGCGGGATGTTTCATTGTCGACACATCTGCCCGGTCCGGCGGATTGTGTTGCTGCGGATGCCCGACACGCCATAGAGTCGCCGACTGTCGGCATGGTGCCACGCTGACCTGTCTAGAAGTTTCCTGGTCACCAAGGAGGTAAGACGACTTGTGAATGAGTCGACATTTTCTCCCGGGGGTGGTCAACCAGGAATGCCGGTACGGGGCCAGGGTCCCGCGGGATTCGAGGCTGTCGGCTCCGTTGCGGTGCGCACCTTCGCAGCCCACCAGAGTCACCAGATCTCAGGGTTGACTCAGACAGCACACCAGAGCATGGATGGCCATCACGTGAACGCCATGGCCGGCGACGGAAGTGGCGCGCCCCACAACCAATTCGCCGACTACGACGAACTGCCCGAAGGGCACTTCTACGACCCCGACGCGGAGTACGAGCCCGACCCCGAGTACGCGGCCACCCTCGCGCCCGACGCTGCCCGTCAGCGCCGCGAGCGCATCGGCCCGACCGGGCGTCCGCTGCCGTACTTCCCGATCCCGGGTCCGCTGACCGACCACGGCCCCGCGAAGATCATCGCGATGTGCAACCAGAAGGGCGGCGTCGGCAAGACGACGTCGACCATCAACCTGGGTGCCGCCCTCGCGGAATACGGACGCCGGGTCCTGCTCGTCGACTTCGACCCCCAGGGCGCGCTCTCGGTCGGACTCGGCGTCAACCCGATGGAGCT
The DNA here is from genome assembly GCF_055564995.1 of Streptomyces sp. NPDC028907. Taxonomy (NCBI): domain Bacteria; kingdom Bacillati; phylum Actinomycetota; class Actinomycetes; order Kitasatosporales; family Streptomycetaceae; genus Streptomyces; species Streptomyces sp. NPDC028907. The sequence goes on from NZ_JBVHVE010000007.1 coordinate 15,913, forward strand.
CGACCTCACGGTCTACAACCTGCTCATGGAGCGGGGCATGTCGGCCGACGAGGTGCTCCTGAAGACGGCGGTCCCCAACATGGACCTGCTGCCGAGCAACATCGACCTGTCGGCCGCCGAGGTCCAGCTGGTCAGCGAGGTCGCGCGCGAGTCGACGCTCCAGCGCGCCCTGAAGCCGCTGATGGACGACTACGACTTCATCGTCATCGACTGCCAGCCCTCGCTCGGCCTGCTCACGGTCAACGCGCTGACGGCCGCCCACAAGGTGATCGTGCCCCTGGAGTGCGAGTTCTTCGCCCTGCGTGGTGTGGCGCTGCTGACCGAGACCATCGAGAAGGTCCAGGAACGGCTCAACCCGGAGCTGGAGCTCGACGGGATCCTGGCCACGATGTACGACTCGCGCACGGTCCACAGCCGTGAGGTGCTGGCCCGTGTGGTCGAGGCGTTCGACGACCACGTCTACCACACGGTCATCGGGCGCACGGTCCGCTTCCCGGAGACCACGGTCGCCGGTGAGCCGATCACCACGTACGCCTCCAACTCCGTCGGTGCCGCCGCCTATCGCCAGCTCGCCAGGGAGGTGCTCGCCCGGTGTCACGCCGAGTGAGTCTGCCGGGGGCCGACGAACTGTTCCGTACGACAGGGGGTATGGCGCTCCAGCCGTCCACTCCCCGGCGCCCGGCCAACGGCGAGGCCCGGGTGCCGGCTCCCGCGGGGGAGAGCGATCCCGCCGCGGGCGCCGAGGACGCGCCGCAGTCGGTGCCCGTGCAGGGCGGCGACGGTGACGGCGCGGAGCATGTGGCGGCCGACGCGGAGTCCGTCGACGCCGGTGAGTCACGCAGCAGGGCGGCGGAGCGTTCCGGGCGACGGCAGGGGGCGCAGGAAGGTTCTGCCGCGGGTGCCTCCGGCGGTTCGGCAGGGCCCGGTGCCGCTTCTTCCGGTTCGGCTCCCGCTTCCGCCGCCGCTTCGCCACGCAAGCGGGGGCGCAGTGCCTCGCGTCGGCCCAGTGGGCGTGAACGGCACGACGAGAAGATCACCGTGTACGTCTCCGCCGAGGAGCTCATGGACCTGGAGCACGCGCGTCTGGTGCTGCGCGGTGAGCACGGGCTGGCCGTCGACCGGGGGCGGATCGTCCGGGAGGCGGTGGCCGTGGTGCTGGCCGATCTGGAGTCCCGCGGGGACGCGAGCATCCTCGTACGACGGCTTCGCGGGCGGTAGCGGTAGCCTGCGGGGGCCATGACCTCGAACGACGTTCCCGCCTCGGCCTCCGGTGCAGCAGCCGGTCGTCGGCGTGCGCTGGGGCGAGGGCCGGGGGCTCCGCCCGTGGCTCCGCCGGTTGAGCCGGTGCTTTCGCCTCCTGCGGAGGCGGAGAGCGGGTCGTCGGCTGAGGTCCAGTCATCGGCTCCGGCCGGTGGGCCGTCGTACCCACCCGTTCCGCCCAGCGGAACAGCCGCCCACAACGGCGGCGGCAACGAAGCGGAACCGCCCCCTGCCGAACCGGAAGAACCCGACGACGGCGTCTTCAAGGTCCGGCTCTCCAACTTCGAGGGGCCCTTCGATCTCCTCCTCCAGCTGATCTCCAAGCACAAGCTCGACGTCACCGAGGTCGCGCTGTCCAAGGTGACCGACGAGTTCATGGCGCACATCAGGGCCATGGGCTCGGACTGGGACCTGGACGAGACGACCGAGTTCCTGGTCGTCGCGGCCACGCTGCTCGATCTGAAGGCGGCCCGGCTGCTGCCCGCCGCCGAGGTGGAGGACGAGGCCGACCTCGCGCTCTTGGAGGCGCGGGACCTGCTGTTCGCGCGGCTGCTGCAGTACCGGGCCTACAAACAGATCGCCGACATCTTCAGCCGGCGGCTCGACGACGAGGCGCGGCGCTATCCGCGGACCGTCGGGCTGGAGCCGCAGCACGCCGAGCTGCTGCCCGAGGTCGTCATCAGCATCGGGGCGGAAGGATTCGCCAAGCTCGCGGTCAAGGCGATGCAGCCCAAGCCGAAGCCGCAGGTCTACGTCGATCACATCCACGCGCCGCTGGTCAGCGTGCAGGAACAGGCCGGGATCGTCGTCGCGCGGCTGAAGGAGCTCGGCGAGGCCAGCTTCCGGGCTCTCGTCGAGGACACCGACGACACCCTCACCGTCGTGGCGCGGTTCCTGGCCCTGCTGGAGCTCTACCGGGAGAAGGCCGTCGCCCTGGACCAGGAGACCGCGCTCGGGGAACTCACCGTCCGCTGGACCGGCGGGGACGGGGACGAGACGCCCACGGTGACCGACGAGTTCGACCGGCCGCCCGAGCCGCCGAAGGAGGAGAAGAAGGCGTGAGTGAGGAGACCACCGAGCTTCCGGCCGCGCTGCGCGGTGTCGCGGACCTCGACCTCAAGCCCGCCCTGGAGGCGATGCTCATGGTCGTGGACGAGCCCGCGACCGAGGAGCGTCTCGCCAGGCTCCTGGAGCGGCCGCGCCGGCAGATCGCCGGCGCACTGCGGGAGCTGGCCGACGACTACCGGGTGCAGGGGCGCGGCTTCGAGCTGCGGTTCGTCGCGGGCGGCTGGCGTTTCTACACCCGCCCCGAGTACGCGGCCGCCGTCGAGCGGCTGGTGCTGGACGGGCAGACCGCCCGGCTCACCCAGGCCGCCCTGGAGACGCTCGCCGTCGTCGCGTACCGCCAGCCCGTCAGCCGCAGCCGCGTCTCGGCGGTACGCGGAGTGAACTGCGACGGGGTCATGCGCACCCTCCTTCAGCGCGGGCTGGTCGAGGAGGCGGGCACGGAACCCGAAACAGGTGCGATCCTGTACAGGACGACGAACTACTTCCTGGAGCGGATGGGCCTGCGCGGCCTGGACGAGCTCCCGGAGCTCGCGCCCTTCCTCCCGGAGGCGGAGGCGATCGAGGCCGAGACCCAGGAAGGGGTGCCGTCGTTCGACCCGGACGCTCCCGATGACGGTCCGGGCACCCCGGTGAGCCGGGGTACCGACGACGTAGACGACCAGACGGAACTTTGATGCGAAGCAGCAGCGGCAGGAACAGCAGCGGAAACAACGGCGGGAGCCGTGGTGGCAACAGCGGCGGCCGCGGCGGGAGCAGCGGGGGCCGCGGCAACTACCGCGGCGCCGGTAACAACCGCGACGACAAACAGGGCGGTCGGCCGAAGAAGCCGCGCCCGGAGGAGCGGCGCTACGACGTAGGCCCCGGCGCCACCCAGGACGGCCCGAAGTCGGGACGCGGTGCCTCCGCGCGCGGCGGCGCCAAGGGCGGGCCCAAGCAGGGCCGGCAGAGCGGCACCGGACGGGGCCGTTCGGCGCCGGCGACCTCCCGTGAGTACGACGCCCGCGCCGAGGAGCGCAACCGGGAGCGCTACGCGGGCAAGAAGGACGTCAAGCTGCCCAAGACCTTCCCGGGCGCCGAGCAGGAGGGCGAGCGCCTCCAGAAGGTGCTCGCGCGGGCCGGATACGGCTCCCGGCGTGCCTGTGAGGAGCTCATCGAGCAGGCGCGGGTCGAGGTCAACGGCGAGATCGTGCTGGAGCAGGGCAAGCGGGTCGACCCGGAGAAGGACGAGGTCAAGGTCGACGGGCTGACCGTCGCCACGCAGTCGTACCAGTTCTTCTCGCTCAACAAGCCCGCCGGTGTCGTCTCGACCATGGAGGACCCGGAGGGGCGGCAGTGCCTCGGTGACTACGTCACCAACCGTGAGACCCGGCTCTTCCACGTCGGCCGGCTCGACACCGAGACCGAGGGCGTCATCCTGCTCACCAACCACGGCGAGCTGGCCCACCGCCTCACCCACCCCAAGTACGGCGTGAAGAAGACCTACCTCGCGGCCATCGTCGGCCCGATCCCGCGCGACCTGGGCAAGAAGCTCAAGGACGGCATCCAGCTGGAGGACGGCTACGCGCGCGCGGACCACTTCCGGGTCGTCGAACAGACCGGCAAGAACTACCTGGTCGAGGTCACGCTGCACGAGGGCCGCAAGCACATCGTGCGCCGCATGCTGGCGGAGGCGGGCTTCCCCGTCGAGAAGCTGGTGCGCACCTCCTTCGGGCCGATCACCCTCGGCGACCAGAAGTCGGGGTGGCTGCGGCGGCTGTCGAACACCGAGGTCGGGATGCTGATGCAGGAGGTCGACCTGTAGGTCGCCTCTGTGGGTCGCCTCCTGGCGTCGGCCGGTTCTGGATTCGTCCAGGACCGGCCGATTCGTTTTCGCCGCTCCGCCGGTCTGTATCGGTGACGGAGGGAGCGGTGATGGACTCGACAGCGGACGCGACCGCGGGGATGGACACGACCGGCCAGGAGGTGCCCCAGACGGCGCCTGAGGGGCCGCTGACGGCCTTGCGGGGGCTGTCATGACCTCCGGGGAGTCCGGGGAGCTGCTGGAGCGTTCGCTCGCCTACGCGCTGGGGAGCGTCGCCGAGGTGGAGGCGGGGAGCCTCCAGGGCCGGACGCCGTGCGCCGGGTGGGATCTGGGGCAGTTGCTCGGGCACCTCGACGACTCCCTGGACGCGCTCTACGAAGGGCTGACGGGCGGGCGGATCGGGCCGTTCCCGCGTACCGACCGGGCCTGCGGCTTCCGTACGCGCGCGTGCGCGGTGCTCGGTGCCTGGGCGGCCGGACCCGCCGGGCAGCGGGTGCTGGTCGGTGAACGGTCGCTCGACGTACGGGTGATGGGCGCTGTCGGTGCCGTCGAGATCGCCGTGCACGGGTGGGACGTCGCCCAGGCCTGCGGTCGGCCCAGGCCCATCCCGGTGTCGCTCGCGGCCGAGCTGCTGAACGTCGCCCGCTGCGTGGTCACCGAGGCGGACCGGGGCGTGCGGTTCGGGCCGCCGGTCGAGGTGCGGCCACGCGCGCGTGCCGACGTCCGGCTGCTGGCCTTCCTGGGGCGCCGCGAGTCCTGTGCGTGACCGGGGTTGTGGTGGCCCCCTCGGCCCCTTTATAGTCGTACTGACTATTAAAGTGTTGAGGGGGTGGGCGGTTCTCATGGGTACGGCCTACGACAAGTACGCGCACGAACCCTTCGCCGTCACCGCCGACCTCGCCGTCCTCACCCTCCTCGACGGCGCCCTGCGCGTCCTGCTCGTGGAGCGCGGGCAGGAGCCCTTCAAGGGCCACTGGGCCCTGCCCGGCGGATTCGTTCAGCCCGATGAGTCGGCGGAGACGGCGGCCCGGCGTGAACTCGCCGAGGAGACCGGGCTGTCGAACGTCTCCGGACTGCACCTGGAGCAGCTGCGAACCTACAGCGAGCCCGACCGTGACCCCCGGATGCGGGTCGTGACGGTCGCCTTCGCCGCCCTACTGCCCCACCCTCCCCCGGACTCCGTCCGGGGGGACCCCCACCTCGCTTCGCTCGAACCGCACGGCGGCAGCGACGCGTCCCAGGCGCGCTGGGTGCCGTACGACACGGCCGGACCCCTCGCCTTCGACCACGACCGGATCCTGGCCGACGCCCATGACCGCGTCGGCGCCAAGCTGGAGTACACCGGGCTCGCCACCGCGTTCTGCCCACCCGAGTTCACGCTCGGCGAGCTGCAACAGGTCTACGAGACGGTGTGGGGCACCACCCTCGACCGCCCCAACTTCCGCCGCAAGGTCCTCGCCACGCCGGGCTTCGTCGAAGCCGTGCCCGGCGCCGCCCGGCTCACCGGCGGCCGCGGCAAACCGGCCGCGCTGTACCGCGCGGGCACCGCCGCCACCCTCCACCCGCCCCTGCTGCGGCCCACCCCGGAAGGACGCCCCGCATGACCACGACCACCGTCCGCAAGCGCGCCGCCACCGGCTCCCTGCTCGGCCTCGCCCTCGGGGACGCGCTCGGCTTCCCGACCGAGTTCAACGATGTGCCGTCGATCCTCGCCAAGTGCGGGCCCTGGACCGGGATGGAGCTGCCGACGCCGGCGATCGTCACCGACGACACACAGATGACGCTGGCGTTGGGGAAAGGGCTGCGGACGGCAATGGACCTGGGTGTGCTCGGGCCCGAGGCGATGGTGGAGCCGGTGCGCGCGGAGTTCATCGCGTGGAATCGCTCACCGGAGAACAACCGCGCCCCGGGCAACACCTGCCTAAGGGCCTGCGACCTCCTGGAGCGCACGGACCTCCCCTGGCAGGACGCCAGCCAGATCGGTTCCAAGGGCTGCGGTGCCAACATGCGCGTGGCGCCGATCGGGCTCATCCCGGGCCTGAGCGACGAACAGCGCGCGGGCGCCGCCCAGTTGCAGTCCGCGCTCACTCACGGCCATCCGACGGCGCTCGCCGCCTCCGACCTGACCGCGCACGCCGTACGCCTCCTCGCGCAGGGCGCTGAGCCGACCGGCCTGGTGGGGCTGCTGCGGTCGTACGCCTACGAGAACCGCGGCCGCTACCACGAGCGCTGGCTCGGCGACCTGTGGACCCGCGGTCAGGACCCGACGCCCGAGCACTTCATCGCGCGCGGCTGGGACGAGTGCCTGGGCGTCCTGGACCGGCTTCAGGAGGCCGTGCGTACCGTCTCGCCCGAGACCGACCCGTGCCTGGCGACCGGTGCCGGCTGGATCGCCGAGGAGGCCCTGGCCACCGGGCTGCTCTGCTTCCTGTGGTTCGTCGACGAGCCGCTGACGGCCCTGCGCCGGGCCGCCTGCACGTCCGGCGACTCGGACTCGATCGCGTGCCTGGCCGGCGCGTTCGCGGGCGCCCACCTGGGCGCCGAGGCGTGGCCGACGGAGTGGGCGGACCGCATCGAGTACCGGGGCGACCTGCTGACCCTCGGGGCGCTCTGGGACGCTTGACGGATGATCGACGCCCTGGACATCGACCTCGTGCCCGTCGTCGCCGAGCAGCCCGACCCGGTGCTGTTCGCGACGGTCTCCGGCGCGCATCTGTACGGCTTCCCGTCGCGCGACTCGGACGTCGACCTGCGAGGCGTCCATCTGCTGCCGACCGCCGACCTCGTCGGGCTGCGGGAGCCGGACGAGACGCGGTCGCGGATGTGGGTGCGGGACGGCGTCGAGATGGACCTGGTCACCCACGACCTGCGCAAGTTCGTACGGCTGATGCTGCGCCGCAACGGCTACGTCCTGGAGCAGCTGCTCTCGCCGCTCGTCGTGCACACCACGGACGCCCACCGGGAGCTGGCCGGGCTGGCGCCGGGCGTGCTCACCAGCCATCACGCCCACCACTACCGTGGGTTCGCGAACACGCAGTGGCGGCTGTTCGAGAAGACCGGCGAACTCAAGCCGCTGCTCTACACCTTCCGTGTGCTGCTCACCGGGATCCATCTGATGCGCAGTGGCGAGGTGCAGCCGCATCTGCCGACGCTGATCGGGGAGGTCGATGCCCCCGGCTATGTGCCGGAGCTGATCACCGCCAAGGCCGAGCAGGAGCACGGAGCCGCCGACGTCGACCACGCGCGCGTGGCGGCCGACGTGGAGCGGCTGCGCGGCGCGCTGGACGAGGCGCAGGCCGCCTCAGCGCTGCCCGATGCCCCGACCGTCCATGACGCCCTGCACGCCTTCGTCGTGCGGACCCGGCTGGAGAGCTGACGCGCGGCGGACGCCGATCAGGAAGTCCTCGACCCGGCGGCGGTCCGGTTCGGCCGGGAGCGGGCTGTGGCGGGCGGCCTCCTCCGCCTCCCGTGCCAGCCGGCTCATCCGGGACTCCACCTCCGACCACGGGACCTCGCCGCGCTTGACCTCCAGCAGCGGCTCGCGCTGGTCGCCGACGTCGATCGTGAGGCGGCCGGTGCGCAGCAGGTCGCGGGCGCTCGTCAGCAGGCGCAGGAGGTGCATCGCGTGCTTCCAGCGCGGGGCGCCGTGGGAGCGGACGTCCGCCTCCAGTTTCTTGCGCTGGCCCAGCGCGTAACGCGTGAACGTCTCCAGGGCCTGCCGGGACAGGAAGGCCTCGCGCAGGGCGAGAAGCTCCTGGCCGGTGTCGTCGACGTACTCCACGAGCGGCGAGTGCAGGCACTCCAGGATGTTCGGGTTGGCGCGCAGGGCCAGCTCGCAGAAGCGTTCCAGCTCCCAGCTGAACTGCTCCTCCAGCGGGCCGTCGACATGCGTCGGCGGCTTGTCGAAGCGCCAGAAGAGGGGCGTGGGGGCGAGGAAGACGCCGCGGCGGTCGGTGTCGCTGCCGTCCGCCGCCAGACCGAAGGCGCGCGAGCCCATCACACAGGCGTAGATCGTGTGGTCGCGGACCAGGGACTCGGGGCGCATGCCCGGAGCGTACGCGGCCGATCAGACCAGGCGGATCGAATTTCCGTCCACGGTGATCTTCTTCTCGGGCAGCGGCCGTGTCGCCGGAGGGTGGGCCACCGAGCCGTCCGTGATGTTGAACTTGCTGCCGTGGCACGGACAGTTGATCGTGCCGTCCGCGACCGTCGCGACCGTGCACTGCTGATGCGTGCAGATGGCGGTGAAGCCCTTGAACTGGCCGGTCTCCGGCTGGGTCACCACCACCTTGTCGTCGGCGAAGATCTTGCCGCCGCCCACCGGGATCTCGGACGTGGTGGCCAGCTCCTTGCCTTCCTGACCGGTCTGGCCGTCCTGGTCGTCCTGACCGGGGGAGGTGGTGGAGGTCGAGGTGGAGTCGCCGTTGCCGCCGGAATCGCCACAGCCCGCGACGAGCGCCGTCGCGCCTGTCGCGCCCGTCGCGATGAGGATCGTGCGCCGCGTCGGACGGTAGGTCATGTCGTCACTCCGAAAGTGCGGAAGAACCAGAGGGCGCCGGGAAGTCGCTCCGAGCCGAGCAACAGCATCTTTGCACTGAAAGCATCTAAGAAGAAGCAAGCTGGGGCATAGTGCGGAAAAACGCGCGTTTCACGCATTCGTCAGGCAGGTCGGGCTGTCTCAGCGGGCGGGCGAGATGGGCCCGGCGCACCCGGGCTGACTAGGCTGGACAGCCGAACAGCGATCCGTACGTCAGCAAGGAGCAGCGTCGTGGCGGTACGAGCGGTCCGGGGGGCCGTCCAACTGGAACGGGACGAGGCCGGCCACATGGACGAGCAGGTCGGTGTCCTGCTCACCGCGATCCTGGAGCGGAACGACCTCACCGCGGACGACCTGATCAGCGTCTGGTTCACGGCCACGCCCGACCTGCACAGCGACTTCCCGGCGGCTGCCGCCCGCAAGCTCGGCAGCGGCTTCGCCGACGTCCCGCTGATCTGCGCCCAGGAACTGGACATCGAGGGTGCCATGCCCCGGGTCGTACGGGTCCTCGCGCACATCGAGTCCGACAAGCCCCGCGCCGACATCGCGCACGTCTACCTCGGCGCCGCGGCCGCCCTGCGCAAGGACATCGCCCAGTGAGAACCGCACTCGTCATCGGCACCGGCCTCATCGGTACGTCCGCCGCCCTCGCGCTGGCCGGGCGCGGGGTCACCGTCCACCTGGCCGACCACGACCCCGAGCAGGCCCGGACGGCGGCCGCGCTCGGCGCCGGCACGGACGAGGCGCCCGAGGGCCCCGTGGACCTCGCGATCGTCGCCGCCCCGCCCGCGCACGTGGCCGGCGTCCTCGCCGACGTCATGCGCCGGGGCGTGGCCCGCGGCTACCTCGACGTGGCCAGCGTCAAGGGCGGGCCGCGGCGTGAGCTGGAGGCGCTCGGGCTCGACCTGTCGTCGTACATCGGCACGCATCCCATGTCGGGCCGGGAGAAGTCCGGTCCGCTGGCCGCGACCGGCGACCTCTTCGAGGGGCGGCCCTGGGTGCTGACGCCGACCCGGGACACCGACACCGAGGTGCTGAACCTCGCCCTGGAGCTGGTCTCGCACTGCCGGGCCGTGCCGGTCGTGATGGACGCCGACGCCCACGACCGCGCGGTCGCGCTCGTGTCCCACATGCCGCATCTGGTGTCCAGCATGGTCGCCGCGCGGCTGGAGGACGCCGAGGAGGCGGCCGTACGGCTGTGCGGTCAGGGCATCCGTGACGTGACGCGGATCGCGGCGTCCGATCCCGGGATGTGGATCGACATCCTCTCCGCGAACCCCGGGCCCGTCGCCGATCTGCTCACGGATGTCGCCGCCGATCTGGAGGAGACGGTGCGGGCGCTGCGGGCCCTGCAGTCCTCCGACGAGGACAAGCGGGTGGAGGGCACGGCCGGTATCGAGGGTGTGCTGCGGCGGGGGAACGCGGGGCAGGTGCGGGTGCCCGGCAAGCACGGTGCCGCTCCGCGGATCTACGAGGTGGTCGCCGTGCTCATCGACGACCAGCCGGGGCAGCTGGCTCGGATCTTCGCGGATGCGGGGCGGGCCGGGGTCAACATCGAGGACGTGCGGATCGAGCACGCGACGGGGCAGCAGGCGGGTCTGGTGCAGCTGATGGTGGAGCCCAAGGCCGCGCCCGTTCTGTCGGCGTCGCTGCGGGAGCGGGGCTGGGCGATCCGCCAGTAGCGGATTCTCGCCCCCGCCGCCCCTACCCGTCCCGTCCCTGGGGGCTGCGCCCCCAGACCCCCGCTGTCGGCCCTGCGGGCCTCGTCCTCAAACGCCGGACGGGCTGAAAAGCCCAGCCCCTCCGGCGTAGCTCCCTGCGGGTGGGTGGGGGTTCGGGACGGCGATGGTCTCGTCCTCGAACGCCGGACGGGCTGGAGTACTCAGCCTCTCCGGCGTTTGAGGAGCGGGGTCCGGGACGGAGCCCCAGACGGATCGAACGGGTAGGGGCGGCGGGGGCGAGCCCTGGGCGGCCGGACGAGTGAGTTGAACCCAGTAACCTTGTGCGGGGCGCCCTCGCGTCCTCGCACTCCCGTCACACCGCATCTGGAAGGTGTCCCCCCGTGGAAAACGGTGCCGCCAAGCCCGTGATTGTCGCCATCGACGGCCCCTCCGGCACGGGCAAGTCGAGCACGTCGAAGGCCGTTGCCGCGCAGCTCGGGCTGAGCTACCTGGACACCGGTGCCCAGTACCGGGCGATCACCTGGTGGATGGTGACCAACGGGATCGACATCGAGGACCCGTCCGCCATCGCCGCCGTGGCCGGCAAGCCCGAGATCGTCTCCGGCACCGAGCCGGGCAACCCGACGATCACGGTGGACGGCACCGACGTGGCCGGGCCGATCCGCACCCAGGAGGTCACCTCCAAGGTCAGCGCGGTCAGTGCCGTGCCGGAGGTGCGGGCACGGATCACCGAGCTGCAGCGCTCCCTGGCCAAGTCCGCGGAGATCGGCATCGTCGTCGAGGGCCGTGACATCGGTACGACCGTGCTGCCCGACGCCGACCTGAAGATCTTCCTCACCGCCTCCCCGGAGGCCCGCGCCGCCCGCCGCAGCGGTGAGCTGAAGGGCGCCGACGTCAACGCGACCCGGGAGGCGCTGATCAAGCGCGACGCGGCCGACTCCAGCCGCAAGACCTCGCCGCTCGCCAAGGCCGACGACGCGGTCGAGGTGGACACCACCGAGCTCACCCTGCCGCAGGTCATCGAGTGCGTCGTCACGCTCGTCGAGGAGAAGCGGGCGGGGAAGTGACGCAGGCTTCGGAGCGGGGCGCCGAGGTCGGGCGGCGGATCGGCGTCGGCCTGATGTACGGGCTGTGGAACCCGCGCGTGCTCGGCGCCTGGAAGGTGCCCGCGAGCGGCCCGGTGATCTTCGCCGTCAACCACTCGCACAACATAGACGGCCCGATGGTCATGGGCGTGGCGCCCCGGCCGACGCACTTCCTGATCAAGAAGGAGGCGTTCGTCGGTCCGCTGGACCCGTTCCTGACCGGGATCGGCCAGCTGAAGGTGGACCGCGAGACCACCGACCGTACGGCGATCACCCGGGCCCTCGACGTCCTGTCGGCCGGCGGTGTCCTCGGGATCTTCCCGGAGGGCACCCGGGGTGAGGGCGACTTCGCCTCCCTGCGTGCCGGGCTCGCCTACTTCGCCGTGCGCAGCGGGGCGCCCATCGTCCCGGTCGCCGTGCTGGGAAGTTCCGAGAAGCGGGGACGGTTGATGAAGGGGCTGCCTCCGCTGCGCAGCCGTATCGACGTCGTCTTCGGGGACCCCTTCGAGGCGGGCGACGGCAGCGGACGACGTACGCGCAAGGCACTGGACGAGGCGACCGAGCGCATCCAGAAGCAGCTCGCCGCGCACCTGGAAAACGCCAGGCGACTGACCGGTCGCCGGGCGACACTGGACTGACTGAGTAGTGGATCGGCCGGGGGACACCCGGTGTTCCACCGATCACCACGATGAACGACGAGGTACGGACTTCATGAACGACCACATCCACTCCGAGGGCTCGCTCGAAGAGCACGACCACGGAGAGCTTGGCGATGCCGAGTACGCGGAGTTCATGGAGCTCGCCGCGGAAGAGGGCTTCGACCTCGAGGACGTCGAGGGCGCGATCGAAGCGGCCGGTCACGGTCCGCTTCCCGTGCTCGCCGTCGTCGGACGACCCAATGTCGGCAAGTCGACTCTCGTCAACCGGATCATCGGCCGCCGCGAGGCCGTCGTCGAGGACAAGCCCGGCGTCACCCGCGACCGCGTGACCTACGAGGCCGAGTGGGCCGGGCGCCGCTTCAAGGTCGTCGACACCGGCGGCTGGGAGCAGGACGTCCTCGGCATCGACGCCTCCGTGGCCGCCCAGGCCGAGTACGCCATCGAGGCCGCCGACGCCGTCGTGTTCGTCGTCGACGCCAAGGTCGGCGCCACCGACACCGACGAGGCGGTCGTACGACTGCTGCGCAAGGCCGGCAAGCCCGTGGTGCTGGCCGCCAACAAGGTGGACGGCCCGAGCGGCGAGGCCGACGCGACGTATCTGTGGTCCCTCGGGCTCGGCGAGCCGCACCCGGTCTCCGCGCTGCACGGCCGTGGCACCGGCGACATGCTGGACGCCGTCCTGGAGGCGCTGCCGGACGCCCCCGCGCAGGCCTTCGGCGGCGCCGGGATCGGCGGCCCGCGTCGTATCGCGCTCATCGGCCGCCCGAACGTCGGCAAGTCCTCCCTGCTGAACAAGGTGGCGGGCGAGGAGCGCGTCGTCGTCAACGAGCTGGCCGGCACCACTCGTGACCCGGTCGACGAGCTCATCGAACTGGGCGGCGTCACCTGGAAGTTCGTCGACACGGCGGGCATCCGCAAGCGCGTCCACCTCCAGCAGGGCGCCGACTACTACGCCTCGCTGCGCACCGCCGCCGCCGTCGAGAAGGCCGAGGTGGCGGTCATCCTGATCGACGCCGCCGAGTCCATCTCGGTCCAGGACCAGCGGATCGTGACGATGGCCGTCGAGGCCGGGCGCGCGATGGTCATCGCCTACAACAAGTGGGACACCCTCGACGAAGAGCGCCGCTACTACCTGGAGCGCGAGATCGAGACCGAGTTCGGGCAGGTCGCCTGGGCGCCGCGGGTCAACGTCTCCGCGCACACCGGCCGGCACATGGAGAAGCTGGTCCCCGCGATCGAGACCGCCCTCGCCGGCTGGGAGACCCGAGTCCCGACGGGCCGCCTCAACGCCTTCCTCGGCGAGCTGGTCGCCGCCCACCCCCACCCGATCCGGGGCGGCAAGCAGCCGCGCATCCTCTTCGGCACGCAGGCCGGCACCAAGCCCCCGCGGTTCGTCCTCTTCGCCTCCGGCTTCATCGAGGCGGGCTACCGCCGCTTCATCGAACGCAGGCTGCGCGAGGAGTTCGGCTTCGAGGGCACGCCGATCCATATCTCCGTGCGCGTGCGCGAGAAGCGCGGCAAGAAGAAGTAGCGGCGAGCGGAAGCAGCCGGCATGACGGAAGGGCGGCCCGGTGAGGGCCGCCCTTCCGTCTGTTCAGCCTCTGCGCGCTGTTCAGCCTCTGCGCGCCGGCGGCAGCGCGGCCGGTACGTGATGCATCCCCGTGCCCTGCGGACCGATGTGCCCGACGCGCTGCCACTGCGGCTGCTGGTTGTTGCCGTGCCGGGCGCTGTGGGCCCCCGCGCTGTAGGCGCTGTACGAACTGCTGAACGACCCCGGGCGATGGCCGCCGTACGTGCCGGTACTGCGCTGGATGTTCCCGAACGCGACGAACCCCAGGTCCTCCTCACCGCTGCGATCACCCGGCAGCGAACGGAAGGACTTGACGTACTCGGCGTAGAGCGCGTCGTAGATCGGCGTGGGCGAGGGACCGCCCTGGTGGCGGGGAACGTCGTATGCATGCACGTATGTCCAAACGACGGCAGGCTTCATGAGATGCGGTTCGGTAGCGCCCCTTTAGGGGCGCGGGGAACCGCGCGATCAACCACGATCCACCTGCAGTCGCCGTACGGCCTTCGGTCCTCACCCGGTAGGCGCAATCACGTCCCCGCAAGAGGCAGCGCCGCCCCCACCAGCTTCCCGTTCGCCGCCGCCTTGTCCAGCGCGTCCCGCAACAGATCCTCCCGGGGCTGGCGCCCGATGGAGCCCACGGGCGCCGCGAACATCAGCACCTGCTGGTGCTTGTTCGCGGCGGCCCGCCACCCATCGGTCACCTGCAGCGGCTGATGCGCCTGCCACCACGCAACCGGCTGCCCCCCGTTCGGGCCCGGCTGCAGCACCGCGTGCAGCTGCCCCATCGCCAGCAGCACCGACCAGCCGTGCAGCACCGGCGGCACATCGGTCAGCTCGGTCACCGGCATGAACCCCTGCTCGATGAGCAGCGGAAGGAAGTCGTCCCCGGCGTCGACCGCCCCGGGGCGCACGATGGGGCCGGTCGGCTCCACGACCAGGGCCGGGTGCAGTTCCCCGGCGATCAGCACCAGCCCGCTGGTCACGCCCAGCACGGCCTGCTCCGGCACGATCGCCTTCGGCTCCAGATCGACGCGGTCGCCGGTGATGGACTTCACGGCGCCCCGCAGCTGCTCCTCGGTGACCTGGACGACCTGGGAGGGCAGGCAGGTGGCGTGGGCGAAGGCGAGCACGGCGGTCTCGTCCCCGATGAACAGGACGGTGCTGGTGCGCTCCTGTTCGGAGTCGCCCGGGGTGCGGCAGGAGGTGCAGTCGTAACTGCCCGGGGCGTTCTCTCCGGCGAGCAGCCGGTCGGCCTCTTCGTCGCCGATCTCGGCACGTACCTCGTCGCTGACGTCGAGCATGCGCGGCACGGGTGGCTCCCTCGGGATGTGGCGTGGCGGGGCCGGGTGGCTCCCGGCCCGTGAACCGGGCGGGTCCCGGGCTCATGAAGAAGACAACGGACGATCTGTGGCGGGAGTCACGCACCACGGCGAACGGAATCGAACCATCCATCGCGCACCGTCACGTTCGGTGCGGAATCGCGCACTCACGGTCAACTCCGTGGAAACCCAAGGAAGTTGGTTGCGTGGGGTGGGTCACAGATTGCCAGGGGGGCAGGTCGACAAATCCTGAAATCAGCGAATGAAGTGGGTGGCCGAAAATCGCCGATACCTGGGGTAACGGCGAACTGGCCTGGAATGACAAGGAGTTGGTTGATGCCGACCGGCCGCTGTCCCTAGATTCCTCGACCGTGTGCAACGAGCACCGCTCGGGTACGTCCGCCGACCGCACCAGCCAGCGCACAGCACCACCTCCGGCGGACGGGGCCGCATCGCTCACCCGCCCCATGGCGTGGCGAGCGGCGCTCAGCCTTGGGGGACCCCGAGTGCTTCGAGAGGGAACTACATGTCCGAATGTGCCGACAACACGCGCGACAACACCCGCAAGGCGCCGAAGACTTCGGCTCCGAACGGGAACCGGACCCGTACGACGGCGGTCCTCGCCGGAGCGGCACTGCTCGCTCCGCTCGGGCTGCTGGCCGCGACCGGCAACGCCGCAGCGGCGGACAGCGCAGTGTGGGACCGCATCGCCCAGTGCGAGAGCGGCAGCAACTGGCACATCAACACCGGCAACGGCTACTACGGCGGACTCCAGTTCGCCGCCTCCACCTGGCGCGCCTTCGGCGGCACGGCCTACGCGCCGACGGCCGACCGGGCGAGCAAGGACCAGCAGATCGCCGTGGCCACCAAGGTGCAGCGCGCCCAGGGATGGGGCGCGTGGCCGACCTGTTCGGCCCGGGCCGGAGCATCCGGGAGCGCACCCGCGGCTTCCGCCGCCGGCTCGGCCCCCTCCGCAACCAACTCGGCCCCCTCCGCGACGAAGGAGGCCCCGTCCACTTCGTCACGGACACCGGAGCGTTCGGCGGAGCACACGAACCGCAGTTCGTCCCGCGGGGACTACACCGTCCGTGCGGGCGACACACTGAGCGGCATCGCAGCCCGCCACGGGACCAGCTGGCGGCAGCTCTACGCCGCCAACAAGTCCGTCATCGGTGCTGATCCCCACCTGATCGTGCCCGGGCAGCGTCTCGAACTCTGAGTGTCGCTCCCTGTCCAGGGCGCTGTGCCCCGCCCGGTCCGCCGACCGGGTGGGGCACCCGCTTTCGTCGGACGCGCCGCCCCGGAAGGTCGCAATAAGCTGCCTAGCGTGCTCATATGAAATGCACACCGCTCAAGATCGTTCTGGCCGCCGCCCTGTTCACGGCGGTGGCCCCGGGAACGTCGAACGCCACGCACACGTCGAACGCCACGCAGGTGACGCGTCCGGCCAACGCCACGCACGCGACGCACACAGCGCGTGCCACACATGCGACACGCGACAGTCATACGGCGCCGCGACCGGCCCCCGGACCTCCGCCCAAACGCGTGGCGTACGAGTGCGCCAAGGACCAGTGGCCCTGGGGCTGTGTCGCCCAGTGCGAGAGCGGCGGCAACTGGCACATCAACACCGGCAACGGCCACTACGGGGGACTGCAGTTCTCGCAGCAGACCTGGGAGGGCTTCGGCGGGGGTAGGTACGCAGCGCGCGCGGATCTCGCCAGCCGCCAGCAGCAGATCGCCATCGCCCGGAAGGTGGTGGCCGTGCAGGGCTGGGGAGCCTGGCCGCACTGCTCCAGTCGGTACGGGCTCAAGGGCCGTATGGAGCTGGGCCGACCCGGCGGCGTCACCGAGCGGCTGACCGCGAAGGCGACGGTGGTCATCCGGAAGGGATCGACCCGGTTCGGCGCGCGGCACGGCGCTCCCATTCCCCCGACTCGCCGCTGAACACGACCACGCCGCGCCGCAGTTCGTGGACGAGTGCCGCCCGGCCGTGCAGGACGGGCGGCAGCCGTTGCTCGGCGACGACCACGCACGCGTGGAGTTCGCTCAGCAGCCGGTATGTGTGAGCGGCCACGGTGGGCGACATGCCCTGGGCGGGCTCGTCCACGAGCACGACACGCGCGCGTGCCGACAGGGCGCGGGCGAGGGCGAGCATGCGCTGCTCGCCGCCGGACAGGGTGCCGGCGCGGCGTGCGAGGAGGGGTTCGAGGCCGGGGAAGGCGTCCAGGGCGATGTCGTACGATCCGGCCGCGAGTTCGAGGTGCTCGCGGACGGTGAGGGAGGCGAACACCGCCTGCCGTTCGGGGACCAGGCACAGTCCGCGGCGGGCCCTCTCGTGTGCCGGCACACGGGTCACGTCGGCGCCGTCCCAGACCACCGCGCCGCCGGACAGGGGCACGGTTCCGGCGAGGGCCCGCAGGGCGGTCGTACGGCCGGAACCGTTGCGGCCCAGCAGCACGGTGAGGCCGGGGCCGGGGGCGGTGAGGGTGACGCCGTGGAGGGCCTCCAAGGGGCCGTAGCGCACGCGCGCGTTGTGCAGGGAGATCTTGGTCGCGGGCGGGGTCGTGGTCATGCGGGGGTCTCCTGGGAGCCTGCCGCGTCGAGAACGCGGTCGGGAGGGCCCGAGGCGACGATGCGGCCCGCCGCCATGACGTGCACGGTGTCGGCGAGGTCGGCGACGAGGTCCAGGTCGTGTTCGACGACCAGCAGGGCCAGGCCGTCTGCGGCGAGGGCCTTCAGGACGCGGGCCAGCGCCGTGACTTCGGCGGTGTCGAGGCCGGCGGCGGGTTCGTCGAGGAGCAGCACGCGCGGGTTGCCCGCGAGGGCCCTGGCCAGTTCCACGCGCCTCAGTGTGCCGGTGGGGAGGTCTGCGGCGGGGAGGGTTCTTACGGGGCCGTCGAGTCCCAGGAGCCGGAGGGAACGCTCGACGGCGGACGGGTCTCGGGTTCTTCCCTGTTCTGCGCCGACGCGGACGTTCTCGGTGACGGTCAATGAGGGGAAGACGGCGAGTTGCTGGAAGGTGCGGGCGATGCCGAGGCGGGTGCGGGTGTGTGCGGGGAGGTGGGTGATGTCGTGGGGGCCCAGATGGACTTGGCCGTGGGAGGGGTGGTGGGTGCCGGCGAGGCAGTGGAACAGGGTTGATTTGCCCGCGCCGTTGGGGCCGATGACGGCGGTGATCCTGCCGGGTGGGACGGTGACGGTTACGTCGTTGAGGGCGGTGAAGCCGTTGTAGTGGGCCTGGAGGTGGTGGGTGGTGAGGGTCGTGGCCTTGGGTGCGGGTGTGTGGGTGGGCGCGCGGCCTACGGCCGCGTCGAGGGTCCCACCCGCACCGCCAGTGCTGCTTTCGTCGTCGGGTGCGGGTGGCCCTTGTGGGGGTTCAGCGCCGTCGCCGGCCGCGGCCGGACGGGGGGTGGTGGTCGGGCTGGGGCCTGTGCGTCTGGCCGGAGCGGGGGGCGTCCGCGCGACGCCTGCCGCCGTCAGCCCCGTCAAGGTCGGCCGGGACTCAGCCCCCTGCCCCGTCGGCCGCAACCGCCCCCGCACCCCCACTCCCACCGCCGTCAGACCCGTCCTCCGCCTCCTACGCGACCGCCACGCCTCGTACGGGCCGCCGGGGAAGCGGCCCACCAGTACCGCCAGGACGCCGATCAGGGCCGCCGCCACGCCGCCCCGGGTGCCCGCGTCGAGGCCGACCAGCAGGGCCGCCGCGGCCAGGGCGCCCAGGGTGCTGTCGGCGCCCAGGACGATCACCGCGGCGAACCAGAGGAGACCGCGCACGGGGTCGTAGGCGGCCGGGTCGAAGGCGCGCAGGCCCATGCCGAGCAGTCCGCCGCCCAGAGCGGCCAGGGCGGCGCCCGTGACGAAGGCCAGGAGCTTGAGGGAGGGGACCTGGACGCCTGCCGCCGACGCACCGGACTCGTGGTCGCGCATCGCGGCCAGGGCCCGGCCCGTGCGGCCCCGGCGCAGCAGCCAGGTCGTGAGGAGGGCGGCGCCCAGGAGCAGCAGTTCGAGGACGTAGTACGCGCGGTCGCCCTCGAAGCCCGTCGGGCGGCCCAGGGACAGGCCCGAGACGGCGTACGGCTGGGCGAAGACGAAGCGGCTCACGCCGACCCCGACCGCGAAGGTCACCAGCGCCAGCGCCAGGCCCCGGCGGCTGATCGCGGGCCAGCCGGTGAGCAGGCCCAGCGGAGCCACCAGGACGACCGCCAGGGCCAGGGCCGCGAGCTCCGGCAGGCGGGGCAGGCCCGGGAAGCGGCCCGCCGCCAGCAGGGCCGTGAACAGGGCGCCCAGGCCCGCGTACGCCGCCTGGCCGAGCGAGATCTGGCCGCCGCGGCCCGTGACGACGACCAGGGAGAGCAGCACCACGGCCAACGCCGGCACCTGCACCGACGTGTGCAGGTCCGAACCCGCGAAGCCGAGGGGGAGCAGGAAGAGCACGAGCGCCACGATCCAGGCGCCCGGAGGTGTCGGTACGCGCGCGGTGGACGTGCGGGGGAGGGCGTCGCGGGTACCGACGCGGGGGAGGGCCAGCGCCGCGATCAGCAGGGCCACGACGAAGAGGTTCGTGCTGAGGGCCTGGAGGAGGGGTGCGCCCCAGCCCGACGGGTGCAGGCGCGTCAGCTGGCTCTGGGCGACCCCGATCGTCACGGCCGTCAGCACCGCGACCGGCAGGCTGCGCATCCGGGCGGCCACCGCGACCGCGACGACCTCCATGACCAGCAGCGGCATGCCGTACGGGTCGAGACGGACGTACGGCGCCAGCAGTACGCCCGTCAGGCCCGCCGTGAACGAGCCGAACGCCCAGCCCGCCGCCGCCACCCGGTCCGCGTCGATGCCCCCGAGGACGGCCAGCCGCCGGTCGTCCACCACGGCACGCAGTTCCCGGCCGAAGCGCGTCCAGCGGATGACCGCCGTGACGCAGGCCGCCAGCAGCAGCGCCACCGCCAGCCCGCCCCAGGGGTCCGCCGACACCAGCTCCGGCGCGTCGTCCCGTGCCCCCTGGCCCCAGAGCAGCACCGCGCCGCCCACCAGCAGCACGAACACGCCGATGGACGCGACCAGGTTCTGCGCCGGGTCGCCGCCCAGGACGGCCGGCGGCCGGAAGACGAACCGTTCCAGCACCAGCCCGATGCCGGGCGCCAGGACCAGCAGCGTCACCGTGGCGCCCGCCCACAGCGGCCAGCCCCACTCGACCACGCACTGGCGCAGCGCGTACGCGCACACCATCGCGACGGCACCGTGCGCGAAGTTCAGCACGCCGGTCGCCCGGTACGTCACGACCAGGCCGATCCCGGTGAGCGCGGCGGCCGCGCCGACCGACAGACCGGCCAGCGTGAGGTCGTACGTCAGCGAGGACATCGTCGTCCGCCTCAGTCGTCCGCTTCGGCGGGCTCACAGATCGGGCACGGGCCCAGTTCGCCGCTCCGCACCAGTTTCGCGTCGACGGGCACGGCCTCCACCTTCCCGGCGACCAGCGGGCAGTCCGCGCGGTGCCAGAGGGTGCCGCCGGGCACCATCAGCAGGTCCCCGCTGACCGCCGGCGGGGCCGAGGCCGCCTGCCCGGACTCCTCGGCGCCGGCCGGCTCCACGGCCACCAGAAGTCCGTACAGCTCCTCCACGCGCGCGGCGGCGAGCGCGCCCCGGCCGTGGGTCAGCAGCACCGAACCCGCGATGATCAGCGCGGCGCCGGGGACCGTGCAGGACGCGAGGTACGGCAGCTGCCGCTCGGCGAACCGCTCGCCGGAGACGCCGTACCAGCCGATGACACACAGCACCGCGCCGACGGCGAGCGCGGCCCAGCCGGCCCACAGGACGGGGTGCACGGTCCGCAGTCGCGCTGTCCGCATCGCTGGCTCCCACACCTCGGGTTCGTCTGCATGCGCGTCGGGTTTTCGCGCATGTGCCCGGCCCTATTCCATGTCTGCCAATGGACTTGCACTATGCCTCCTGCAAGCTGACCCTGAAAGCACCGGGCGCACCCGGCCCGGATCGACACCCGGCGGTGAGCCAGATGGTTCTCGGGAGCGACCTCAGGCGGAGCAACGCACACGGGCGGCGTGGTCCACGCGCGGCGGGACGGGGGACCGCCGTGGCGGCGGCCCTGCTCCTCTTCCTCGCCCCGGCCCTCGCGGCCTGCAGTGACGACGAGGGAGGCGGCGGCAACGAGACCCCGCCGACCCCGACCGTCGAGCAGACGGAGGGGACCGAGGGGGCCGAGCAGTCTCCGGCCGCGACGGCGCCCCCCGACGTGGGCGCGGCCGAGACGGAGATCAAGCAGAACTGGCAGAAGTTCTTCGACCCGGCGACCTCCACGGAGGAGAAGCAGGCCGTGCTGGAGAACGGCGACCGGATGGGGCCGGTCCTCCAGGCGTTCAGCGGTGACGAGCGCGGCGGACAGGTCGAGGCGAAGGTCTCCAAGGTCGAGTTCACCTCGCCGACCGAGGCGAACGTGACGTACGACCTGACCCTGAAGGGCGCGACCGCCCTGCCGAACGCCTCCGGGACCGCGGTCGAACAGGACGGCACCTGGAAGGTGTCCGTCAAGACGCTGTGCGCGCTGGTCCAGTTGAGCGGCAATGGGTCGCCGGTCCCGGGGTGCTGAGGCGGCGATCGTCGTGGTGCTGCTGGCCCTGAGCACGGCGTGCGGCAGCAGGCTGCCGGAGAGCGACTTCGAGCACCGCGACCGTGGCACCTCTCCGGCGCCGGCCGGCGACCGCACCCCGATCCGGGTCGGGATCATCACCAGCGCCACCAGCCCGGTCGGCGGCGACGCCTTCACCGGCCCGCAGGACGGCGCCAAGGCGTACTTCGACCGCCTCAACGCGCGTGGCGGCGTCGACGGCCGCCGGGTCGAGGTCCGTGAGTGCGACGACGGCGGCAGCGGCGTCGGCAACAACGAGTGCGTGCACCGGCTGATCGACGAGGAGAAGGTCGTCGCCCTGGTCGCCACCACCGCCCTCGACTACGCCGGCGCCTCCCGCGTCGCACGCGCACGCGTGCCCGACATCGGCGGCCAGCCCATCGGGGCCGCCTACGACACCTACCCGCACCTGTACGGCATCTACGGCAGCCTCGCGCCCCGCGACGGCACGACCGGATGGGACGGCAGGCAGTACGGCGGCACGGAGGTCTACCGCTACTTCAAACGCGAGCACGGCGCCCGTACGGCCGCCGTCGTCTCCTACAACCAGCCCGCGTCCGCCGCCTACGCCCGGCTCGTCGAGCGGGGACTGAAGGCCGAGGGCTACAAGGTGGTGACCGAGCAGGTCGACTTCGCGCTGCCCAACTTCCGCGCGGTGGCCGCCGACCTCAAGGAGCAGGGGGCCGACCTCGTCTTCGACGCCATCGACACGCACGGCAACGTCCAGTTGTGCGAGGCGATGGACGACGTCGGCGCCGAGGTCACCGCCAAGGTCACGAACGTACAGAACTGGACGTCCACCGTCGCCGACGACTACAACGACGCCCCGCGCTGCCGCAACGCCCTGTGGGCCACCGGGTCCTCCCGCAACCACGAGGACACGGAGCAGGACGCCGTACGGGAGTTCCGGGACGCCACGAAGGGACTGAAGACGCACTCGCAGTGGCAGCTGGAAGGCTGGGCGGCCGCCATGTGGTTCACGGACGCGGCGAAGTCGTGCGCCGGACAGGGCGTCACACGCGCGTGCGTCGACGACTTCATGAACCGCAGCCAGGGATACACCGCCGACGGCCTGCTGATCCCGGTCAGGTTCGAGCGGCTGGCCGAACCGCCGAAGAGCCGCCGGACCTGTCTGTCGGTGGCCCGCTGGGAGGACGGCCGGGGCTGGGTCTCCCAAGGAGACATGAACACCACGTGCTTCGACGTCCCGCAACTGCCGTACCAGCCGTGACGGGCAACCATAAGGCCCCACCACTGGTCCAACTGACGCAGCAGAACAGGGAGTGGACCGAGCAGCGAGCCCAGGGAGGTACCGCGCGCATGACGCCCGTGTCGCACGCCTCACCCCTGCGCGCCGACTGCATCGCGGATTCGGCCGGCGGACTGACCTTCGACGTCACGGCGGCCGGGACGACCGAGGCGGCCCACCTCGTGCTGCGCCACCGCGAGGGCCACGAGGAGGTCAGCCTCCCGCTGCCCCCTGCCACCACCGGCCGCCTGCGCGCCGCCCTGCCCAGCAGCGTCGCCCTGCCGGAGGGCCACTGGGACGCGTACGCGAGTGTGACGGAGGGCGAGCCGCACCGCCTGGCACCGGGCGCGATGAAGGTGCACTCCCTGGCCTCCCGGGTCCCGTACCGGACCCGCCAGGGAAACCTCAGCGTCGAATGCCGGTTAGCGACAACGCCCTCAGGGGCACGGGGAACTGCGCGATCAACCCCTACGAGCCCGCACCCGCCCGCGATATCCGTACCCCCGAGCCATTAGGCGACTGGCAGACTGGGATCATGCTGGACACCTCCGCCAGGCTCCTGCGACTGCTCTCCCTCCTCCAGTCCCACCGGGAATGGTCCGGCGCCCAGCTCGCCGAACGCCTCGGCGTCACGCCCCGCACAGTGCGCCGCGACGTCGACCGCCTGCGCGAACTCGGCTACCCGGTCAACGCCAGCCCCGGCACCGGCGGCGGCTACCAACTGGGCGCCGGCGCCGAGCTGCCACCCCTGCTGCTGGACGACGACGAGGCGGTGGCCGTGGCCGTAGGGCTGCGCACCGCCGCGGGCCACGGCATCGAGGGCATCGGTGAGACCTCCGTACGGGCCCTCGCCAAGCTGGAGCAGGTCCTGCCGAACCGGCTGCGCCGCCGCGTGGGCGCCCTCAACGCCTTCACCGTGCCCATGCTGCGCGGTCCCCAGCCCTCCACCGTCGACCCGGCCGTCCTGACCGAGCTCGCCAACCTCTGCCGGGACTCCGAGCGCCTCAGGTTCGAGTACCGCGACCACGAGGGCGCCCCCACCCGCCGTACCGTCGAACCGCACCGCCTGGTGTGCAGCGAGCGCCGCTGGTACCTGGTCGCCTGGGATCTCGACCGCGAGGACTGGCGTACGTTCCGTGTCGACCGCATCACGCCCAAGCCACCGCACGGCCCGCGCTTCACGCCGCGCACCCCGCCCGCCGAGGACCTCGCCGCGTACGTCTCCCAGGGCGTCTCCACGCGCGCGTACGCCTCGCATGCCGTCATCCGGCTGCTGGTGCCCCTGGAGGAGGCCGCCGAGCACATCTCACCGTCGGACGGGCAGCTGGAGGCGGACGGTCCCGACAGCTGCCTGCTGCGCACCGGCGCCGGAAGTCTCGACGTGATGGTGATCCATGTGATGCTGATGGGCTTCGAGTTCGAGGTCCTGGAACCGGCCGAGCTCGTGGCGAGGATCAGGACGGCTCACGGCCTGCTTGCTCGCTCTTTGGCTCGGGCTGTGGAGCCTCCAACGCGTGCGCCGGATGGTGCAGGTCGAACGCCGGGGACTCGGAGCGGATCCGCGGCAGCGCGTTGAAGTTGTGCCGCGGAGGCGGACAGGAGGTCGCCCACTCCAGGGAGCGGCCGTAGCCCCAGGGGTCGTCGACCTCGACCTTCCTGCCGTACTTGGCGGTCTTCCAGACGTTGTAGAGGAACGGCAGCGTCGACAGGCCGAGCAGGAACGCGCCGATCGTCGAGACCGTGTTCAGTGCCGTGAAGCCGTCGGCCGCCAGATAGTCGGCGTACCGGCGTGGCATGCCCTCCGCGCCCAGCCAGTGCTGCACCAGGAACGTGGTGTGGAAGCCGACGAACAGCGTCCAGAAGTGGATCTTGCCGAGCCGTTCGTCGAGCATCTTCCCGGTGAACTTGGGCCACCAGAAGTGGAACCCGGCGAAGATCGCGAAGACGACCGTGCCGAAGACGACGTAGTGGAAGTGGGCGACGACGAAGTACGAGTCGGAGACGTGGAAGTCCATCGGCGGCGACGCCAGGATCACCCCGGTCAGCCCGCCGAACAGGAACGTCACCAGGAAGCCGGTCGCCCACAGCATCGGTGTCTCGAAGGACAGCGAGCCCTTGATCATGGTCCCGGTCCAGTTGAAGAACTTCACGCCCGTGGGCACCGCGATCAGGAAGCTCATGAAGGAGAAGAACGGCAGCAGCACCGCGCCGGTGACGAACATGTGGTGCGCCCACACCACGATCGACAGACCGGTGATCGCCATCGTCGCCGCGACCAGCGTCAGATAGCCGAACAGCGGCTTGCGCGAGAAGACCGGGATGATCTCGCTGATGATGCCGAAGAACGGCAGCGCGATGATGTACACCTCCGGATGCCCGAAGAACCAGAACAGGTGCTGCCACAGCAGCGCCCCGCCGTTGCCCGCGTCGAACACCACCGAGCCGAACCGGCGGTCCGCCTCCAGCACCAGCAGGGCCGCGGCCAGCACCGGGAACGCCATCAGGATCAGGATCGACGTGAACAGCGTGTTCCACACGAAGATCGGCATCCGGAACATCGTCATACCGGGGGCGCGCATCCCGATGATCGTGGTGATGAAGTTGACCGCGCCGAGGATCGTGCCGAAGCCCGCCAGCGCGAGGCCCATGATCCACAGGTCGGGGCCGATGCCGGGCGAGCGCTCCAGGCTGTTCAGCGGCGCGTACGCGAACCACCCGAACGAGGCCGGTCCGTCGGGCACGATCAGCGAACCCATCACGATCAGACCGCCGAACAGGAACAGCCAGTACGAGAACATGTTCAGCCGTGGGAAGGCCACGTCCGGCGCGCCGATCTGGAGCGGCATCAGCTCGTTGGCGAAGCCCGCGAAGGTCGGGGTCGCGAACAGCAGCAGCATGATCGTCCCGTGCATGGTGAACAGCTGGTTGAACTGCTCGTTGCTCAGCAACTGCATGCCCGGCCGAGCCAGTTCGGCCCGCATCACCAGCGCCATGACACCGCCGGCCAGGAAGAACAGGAACGACGTGATCAGGTAGAGATGGCCGATCTTCTTGTGGTCGGTCGTGGTCAGCCAGTCGACGACCACTCGGCCGCCCGGCTGTCTGCTTCGCATGGGTCGTGCCGTCGCCGGTACGGTCTGCGTCCCCATCGCTCGCTCGCCCCTTCGCTCGTCGCGCCCCGGGCCCGCTGAAGCCCGCGCCGCACGCGCCGACGCGAGCCCACGCCATGATGCTCGCGTCGACGGTGCTCCGACAGGGGGCGTACGGGGTTTCTATGTCGGAACCATGTATTTTCTGTGCGGCATCGGATCGCGCGGCCCGTACGCCCGCCGCGGCGGCAGTCATTGTCACGGCGGCGGGAAAAGGGGGCGGCGGCAGTTCCCCGGGAACTTTTCCCCGTGCTATTGGCCGGGTCGGCGCGACACGCGGGAATTACGATCGAATGCCTGCGGAAGGCCTAGGGAACCGCCCGTCCGTGTGACGAAGAGTGGCCGAAACGCGTGTCGTGATTCTGTGACGAAAGCGTGACCCCAGAGGTACGTGCGACCTGGATGGCAGCTACAAAGGTTCTCTGTCCGCTCTGGCCCGAACCCTCGCGCAGGCCCTAGCGTGGCGGCATGGCACCCATTCCGAAACCCCCCGCCGAACCGCAGGACAACCCGGATGCATACGTCGGTCTGGACGCCGACCGGGCCGAGCGACTCGCCCGTGACCGAGGGTGGTCGACGGTGCGTTCGCTGCCGCCGGGGGCGATCATCACCATGGAGTACCGGAGCGGTCGCCTGAACTTCGAGGTGAAGGACGGTCAGGTGGCGCGGGCCTGGAAAGGCTGACAGAGGCCGAGGAACGGGCGAAGGCCCCGGTTCCTGTCGAGGAGCCTGGGCCTTCGTCCGCACCGTGCGGGCGGACGGGGTGGGTGTGCGTACCGAACCCCGCCGTACGGGCGGTCAGCCGCCCGTGAGGGGGCGGGCCGCCTGGGGCGCGCCGCGCGCGATGCGGTCCGTGTGCGGCGGGCGGCGGCTGCCGGCCGGGGTCACCGGAGTCCGCTCCGCGCGGGCCGTGTGCGGGCCGGGCGCCAGGTAGGCGGGCGAATGGACGGTCGCCCGGGGCGAGTGGGCCGCGGGGGCCGTCTCGCGGGCGGCGGCCTCGTCCTCGGCGACCACCGGGCGCGGCTTGAGCAGCACCGGAGCCTCGACCGGGGCGGTCGGCACCGCCACCGCGCCGGCCCGGCGCTCGCGCCAGCGGTCGCGCAGGTCGAAGATCAAGGCCTCGGACCGGGCGATCAGCGGCTCGAACCAGGGCAGGGCGAGCAGAATGAGCAGGCCGGCGGCCCAGCCCAGCAGCACATCGCTCAGCCAGTGCGTACCGAGGTAGACGGTGGACAGGCCCACGCCCAGCGAGGTCACCGCCGACAGGGCCGACAGCCAGCGGCGCGCTCTCGGGGTCGAGGCCAGATAGGCCAGGATTCCCCAGGTCACCACGGCGTTGGCGGTGTGGCCGCTGGGAAATATATCGCCGCCCAGCCACATCTCGTTGGAGCCGACGGTCGTCGCGTAGTGCGGTCCGAGGCGGCCCATGCCGATCTTGGCGGCGCCGACCGTGACGTTCAGCAGCAGCAGCGAGACGCCGAGCGCGAGCAACGGGCGCAGCGTGTGCTGCCGCCAGGAGCGCCAGCCGAGCCATGCCGCGACCATCACGGCGGTCGGGCCGCGCTGGCCGAGCACCACGTAGTAGTCGACGAAGGCGTGGATCTCCGCCCACTGCTGGTAGGGCCGGAAGAACATGACCTGCCAGTCCAGCCGGACCAGCCAGGAGGTGATGACGACGGCCCACACGATGGCCGAGTAGAAGGCCAGGGTCGCGCCGAGGAGCACGATCCGGTGTCGGCTCATCGTCGGCACACTGATGTGGGCCGGCCGTTCCGGCTCACGATCAAGTCTGGCGAACACCCGGTCCAGACGGGTGGGCTTCGGTTTGGTACGCACCCAATCGACGTTACAGCGAGTGAGCTCGGATCCCGGTCGATTCACCGGCTTTGTGATGACGATGTGATGTGGGATTCCTCTCAGGAGGGGGTTTATTTCGAGCGAATGCGCAATCGCCGGAGACGGTGGCCTTCAATTCCTTTGATCATTCCGGACCGGGCGTTTATCGCGCTTTTAGATTTGTTCACCGGCTCATAATGCGGAATTCCCCCGGAGCTTCCCGGGGCTCACCGACGGTCAGGGCGGACCGCTGCCGTTCAGCCAGAACCCCCCGTACGCCGCCGAGGCCATGGCCACGGCACCCACCACCAGCGCCGACCTGCGGGTACGCAGCCCGGCGAGGGACCGGGCGAGCGGCAGGAGGAGCGGGAAGGCGGGCAGCAGCAGGCGCGGTTTCGAGCCGAAGTAGCTCGACGCGCACAGGGCGAGCGCGGTGACGACACCCGCGTACACCAGCAGCGGCAACGGCTGGCGCTGCCGTACGCAGACCACATACAGCCAGACCACCAGGCCGACGCCGACCAGCAGTCCGACCCCGGCCAGGGCCGACGGGAACGACGTGAACTTTTCGGCGACGAACCGGGCGAAGGCGTATCCGCCGTCGAAACCGTTGCGCCAGCCCGCCTGGACGTCGAGATAGCCCAGCGGACCCTTGCCGGTGCGGTGGCCGACCCACAGGACATAGGCGGCGGCGCCGAGCGGGGCGAGCAGCATCGCGAGTACGCGGCGCACCGGAACACCGAGGAGGAGTCCCGCGCCGTCCGCGCCCGGTGCCCGGCCCGCCCCGCGGTCCCGCGCGAACGAGGCGATGCCCGCCGCCCACACCGCCGCGACCACGGCCAGCCCCACCGGACGGGTCAGCCCGGTCAGCAGGGCCAGGGCGCCCGCCGTGATCCAGCGGCCGGTCAGGACCGCGTACAGCGACCAGGCGGCCAGCGCCGTGAACAGTGACTCGCTGTACGCCATCGACTGCACGATCCCGACCGGCAGGACCGCCCACAGCAGGACCGCGCACACGCCGACGCGACGGCCGTACACGTGCTCCGCCACCGCGAAGATCCCCCAGGCCGCGGCGAGCGAGGCGAGCAGGCTGACGACGAAGCCGCCGTCGGCGTACGACAGCGGGGAAACCTCCGCGACCAGCCGCTCCAGCCAGGGCAGCAGCGGGAAGAACGCGAGATTCGAGTGCACGTCGCCGTTGGGCAGCCGCACCTCGTAGCCGTACCCCAGCTCGGCGATCCTGGTGTACCAGAGCGCGTCCCAGCGGGCGGTCAGCAGGGTGTACGCGTCCTTGTCGCGCACCGCGCTCCACAGGGCCAGGACGAGCAGGCCGAGGGCGCGTACGGCCGCATACCCGAGGAGCGCCGGGGCGGCCCGGCGCAGCGCCTCGGAACGGGCCGGGGTCACGCGCGTCGCAAGATCGGTCACGGGCCCGATTATCCGGCTCGGGGCGAACGTCGAGGTCGGCGGGAGCGCGACGGAAGGAGGCGTGAGTGGCGTACGCCACACTTGTTCCGCGGAGGTGTGAGAGGTCCGCCACTCGGCGCCGAGACGGACTCGCGTACTCTGACGAGTCACTCGCCCTTCGTCGCGTGGGCCGGAGACCACCGCTCCTCTCCGGCCGGGCCACGGGGAGTCCCCACCCCGTGTGACCGCCGGGGGCGAGGGAAAATCTGGGAGGTACGTACATGTCCGGGACGACCACGGCTGCCGCTGGGCTGCGCCGTCGGGCGGCCGGGGCCGGTGCAAACCGCTGGGTCGTCCTCGTCGTCCTCTGTGTCAGCCTGCTGCTCGTCGCGGTCGACGCGACCGTGTTGCACGTGGCTGTGCCCGCCGTCACCGAGGACCTCAGGCCCGGCGCGATAGAGCTGCTCTGGATCGTCGACATCTATCCACTCGTCTGCGCCTCGCTGCTGATCCTCTTCGGCACCCTCGGCGACCGGGTGGGCCGCAGACGCGTCCTGCTGCTCGGTTACGGCCTCTTCGGCCTCGCCTCCGGCCTCGCCGCCCTCGCGCACGATCCACAGGTGCTGATCCTGGCCCGCGCCCTGCTCGGTGTCGGCGGCGCGATGATCATGCCCGCGACCCTGTCGATCCTGCGCCAGGTCTTCCCCGACCGGCGTGAACGGGCCCTCGCCATCGGTATCTGGAGCGCCGTCGCCGCGGTCGGCGCGGCCGTCGGACCGCTGCTCGGCGGCTTCCTCCTCGAACACTTCTGGTGGGGCTCGGTCTTCCTCGTCAACATCCCGCTGATGCTGGTCAGCCTCCCGGTGGGACGGCTGCTGCTGCCCGAGTCCAAGGGCGACGGCAAGGGCCCCTGGGACGTCGTCGGCGCGCTGATGGCGGCGGCCGGGCTGTTCGGCATGGTGCTCGGCGTCAAGCGGCTCGGCGGCGGGGAGCAGGTGGCGAGCCTGCTCACCCTGGTGCCGCTGGTGGTCGGCGCGGCGCTGCTGGTGCTCTTCGTACGGCGGCAGCGGCGCCGGGAGTTTCCGCTGGTGGACCTGCGGATGTTCGCGCGGCCGGCGTTCAGCACCTCGGTCGGGTGCATCGTGCTGGCGATGCTCGCGCTCGTGGGGCTCGAGTTGATCGCGGCGCAGTATCTGCAGCTGGTGCTGGGACTCTCGCCGCTGGAGACGGGGCTACGGCTGCTGCCGCTGACGTTCGCGGCGATGGCGGCCGGGCTCGCGGGCGCCCGGCTGCTGCGCCGGTTCGGGCCGCGGCGGATGGTGTGCGCCGGGTTCGTGCTGACGGCCGTCGCGGTGCTGCTGCTGACGGCGATGGGCGGCGAGGACAACCCCGGGCTGCTGCTGTCCGGGTTCGTGCTGCTGGGCTTCGGGCTGGAGACGACGCTCTTCGGGGCGTACGAGTCGATGCTGAGCGAGGCTCCGCAGGACCAGGCGGGCGGGGCGGCCGCGATCGGCGAGACCTCGTACCAGCTGGGCGCCGGCATCGGCATCGCACTGCTGGGCAGCGTGATGAACGCGGCGTATGCCCCCGGGCTGGCGGACGTGTCGGGTGTTCCGGCGTCGGCCTCCGCTGCGGCTTCCCATTCGCTGGGTGAGGCGTACGAGGTCGCTGCGCGGCTGGGCGGGCCCGCGGGGGTGGCTCTGCAGCGGGCGGCTCGGGACTGTTTTGTGCACGGGCTGCATGTGACGTTGCTGGTGAGTGCGGGGTTGTTGCTGCTGGGGGCCGCGATGGCGTTGCGGTTGCCGCGGGTGATGCAGTGTGAGGCGCCTGCGGTGGAGCTGCCCAAGCCGAGGGAAGTCGTGGAGTCCCGCGTCTCCGCTTGACCAAAGCCTTCTCCTGCGGTGTGGGGTCGTACTGGACGCGGGGGACACTGCGTCGTAGCGTCTGCCCAGAGTCGTAACTAGCGGCGCTAGTTTTAATCCTTCCCGGAGGGTGTCCCATGTCCGCGTCCTCGAAGTTGCCCCCGTTCGACCCCGCCGATCCCCTCGGCATCGACGACCTCCTGGAGCCCGAGGACCTGGCGATCCGGAGCACCGTGCGGGCGTGGGCGGCGGATCGGGTGGTGCCGTATGTCGCCGAGTGGTACGAGAAGGGGGAGCTGCCGGAGATCCGGGAACTCGCGCGGGAGCTCGGGGAGATCGGTGCCCTCGGGATGTCGCTCGAGGGGTACGGATGTGCCGGGGCCTCCGCCGTGCAGTACGGGCTCGCCTGTCTGGAGCTGGAGGCCGCCGACTCCGGGATCCGGTCCCTCGTCTCCGTGCAGGGCTCCCTCGCCATGTACGCCATCCACCGGTTCGGCAGCGAGGAGCAGAAGCAGGCGTGGCTGCCGCGGATGGCCTCCGGTGAGGTGATCGGGTGCTTCGGGCTGACCGAGCCCGACCACGGGTCCGACCCGGCGTCCATGCGGACGTACGCCAAGCGCGACGGCGCCGACTGGGTGCTCAGCGGGCGGAAGATGTGGATCACCAACGGGTCCGTCGCCGGGGTCGCCGTCGTGTGGGCGCAGACGGAGGAGGGGATCCGCGGGTTCGTCGTGCCGGCCGACAGCCCCGGCTTCTCCGCTCCCGAGATCAAGCACAAGCTGTCGCTGCGCGCCTCCGTCACCAGTGAGCTCGTCCTCGACGACGTACGGCTGCCCGCCGATGCCGTGCTGCCGGAGGTCGTGGGGCTCAAGGGGCCGCTCAGCTGTCTCTCGCACGCGCGGTACGGGATCGTGTGGGGTGCCATGGGGGCGGCGCGGTCCTGTTTCGAGGCCGCTGTCGACTACGCGAGGACGCGGGAGCAGTTCGGCCGGCCGATCGGGGGCTTCCAGCTCACCCAGGCCAAGCTCGCCGACATGGCGCTCGAACTGCACAAGGGGATTCTGCTCGCCCATCATCTGGGGCGGCGGATGGACGCCGGCCGCCTGCGCCCCGAGCAGGTCAGCTTCGGCAAACTCAACAACGTCCGTGAGGCCATCGACATCTGCCGTACGTCCCGGACGATCCTCGGTGCCAACGGGATCTCGCTCGAATACCCCGTGATGCGGCACGCGACCAACCTCGAATCGGTGCTCACCTACGAGGGCACCGTCGAGATGCACCAGCTCGTGCTGGGCAAGGCGCTCACCGGACTCGACGCCTTCCGGTGAACCCGTCAGGAGGGGGCAGGGCCGGTGGACGGCCCTGCCTCAGCTCTGGTTGTAGAAGCCGTCCTCGCGGTGAGACGCGCGCTCACCGCTGATGATCTCCGTGTCGGCCGGGGTCAGCAGGAACACGCGGTTGGACACACGGTCGATCGAGCCGCGCAGACCGAAGATGAGGCCCGCCGCGAAGTCGACGACACGCTTGGCGTCCGCGGGCTCCATGGCCGTGAGGTTCATGATGACCGGGACCCCGTCCCGGAACAGCTCGCCGATGGCGCGGGCGTCCCGGAAGCTGTCCGGAGTGACCGTGCCGATGCGGCGGCCCTTCTCCTCGGCGACGTCCGTGGCCACCTTGACCCGCGGATCGGTGACCCAGGCATCCCCGGGCTCGGTCCCTTCGGAGTAGTCGTCGTCGTAATAACGCTCGTCATCGTTGTCGTCAACGAGGCCCAGCCAGGCACTCGCCTTGCGCACCGATCCCATGGACGCCTCCTCTCACAGCGGTCTCTCTTACATTCCGCATCCCTATGGTCATCCATGATGCGGACGTCTCGCCAAGTGGATAGACGCCGCGCGGGGGGTTTGTGACGGTACTGGTGCACAGCGAATACGTCGAGAGCCCGTGTACCCCAAGGGGCATGCCACGTACGGCTGCTGACTGTGAGTGAAATATGATTCTTCACGGCGTATGGGTGATGTGAGGTGCGTACGGGTGAACGAGCCCGTCATGGCGTTCACTACTCCGCTCGGTACGATGCGGCAGCTCAGCGTCATGAGTACGCCGTAAGAACCTCGGGGGAACGTCATGTTCGGAATGGTCAGGCCCTGCCGTCATCGACTGGGAGAGAAGCTCACCGGCCAGTGGATGGCGCATTTGTGCGGGCTGTGCCTCGCGCTGCGCTCAGACCACGGCCAGTTCGCGCGGATCGTGACGAACTACGACGGCCTTCTCATCTCCGTTCTGACAGAGGCTCAGGCGGGCCAGGACAGTGGACTGCGGCGTACGGCCGGACCGTGCCCGCTGCGCGGTATGCGCACCGCGTCCGTCGCGCAGGGCGAGGGCGCCCGGCTGGCCGCCGCCGTCTCGCTGGTGCTGGCCTCGGCCAAGGTGCGTGACCATATGGCCGACGGCGACGGGCTGCTGGCCCGTAAGCCGGTGGCGCTCGCCGCGCGCCGGGTGGCAGCCGGCTGGGGTGCGGCGGGCGCCCGGAGCGGCTCGGCCGTCGGGTTCGACACCGCCGTACTCGTCGACGCCGTGGACCGGCAGGTCGGCATCGAGACGCTCGCCGGGCTCGGGACGTCGATCCTCGCCGTGACCGAACCGACCGAGACGGCGACGGCCGCCGCCTTCGCGCACACCGCGATCCTGGCCGGACGGCCGCAGAACGCCGAGCCGCTCGCCGAGGCCGGGCGCCTCTTCGGACGGCTGGCCCACCTCCTGGACGCCGTGGAGGACCGGGCGGCCGACGCCGAGTCGGGCGCGTGGAACCCGCTCACCGCGACCGGTACCCCGCTCGCCGAGGCGCGACGGCTCGCGGACGACGCCGTGCAGGGTGTGCGGCTGGCCCTGCGCGAGGTCGAGTTCGCGGATGCGGCGCTCGCGCACCTGCTGCTCGTGCACGAACTGCGGCGCTCGGTGGACCGCGCCTTCGGCACGGTGCCCGCGTGCGCG
This sequence comes from Streptomyces sp. NPDC028907, assembly GCF_055564995.1. NCBI lineage: Bacteria > Bacillati > Actinomycetota > Actinomycetes > Kitasatosporales > Streptomycetaceae > Streptomyces > Streptomyces sp. NPDC028907. The sequence goes on from NZ_JBVHVE010000007.1 coordinate 50,028, forward strand.
TCCCATCAGCCGGGGCCCGGGCCGTACGGGCAGCCCCCGCAGCAGGGTCAGGGGCCGTACGGGGCACCGCAGAATCCGTACGCCGGTGGTGGCAATCCGTATGCCGGCGGGAACCCGTACGCGGGTGGCGGGGGTGCGCCCGGCGGAGGCGGCGGGGGTGTGTCCGGCGGAGGCGGGGGCGGCTTCGGCGGGTTCGGAGGGGTGCCGGCGCCCCAGCCGCCGAAGGGGCGGCGTGGGTTCTGGGCCGGCTGCGGGATGTTCTGGCTGCTGTGCTGCACCTGCAAGCTGTGCTGTGCGAAGGAGTACGAGGGGCCGTGGTCGCGCAAGAAGCGTGAGGGCTGCTGCCGTGACTGCGACGGGTGCGATTGCTGTTGCCCTTGCGACGGTTGCTAGGTGTTCCGCTTGGGGTGTGCGGGGCGGGCAGAAGGGCGTCGCTGAGCGGGGGCTGATGGCCAGAACCTACAGGTGGTTCAAAAGTTGACGGCCGAAAGGCGCTCTTGCGCCAACCGGCCGTTCGGCCGAATACTCCCCCTCAGCGCTTGTCAGGGGCACGACGTGTTCGGAATCCGGAGACGATCGGCCGGCTGACTGCGCCTCACGGGCCCCGACCCCACGCGGGCCCCCGACTTCCCTTGGAGGGAACGAAAAGTGAGGATCAAGCGCACCACCCCCCGCAGTGGCATTACGAGACGGACCCGGCTGATCGCCGTTTCCTCCGGCCTCGTCGCCGCAGCCGCGATCGCGATCCCCAACGCGACCGCCGCGGAGACTCCCGCCACCTTCAGCGCCGCCGAGCTCAAGAGCGTCAGCGGCTCCGTGCTGAAGGCCGACGTCCCCGGCACCGCCTGGGCCGTCGACAGCAAGACCAACCGCGTCATGGTGACCGTCGACTCCACGGTCTCCCAGGCGGAGATAGCGAAGATCAAGCAGCAGGCCGGGGCGGACGCCGACGCGCTCACCATCAAGAAGGTCCCCGGCAAGTTCAGCAAGTTCATCCAGGGCGGCGACGCCATCTATGCGAGTAGCTGGCGCTGCTCGCTCGGCTTCAACGTCCAGGACAGCAGCGGCAACCAGTACTTCCTGACCGCCGGCCACTGCACCGACGGCGCGGGCACCTGGTACTCCAACTCCGGCCGCACCCAGGTCATCGGCACGACCGCCGGCTCCAGCTTCCCGGGCAACGACTACGGCATCGTGCGGTACTCCGGTTCCGTCAGCCGGCCCGGCACCGCGAACGGCGTGGACATCACCCGTGCGGCCACGCCCAGCGTGGGCACTACCGTCATCCGTGACGGCTCCACCACCGGTACGCACAGCGGCCGGGTCACCGCCCTGAACGCCACCGTCAACTACGGCGGCGGCGACGTCGTCGGCGGTCTGATCCAGACCACCGTCTGCGCCGAGCCCGGCGACTCCGGTGGTTCGCTCTACGGCAGCAACGGCACCGCGTACGGTCTGACCTCCGGCGGCAGCGGCAACTGTTCCTCCGGTGGCACGACCTTCTTCCAGCCGGTCACCGAGGCACTGAGCGCGTACGGCGTCAGCGTCTACTGACGTTCGCGCCGTACCTCGGCACCTGACCTGATCTGCAGCCGGCAGCAGGCGAGCCCCCGCACGCAACCGCCGTGCGGGGGCTCGCTATTGTCGGCCTGATCACGGGGGAGGGAGCGGAGTTGGAGTTCGACGACCGGCAACGGCGGGTCCGGCGCAGCCCGTTGCTGTTCGTGGCGCCGCTCGTGCTGCTGATCCTGCTGACACTGGTGCTGCTGTGGGAGATCGTGCGGTCGAACGTGACCGGCACGGCGAGCCAGCAGTGGCCCTGGCGCCTGCGCCTGATGGACATGAATCCTCTGGGCAGCCTGCTGGCTGTCGCGCTCGCCGCCGTGTTCGGCCGGGCCCAGTACGGGCGGACCGTGCGGCCCGCGCTGGGCTGGCGCTCCACCTGGACAGCCGGCGACCTCGGTCCGGACGAGTCGGCCTGGACCGTGGAGGTACTGAACGGCGGCTCCCAGCACGTGGTCGTGGAGGTGGTGGAGTACTGCTTCGTGCCGCGCGGTGGGGAACCGGGCGAGTGGACCGGCCACGCCGGGCTGTTGGAGTCACTCGCGGGCCGGGGGCTGGTGCAGGGCAAGGACTACTACCAGTGGCAGACCGGTGCGGGGTTCCCTCTGGGGGGCGGTGGGATGCGGGCGGGAGCGTACGGTCAGCGGTTCGTCGACGAGATCGACCAGCTGCGTTTGCGGCTGCGGGTGGTCGACGCCGTGGGCGACAGCCATGAGCGGACCATGGACCTGATGCGGGGCGCCCGTATGGACCGGCCGCGCGTCCGCCCTCAGCGGTCCTCGTCACGAGGTGGCCGAAACCGGTACCGTGCGAGGCCGCGGTCATGACGCGGGCGCCGGTGTCGCGCGCAGCCAGTCGAGTACGGCGGGAAGGGCCTCCAGCGCCCCGAAGTGGCCCGCGTCCGGCTCCAGAACGGGACGGGCGCGGGGGACGCGGGCCGCGAGCCACTTGAAGTGACTCACCGGTGAGAACGTGTCCAGGGCGCCGTGCCACAGCAGGACCGGCCTGGTGACGGTGGCCGGATCGAAGCCCCAGTCGCTGAGCATGGCGAGGTTGTCGTCGAGCCAGCCGTACGCCGAAGCGCGCAACGCCTCACGGTAGTTGCGCAGCAGCATCTCCCCGACGGCCGGCGTCGAGACGATCCGCCGGTCGGCGTCGGTGAGCCCGTCGCGGATGGACACCAGCAGTTGCGCGGGATCCCTGCGGATGGCGGCGGCGCGGGCGGCGAGCCGGTCGGCGAAGCCGAGCGGGTCGGTCAGTGCCCGGGTGTACTCCTCGACGTTGGACCGGGCCATCCCCTCGAACCAGCTCAGCCCCTCCGCGTCCGGCGGTGCGAGGGACACGAGCGCCGCCGCCCGCCGCACCCGCGCCGGCAGTAGCGCGGCGCAGGCCAGCGCGTGCGGGGCGCCGCCCGAGCGGCCGAGGACGGCGAACCGGTCGAGCCCGAAGGCGTCCGCCAGCTCCTCCACATCGCGGGCGGCGTCGGCCACCCTGCGGCCCGGCAGGCGGTCCGAACCTCCGTATCCGGGGCGGTCGTAGGCGATGAACCGTATCCCCGGACACGCGGCCACGACGTCCTCGGGCGCTACTCCGACCCGGCAGCCGGGGGTGCCGTGCAGCAGCACCACCGGCGTGCCGTCCGGATCGCCGCGTTCCTCGACCGTCAGCCACCGGCCGTCCCGCATCCTTACCCTGTCGACCACCTGAGTCCTCCGTCTCCCCTTCGTGTACATCCCGGAGTCACCGTCGAAGTACACACCTGGCGTGCTTCATGCGGCCCCCGGTGCGGTGTACGTGACGACCGGCGCGGGTCGTCAAGCCGTACGAACGAGGCGTGGTCTGCCGCCTCGGCAGGCTCCGGCCCAAGTGCGCGGACCCGGGTTCACGGTGATCGTGCCGGGTGTGGACAAGCCGCCGCAAAGTGAACATGCGGATCCACTCCACGTTGGCGCTTCCGATTCCGGTTGAGTTGTTGCGGTTTCTGGAGAAAGAGGCGCAGCGGTGGTGGGCTCCGGGGAGTGGTCGTCTGTGGCGGCGCCGCCCGCGAAGAGTGAAGTTCCGCCTCTTGAGCCGCGCTTGGAATCGGATTCCGAAGGGTCGATTTTGAGACAGGAGTAGACCTCACGCGTTGCGTATGGTTCGCTCGCTTGCGGTGTTTGCTGTGTGAAGAGACCCCGTATGACTGTGCACGGTCAAGGTGGCGGGGGCGTGCAACCGTGTTCTACGCGCGTCCGGAAGTCGACCTTGTGCGCTCCCCCGGGGTCTCGGAATAGTGAGCGTTGTTCAACCGGTGCGGGTGCGGCTTTTGTTGTGTGTCGCCCCCGTGGCCGTACGCCTTCCGGTCCGACGAGGTCCCCACAACCTTTCGGGCCGACCCCCCACAGGAGGACGTGAGTTGAAGCACCGACGCATACCCAAGCGGCGTGCAGCCGTGGCAGGTGCGGGTATCGCCGCACTGGTCGCCGCAGGCGTGACCTTGCAGACTGCGAACGCGAGTGAGACGCCCGAGGCGTCGACACCGAAGATCCTTTCGGTCGGCGCGGCCGGAAAGCTCGCCTCGACGCTCGCGAAGGACCTCGGCGGGGACGCCGCGGGTACCTACTACGACGCGCAGACCAAGAACCTTGTCGTGAACGTCCTCGACGAGGCCGCCGCCGACGCCGTCGAGGCGGCCGGCGCCAAGGCCAGAGTCGTGGAGAACTCGCTCGCCGAACTGAAGAGCGCGCGTACGACGCTCAAGCAGGACGCGACCATTCCCGGCACCGCGTGGGTGACGGACCCGGCGACCAACAAGGTGGTCGTCACCGCCGACCGCACGGTGTCCGACGCCGAGTGGGCCAAGCTCGGCAAGGTCGTCGACGGGCTGGGTGCCACGGCGGAACTCAAGCGGACGAAGGGGGAGTTCAAGCCCTTCATCGCGGGTGGTGACGCCATCACCGGTGGCAGCGGGCGTTGCTCGCTCGGCTTCAACGTCGTCAAGGGCGGCGAGCCGTTCTTCCTGACCGCCGGGCACTGCACCGAGGGCATCACGGAGTGGTCGGACGCGGACGGCAACGCGATCGGCACCAACGCGGACTCCAGCTTCCCGGACAACGACTACGGGCTGGTCAAGTACACCGCCGAGGTCGACCACCCGAGCGAGGTCAACCTCTACAACGGCTCCTCGCAGGCCATCAGTGGTGCCGCCGAGGCCACCGTCGGTATGGCCGTCACGCGGAGCGGTTCGACCACCCAGGTGCACGAGGGCAAGGTCACCGGCCTGGACGCCACCGTGAACTACGGCAACGGTGACATCGTCAACGGGCTGATCCAGACGGACGTCTGCGCCGAGCCGGGTGACAGTGGTGGGTCGCTGTTCTCCGGTGACAAGGCGATCGGGCTGACGTCCGGTGGCAGTGGTGACTGCACCTCCGGCGGGGAGACGTTCTTCCAGCCGGTGACCGAGGCGTTGTCCGCCACGGGTACTGAGATCGGCTGACGGGTCGTCGGCTGTTCGCCGTGAAGTCCCGCCCCTGTGTGTCAGGGGCGGGACTTTCGTGTGCCGCGCAGCGCTGCCGCCAGGAGGGTGATCGCTGTTCCCGCTGCTGCCCATGCCGAGAGGACCAGGAGGGAGGGGGTTGTGTCGTTGCCCTTGAAGTAGGCGATCGAGCGGGTTGTCCAGGTGCCCGCGCCCGGGGGCAGGGCTGGGCCGATGTCTCGCCAGAACGGGGGGAGGAGTGGGGGTGGGAGGGCGCCGCCCGCGCTGGGGTTGCCCAGGATGACGATGATCAGGATGACCAGGCCGATGCCGGCCAGGCCGAAGATGGCCTGGAAGGCGAGGGTGGCGGCGCCTACCGCGAAGGTGATCAGGGCGCCTACGCCCCAGAGGGCGGCGATGCTGCCGGGGAGCGCGCCCAGGACGGGGCCGACGATGAGGGCGCCGCCCAGTCCGGCTACGAGGGCGACCACGGCCATGGCGATGAGGCGGATCAGCGAGCGTCTCGTGGTGGGGCGGCCGGCGCCCGAGCTGATCGTCATGATCGATGCGCAGAGGTAGCCGCCCACGCACCAGCCCACGGTCACGTAGAAGGACGTGAGGCCGCTGGCGTCGTGACGGTCGGCCGGGGCCACGTCGAGGGTGCGCAGGGTGCGGGCCTCGGATCTCTCCAGGGTGGTGAGGAGCGTTTCCAGGGTGGTGGCCAGGACCCTGCCGGCTCCGGTGGCGACCAGGAGGGTGTCGGTGGTGCCGGTCGGGTCGACCAGGAGGGCGCCGTCGATGTCGCGGTTCAGGATCTGGCGGCGGGCTGATTCCTCGTCGGGCACCGTGCGGGGGGACAGGGGGTCGCCGGGCAGGCCTTCCAGACGGTCCACCGTTTGCCGGGCGGCCACCTCGGGGGCCACGACGCCGAAGGGGACGTTCCTGGGCTTCGGGTCGTGGAGGGCGCCCACGTAGGAGGCGATGAAGAGCAGGGCGAGGGCGACCACGCCGGTCACGAGCAGGGTGGCCCGGGGGGTGACGGCGTCCTTCACTTCGGCGAGGAAGGGGCTGGGGGTCATGCCCCCACGGTCGGGGGCTCGGGGCGTTTGCGCAGGTGGGAGGCGGCCGAACGGATGTCGCACGGATGTTCGAGAAACGGTCTCGAGATGGTCTATGGTGGGGGTGGGGGCATTGGGAACTGATGTTCGAGAGTCGGTGTCCGGCCGGGTCTCGGAGTGCGAGTCGGGAGGTGCGTGTGTCCGGGTTCGCGCATCTGCACACCGTCTCCGGGTTCTCCCTGCGGTACGGCGCCTCGCACCCGGAGCGGCTGGCCGAGCGCGCCTCCGAGCGGGGGATGGATGCCCTGGCTCTTACTGACCGGGACTCGCTCGGGGGTGCGGTTCGGTTCGCCAAGGCCTGTGCGGCGGCGGGGGTGCGGCCGTTGTTCGGTGTGGAGCTGGCCGTGGAGGAGTTCGTGTCCGGGGGCTCGGGGGCGGGGCGGCGGCGGGCTCCGGTGCGAGGTGGTGCCTTTGTCGACGAGTCGGCGCCTCGGGTCACCTTTCTCGCCCGGGACGGGGGCCGGGGGTGGGCCGATCTGTGCCGGGTTGTCTCGGCCGCGCACGCCGGTGAGGGACCGCCGCTGCTGCCTCGGGGGGACAACCGGGGGGACGGGCTGATCGTCCTGCTCGGTGTCGAGTCCGATGTGGGGCGTGCGCTGGCCGCCGGGCGTCCCGATCGGGCGGCCCGGCTGCTCGAGCCCTGGCGGGAGGTCTACGGGGACTCCCTGCGGCTGGAGGCCGTATGGCACGGGCGTCAGGGCACCGGGCCGGGGTCGCTGCGGCTGGCCGCCCGTACCGTGGGCTTCGCCGCCGAGCAGCGGGTGCGGCCGGTGCTGAGCAATGCCGTGCGATACGCGGATCCCGGGCTGGGGCCGGTCGCCGATGTGCTGGACGCCGCGCGTCGGCTCGTGCCCATCGACCCCACCAAGGAACTGGACTCCGGTGAGGCCTGGCTCAAGGGCGCGGGGGAGATGGCGCGGGTCGCCGAGCGGGTCGTCGAGGCCGCGGGTTTTCGGCGCGATACCGCGCACCGGTTGCTGGAGCAGACCGGGGCCACTGCCGCCGAGTGTCTCGTCGATCCCGAGGACGATCTCGGTATCGGCACCGTCCACTTCCCCGAGCCGTATCTCGTCGGGGCCGGGCAGCGCACCGCCCAGCGGGCGCTCGCCTCGCGGGCGGTGGCGGGCATGGTGCGGCGCGGCTATGACGGCCGGCGGACGTACTGGGAGCGGATGCACCAGGAGCTGGACATCATCGCCCATCACGGCTTCGCTTCTTATTTTTTGACGGTCGCTCAGGTTGTTGACGATGTGCGGAGGATGGGGATCCGGGTGGCCGCCCGTGGCTCCGGCGCGGGGTCGCTCGTCAATCATCTGCTCGGTATCGCGCACGCCGATCCCGTGGAGCACGGGCTGCTGATGGAGCGCTTTCTGTCCAAGCGGCGGCCGGTGCTGCCGGATATCGATGTCGACGTGGAGTCCGCGCGGCGGCTCGAGGTCTATCGCGCGATCATCGACCGGTTCGGGAGCGAGCGGGTCGCGACCGTCTCGATGCCGGAGACCTATCGGGTGCGGCATGCGATCCGGGACGTGGGCGCGGCCCTGTCCATGGACCCGGCCGACATCGACCGCGTCGCCAAGTCCTTCCCGCACATCCGGGCGAGGGACGCCCGGGCGGCCCTGGACGAGCTGCCCGAGCTCAGGCAACTGGCGGGGGAGCGGGAGAAGTACGGGGAGCTGTGGGAGCTGGTCGAGGCGCTCGACGCCCTTCCGCGGGGGATCGCCATGCATCCGTGCGGGGTGCTGCTGTCCGACGCCTCCCTGCTGTCCCGTACGCCCGTCATGCCGACCAGCGGCGAGGGCCTGCCCATGTCGCAGTTCGACAAGGACGACGTCGAGGACCTCGGGCTGCTCAAGCTCGATGTGCTGGGCGTGCGGATGCAGTCGGCGATGGCGCACGCGGTCGCGGAGGTGGAGCGGGTCGCGGGGGAGCGGATCGATCTGGACGCGCTCGACTTCGAGCGGGGGGACGGCGACCCGGAGACGTACCGGCTCATTCGTTCGACGGAGACGCTCGGGTGCTTCCAGATCGAGTCGCCGGGGCAGCGGGACCTGGTCGGGCGGCTTCAGCCGGCCACCTTCCATGATCTTGTCGTCGACATCTCGCTCTTCCGGCCCGGTCCTGTCGCCGCCGACATGGTGCGGCCGTTCATCGAGGCGCGGCACGGGCGGGCGCCGGTGCGTTATCCGCACAAGGATCTTCAGGGGCCGCTGCGGGAGACGTACGGGGTCGTCGTCTTCCATGAGCAGATCATCGACATCGTGCACATCATGACCGGGTGCGGGCGGGACGAGGCGGACCGGGTGCGGCGGGGTTTGTCGGATCCCGAGTCGCAGGGGCGGATCCAGGTGTGGTTCGCGCAGCACGCGGCGGCGCGTGGGTACGACGCGGAGACCATCCGGCGGACCTGGGAGATCGTCGAGGCCTTCGGGTCGTACGGCTTCTGCAAGGCGCACGCGGTCGCCTTCGCGGTGCCGACCTATCAGTCGGCCTGGCTGAAGGCCCATCACCCGGCCGCCTTCTACGCGGGGCTGCTCACCCATGACCCCGGGATGTATCCGAAGCGGCTGCTGCTGGCGGACGCGCGGCGGCGTGGGGTGCCGATCCTGCCGTTGGACGTGAACGTGTCGGGGGTCGCCCATCGGATCGAACTGGTGTCTGAATCAGGGGGGTCGGGAGGCGTCTGGGGGCTGCGGCTCGCCCTCTCCGATGTGTACGGCATCAGTGAGGCCGAGGCGGCGCGGATCGCGGACGGGCAGCCGTACGCCTCGCTGCTCGACTTCTGGGAGCGCGGGCGGCCCAGTCGTCCGCTCGCTGGGCGGCTCGCACAGGTCGGCGCGTTGGACGCCTTCGGGGCCAACCGGCGTGATCTGCAACTGCATCTGACCGAGCTGCACCGGGGCGCCCGGAGCGGCGGCGGGGGACAGCTCCCGCTGGCCGGCGGGCGGAAGACGGCGGCGGCCGGGCTGCCCGACCTCAGCTCGGAGGAACGGCTCAGCGCCGAGCTGGGCGTGCTGTCCATGGACGCCTCGCGCAATCTGATGGACGACCACCGGGAGTTCCTGGACGAGCTGGGCGTGGTCAGCGCGCGGCGGCTGCGTGAGGCCCGGCACGGCGAGACCGTGCTGGTCGCGGGGGCCAAGGCGGCCACCCAGACGCCGCCGATCCGGTCCGGCAAGCGGGTCGTCTTCAGCACGCTGGACGACGGGACGGGCCTGGTCGACCTCGCTTTCTTCGACGACTCGCACGACGCGTGCGCCCACACCGTCTTCCACTCCTGGCTGCTGCTGGTGCGCGGGGTCGTGCAGCGGCGGGGGCCGCGCAGTCTGAGCGTGGTGGGCTCCGCCGCCTGGAACCTCGCCGAGCTGGTCGAGCTGCGCGCCGAGGGCGGCCTCGACGTGGTGGCGGCGCGGCTGGCGGCGCCCGTGGCCGAGGGGGACGGAGACGATCCGACGCACGGTCGGCGCATCCACATGCCGACCGGATACGAGATGCACCCGTGGGCCGATCTGCGACCGGCGGGTCAAGAGCCCTCACGGGTACGGAAGTTGTGGCACCAGAGTCCGGGGAGTGCGGGATGACCATCCTCTGCGTACGTTTCCAGCTGCCGCCGACGGACGAGACGGCCCTGCCGGGGCTGCTCGGACTGCTGGAGGACTTCACGCCGGTCGTTCAGGCCCTGGCGCCCGACGGGGCGCTGGCCGATCTGCGGGGCGCCGAGCGGTACTTCGGGCGCGACGCGCTCGAGCTGGCGTCGGTGATCCGGGTGCGCGCCCTCGCCCACCACGGGATCGACTGCGCGATCGGCGCCGGGCCGGGGCCGATGCTGGCCCGCGTGGCGCTGCGGGACGCCCGGCCGGGGGTGACCTGTGCCGTTCCCGAGGAGGCGGACGCCATCGCGGAGTTCCTCGCCGACAAGCCCGTCGCCGCGCTGCCCGGAGTCGGCGCCGCGACCGCCCGCACCCTGTGCGAGTACGGCCTCGACACCCTCGGCCTGGTCGCCGCCGCGCCGCTGTCCACGCTCCAGCGGCTGGTCGGCGCGAAGGCCGGGCGTGAGCTGCGCGAGAAGGCGAACGGAATCGACCGGGGCCGGGTCGTCCCGAACGCCGTCTCCCGTTCGCTGGCCACCGAACGCCCCTTCGCCCGCGACGAGCTGGACGCCGACCGGCATCGCCGCGCCCTGCTCTCGGCCGCCGAGGAACTGGGCGGCCGACTGCGCGCCCTGGACAAGATCTGCCGCACCCTGACCCTCACCGTCCGCTACGCCGACCGCTCCTCCACGACCCGCAGCCGCACCCTGAAGGAGCCGACGGCCCACTCGGCGGCGCTGACCAGGGTGGCGTACGGCATGTACGAGGCCCTCGGCCTCCAGCGCGCCCGCGTGCGTGCCCTGGCCCTGCGCGCCGAGGGGCTCGACCCCGCCGAGCAGGCCTCCTACCAGCTCACCTTCGACCCGCTCGACGAGAAGGCCCGCCGCCTGGAGGAGGTCGCGGACCGCGCGCGGGCGAAGTTCGGGCCGCATGCGGTGATGCCGGGATCGCTCGCCGCGTAGTTCCCCGTGCGCCGAGGTCAGTTGGCCCACGGGGGTGTGACGCGGGTGCCGTCGGCCAGTTCGGCTGTGAGGCCGATGGAGGTGGTGACCCAGGTGACCGCGGTCCGGTCGGTCGGGTTCTCGACGGTCAGGGTCGCTCCGGGGTTGATGATCAGGGTGTCGCCCGCCGTGATCCGGTCGGTGCGGTCGTCGAGCGTGACCAGCAGCTCGCCGTCGAGGAGATGGAGGATCTCCTCCCGGTTCACGGTGTGGGCCGGCGCCTTGGTCCCCGCGGGGATCTCGCCGCGCCAGGCGCACAGCTCCTTGCTGCCGGTCAGCGGGGTGGCGTAGGAGACGAAGCGGGCCCCGTGGATCTCATGGGTGACTGCCTCGGACGCGCGGACTACGGGCATGGGTGCCTCCTGGCGTGGACGGCGAGATGGCAAATGGTCAAGCAGCTTGACCATATGAGGCTATGGTCAAGCCGCTTGACTAATTCGTCAAGGGTGTTTCAATGCCACCGTGCAGAACTCCGAAGCCATGGCCCTGTCCGCCGCCCTGCTCGCCGTCGCCGGTGAGCTCACGCAGCGCATCAACGACGGCGTGGTCGCCCGCGGCTTCGAGGGGGTGCGGCCCGCGCACGGGTTCGCGTTCGCCAGGCTGGCCCCGGACGGCGCGACGGTCACCGACCTCGCCGTCCACCTCGGTGTGACCAAGCAGGCCGCGAGTCAGCTCGTCGACGAGATCGTGCGCAAGGGATATGCCGAGCGTCGACCGCATCCCGGTGACGCGCGGGCCCGGCTGGTCGTGCTCACCGAGCAGGGGTGGGCCTGCACGCGTGCCGCCGAGGAGGCCGCCGCGGATGCCGTCCGAGGCTGGGTGGACGTGCTCGGTGAGGGCGAAGTGCGGTCGCTGCTCGGGAGGTTGGGGCGTATTGCGCCCCATGGGCCTATCAGGCCTGCTTGGTGACGGTTCATCAGGGCTTGTGAATCCGCCCCTTACTATCACTGGAAGTTTTTACTGACGCGTAACTTCACACGTCTACTACTCGCCCGTAACTTGACGAGTGAACAGCATCCTCGTGATCCGGATCACAGGGCGTAAGGCCGTCGCACCTCCCCTTGAGCCGCAAGGAGATCACCCGATGCTGCCCTGGAAACGAGCGCTCAGACCCGTCGCCGCGCTGCTGCTGACCACCGCGGTCGCCGTCGTCCCCGCCACCACCGCCCAGGCGGCCGAAGCGACGGCGACCTCGCACAGCGGCTGGAACGACTACTCCTGCAAGCCCTCCGCCGCCCACCCCCGCCCCGTCGTCCTCGTGCACGGCACCTTCGCCAACTCCGTCGACAACTGGCTGGGCCTCGCGCCCTATCTGGTGAACCGCGGCTACTGCGTCTTCTCCCTCGACTACGGCCAACTGCCGGGCGTGCCCTTCTTCCACGCCCTCGGCCCCATAGACAAGTCGGCAGGGCAATTGTCGACCTACATCGACACTGTCCTCGCCGCCACCGGCGCCGCGGAGGCCGACCTCGTGGGTCACTCGCAGGGCGGCATGATGCCCCGCTACTACCTCAAGTTCCTCGGCGGTGCCGCCAAGGTGAACGCCCTCGTCGGCATCGCTCCCAACAACCACGGCACCACCCTGGCGGGGCTCACCAACCTGCTGCCGTACTTCCCCGGCGCCGAGGACCTGCTCAGCGCCGCCACCCCCGCCCTCGCCCAGCAGGTCGTCGGATCCGAGTTCATGACCAAGCTCAACGCGGGCGGCGACACCGTCCCCGGCGTCCGCTACACCGTCATCGCCACCAAGTACGACGAGGTGGTCACGCCCTGGCGGACCCAGTTCCTGAACGGGCCCGACGTGAAGAACGTCCTGATCCAGGACAAGTGCGCGGTCGATCTGTCCGAGCACGCGCTTCTGGGCCTGACCGACCGGATCGCCTTCCACGAGGTGACCAACGCGCTCGACCCGGCGCGTGCGACGCCGACCACCTGTGCGTCGGTGGTCGGCTGAGCGACTGCGCGACCGAACACCACCGGGGTCTGACCGGCCTGAGCCGCCGGTCAGACCCCGGAGCCTTGCGTCAGCGGCGTCCGCCGCCCGCCGCCCGTCGGCGCACCGACGCGAACAGGACCGCCGAACCGAGCGCGAGCGTCGCCGCACCGCCCATCGCGAGATACGCCGTACCGCTGTCACCGCCGGTCTCCGCGAGGTTCTCGGTGGCGCCGGCTGCCTTCGGCCGGTTGGCCGGGGCGGACCCGGACCCCTCCTCGTCGGCCGCCGCGACCGGCTCCGCCGACGTACTGGCGTCCTGGTCACCGTGGCCGTGGTGCTCGATCGTCGACTGGTCGGCGCCGGCCTCGATCTGCTCCTCGGAGGGCGCGGAGGCACTCGGGGCGGGGGCGGCCGCCTCGCTGTCGGAGCCGGAGCCGGAGTCGTCGGTGCTGCCGGAGCCGTTGCCCGAGCCGCCGGTGTCAGCGCCGCCGAACGCCACGTCCGAGCAGGAGTAGAAGGCCTCCGGGCTGTCCGAGCGCTGCCAGACCGCGTACAGCAACTGCTTGCCGGAACGCTGGGGCAGCGTTCCGGAGAACGTGTAGAAGCCGCCCGTGGCCGCCGGGTCGGTGGCCGTGGCCACCGGGTTCGCCAGGTCCAGGTCGTCCCAGGCCAGCGGCTTCGTCGGGTCGTATCCGGCCTTGGTGATGTAGACCTTGAAAGTGCCCTTGTGCGGTGCGGTCACGCGGTACTTGAAGGTGTGCGACCCGCTGCTCACGCTCGTCGCCGGCCAGTCGGCGCGGGCCAGGTCGAGGCCCTTGAACTCCTCGCTGTTCGCGCTGCACAGCTTGCCGTCCGGGATCAGCTCCTGGTGCCGGCCGTCCGCGTTGCCGATGCGTATGCCGTTCCAGTCGTACAGCGCCTGCGTACCGCCCGCCGCGACCGCCGCCTTGCACGCGCCGGACTTCGGGCTCTCCGGACCCTCCGCGTAGCACTGCGAGACCCGGCTGACCGGATCGCCCATCGAACCGTGCGCGGAGGCGGGCGCGGTGGCGAGGGCGGTGAGGGCGAGCGGGGTCAGGCCGAGGGTGGCGACGGCGGCGGCCTTGCGGCGTGCGGGCATGGAAGATCTCCTCAAGGGGGTTCTGACGCGTGGGGTGAATCCCGTGGGGGCGATCAGAAGCTAGCCCGAGGAAACCGCGAAATCGCCTGCTGGAGGCGGGTGATGGCGATCTTTAGGGTCGCCTTAAGGGAGTGCTGAGACTGCGATCAGGTAGGTACCGTCGCGGTATGACGGACCACGACATCAGGGCGGCGGTCGCCGCCGACGCACCAGCCGTGAAGGCCGTGACCGATGCCGCCTATCACCGCTACATCGAGCGGATCGGGCGGGCGCCCGTGCCCATGCTGGCGGACCACGCGGCGAACGTGGCCGAGGGGAAGGTGTTCGTCACCGGCGATCCCGTGACCGGCCTCGTCGTGGTCGAGGCGCACGAGGACCATCTGTTCCTCGACAGCATCGCCGTCCACCCCGACGCGCACGGCAGGGGCGTGGGGCGGCGGCTGCTGCACTTCGTGGACGCACACGCGCGTGCGCTCGGCCTGCCCGAGGTCAGGCTCTACACGAACGCGCTGATGTGGGAGAACCAGAAGATCTACCCGAAGTACGGCTACGAACTCATCGAGCGGCGCATGGACGGGCCGTACGACCGCGTCCACTACCGCAAGCGGCTCGACTGACGTGTCTCACCGGGGTCGACGGGCGTCTCAGCCGTCCGGCCACCAGACGCGCGCGATGTCCTTGCGGACCTCGGGTCGTCCCGAGGGGCGCTCGTCCGCCTCCTCCTGGACCCGGCGGGTCTCAGACTTCCTCTTCAGGGGCTTCTGCACGGTCACACGGAGCATGGCTGCCTCCTTCAGGGCCCACCGAGTTCCTCGTTCTTGTGGAGGTAGACCCTTCCGGGGAGAGTTCCTCATCGCCGCTGGTCCTGTCAGTGGCGGCTGTCACGATCCGACTGTCAGTGGCGGGTGTCACTCTTGGCCCATGACGAACGGTGAACACGCCATCACAGGCACGCAGGCGGGCCTGGACGTGGACTGGGACGCGGCCGCCGCGGACTTCGACGACGAGCCGGACCACGGCCTGCGCGACCCCGAGGTGCGCCAGGCCTGGGCGTCCCGGCTGCGGTCCTGGCTGCCCGAGCGCGCCTGCGACCTGCTGGACCTCGGCTGCGGCACCGGCAGCCTGTCGCTCCTCGCGGCCGAACAGGGACACCGGGTCACGGGTGTGGACCGGTCCCCGGCGATGGTGGACCTGGCCCGCGCCAAACTGGCCGGACGGGACGCGGCGTTCCTCGTCGGTGACGCGGCGGCGCCACCGGTCGGGGAGGAGCGGTTCGACGTGGTGCTCGTCCGCCATGTCCTGTGGACGCTGCCCGACCCCGGCAGGGTCCTGCGGCACTGGCGCGGGCTGCTGCGCCCCGGAGGACGGTTCGTGCTGGTCGAGGGGGTGTGGGGCACCACCACGCCGACGGTCGGCATACCGGCGGACCGGCTCACCGCACTCCTCGCCCCGCTAGCCGACGACCTCCGCGTGGAGCGCCTGTCCGGGGACGCGCGGCTGTGGGGGAGGGCGGTGGACGACGAGCGGTACGCGACCGTGGCGGTGGTGGCCTGACCCGGGCGCCCGGACAGGGCCTAGGCCATGAGCGCGCCGAGGCCGGTGCCGCGGGCCAGGTCCTCCAGGGCGTCCAGCGCCGCCACGGCGGCCGCGGCGGCCTTCGGGTCGGTCCGTTCGAGGCCGCTCTCGGCGAACTCGTCCTCGTCCAGGCGGCGTACGTCCGTGCCGTCGGCGGAGCACCACAGGTCCAGGTCGAGATCCTCGACGACCAGCTCGGCGCCGGACAGCGTCGCCGGGCGGGTGACGTCGCAGTACCAGCCCTTGAGGGCCCCCGTGGCGGCGCGGACCTCCTTCACCGCGTACCAGCGGTCCCGCCAGTAGTACTCGGTGAAGACGTCGCCCGGCTCGAAGCGGACGAAGCCGAAGTCGCGGACCCCGGTGCCGGCCCAGGGCGCGCGGACGGCGATCCGGGTGCCGTCGTCGGAGAGCAGCTCGGCCGCGTAACGGATCTTTGTACGGCCGGCCTTGACCAGGACGACGTCCAGCAGACGTCCCTGGTCAGTCGAGTTCACGGACATGGCGCACCTCCGTCGCGCAGATCTCGTAGCCGAACCACTTGTTGATCGCGAGCATGGGCCCGTTGCCGGTGTCGTTGCCCGTGAACGCCTCCGTGTACCCCGAAGCGCGGGCGCGGTGCAGGGAGTCGTTCTTCGCCAGCTTGGCCAGGCCGCGGCCGCGGAAGGCGCGCGCCGTACCGGTCATGACGGTGCCGTACCGGGTGCCGCTGTCCGTGCGGGCCGCGCTGAAGGCGGCGGGCCGGCCGTCGACCAGGACGACGGACGTCAGCTCGCGGCTGAAGAGGGGGTGCTGCCAGGTGTCCTGGAGCCAGGCCTCGTAGTCGGTGAACTCGTAGGCGATGTCGCTCGGTTCATCGGACAGCGTCTCCGCGTCCAGCTCGAACAGCGGATGCGGGTCGTCGGCGAAGTCGGCGCCCGTGCGCAGCTCCACGCCCGGTGGCAGGCTCCGGAGCGGGGGCAGTGTGCCGTTCGCCAGGTCCAGGCGCAGGAAGTGCGCCGAGCGGCTCTCACGGTAGCCGCACGCCTCGGCGAAGGCGCGGTTGCCGGGCTCGTCCAGGACCCAGGCGAACAGCCTGGTCGCGCCCACGGCGGCCAGATGCCGCTCGGCGGCCCGGACCAGCGCCGAGCCGGCGCCCCGGCCCGTGCGCTCCGGATGCACGTACACGTTGACGTAGCCCTGTCCGGGCTCCGGGCTCTCGTGGACGAGCCCGACCTGCGCCGTGCCGATCACCTCGCCGTTCTCCTCGGCGAGAAGCGGCTGGTAGTGGGCGTCGGGGTGCATGTGGGTGACGTCGTAGGAAACGGATTCCGGGGTGATCAGGTAGCAGGGGAGGGCGCGGTGGCGGACGTGGGAGAAGCCCTCGGCATCGGCTCGCACGTCGGGGCGGAGCGGGCGCACGGTAATAGTCATCACCGCGCACGCTATGAGGCGGAGCCGCCGGGGTGCCTCTCATTTTCCTGCGGTACGGGACAATCGCCCTGTGACCTTGAAGATCCACATCGATGACAGTGCCGCGCCGTACGAGCAGGTGCGGGCGCAGATCTCCGAGCAGGCGCGGTCGGGGGTGCTGCCGGTGGGGTACCGGCTGCCGACCGTGCGCGGGCTGGCCGAGTCGCTGGGGCTGGCGGCCAACACCGTCGCCAAGGCGTACCGGGCGCTGGAGAGCGACGGCGTGATCGAGACGCGGGGCCGCAACGGCACGTTCGTGGCGGCCGCCGGTTCGGCCGCCGAGCGTGAACTGGCGTCGGCCGCGCAGGCCTACGTGGAGCGGGCGCGGCGGCTCGGGCTCACGGAGGCCGAGGCGTCGGCGGCCGTAGGGGACGCCCTGCGGGCGGCGTACGGGGAGTAGTCAGCGCCCGGCCTTCGAGCGCGCCGCGAGCTCCGGCGTACGGGTGACGGCAAGACCCGCTCGGGCCGCCGCCCTCCCGAGGACCACCGCGTCCCGCACCGCCGCCCCGCCGGGGTCGTTGTTGAAGTACGCGTACATGTCCTCGGTGTCGGACCAGGTGGTCGCGATGCGGTCGACCCAGGTCTCCAGCGAACGCCGGCCGTAGCCGGGCCAGGGGCGGGCGCGGCCCTCGTGGAAGCGGACGTAGCCCCAGTCCGCCGTACGCCACAGGGGCGTCACCGGGCGGGCCTGGACGTCGGCCCAGCACAGGGCGGCCCTCCGGGACTCCAGAACCTCACGGGTCCGGGCCGTCCACCAGGACTCGTGGCGGGGCTCGACCGCGACCCGCGTGCCGGACGGGAAGCAGGCCAGACAGGCGTCCAGGAGATCGGGGTCGGCGCGCAGGGTCGGCGGGAGCTGGAGCAGCACGGGCCCCAGACGGTCACCCAACCCCTCGGCGTGGGACATCAGACGGTGCACCGGCTCCTCGGGATCCTTGAGGCGCTTGATGTGGGTGAGATACCGGCTCGCCTTCACCGCGACCACGAAGTCCCCCGGCACCCGGTCCCGCCACGCCTCGAAGTTCTCCCGCGTCGGCAGGCGGTAGAAGGCGTTGTTGATCTCGACCGTGGCGAAGTGCTCCGTGTACTCCTCGAGCCAGAGCCGCATGGGCACGTCGGCCGGGTACAGGACGCCCTTCCAGTCCCGGTACTGCCACCCCGATGTGCCGACGAACAGGGTCATACCCTCCATCAAAGCACTACAGATACAGCCCCGCGTCCGCCCCGTCCCGCGGGTCCGGCAGCGACGTCGGGGACGTGCCCCGCCGCAGCGCGTACAGCTCCGCCAGCGTGGCGCCCTCGCGGCCGATGCCCTCCTCCGTGCCCAGCCAGTTCGTCGCCTCCCGGCGGGTCAGCGCCCCCACCTCGATCCGGGCCAGACAGCGCCCGGGCCGGACGACGGCGGGGTGCAGGCGCTCCAGGTCCTCGTTGGTGGTGACGCCGACCAGGACGTTGCGGCCCTGCCCGAGCAGTCCGTCCGTCAGGTTGAGCAGGCGCGACAGCGCCTGGCCCGCCGTGTGCTTCGCCTCGCCGCGGATCAGCTCGTCGCAGTCCTCCAGGAGCAGCAGCCGCCAGCGGCCCTTGCCCGTCGAGTCGTCCTCGCCGATCGCGATGTCCATCAGATAGCCGACATCGCTGAAGAGCCGCTCGGGGTCCAGGACGCAGTCGACCTGGCACCAGTCCCGCCAGGAGCGGGCCAGCGTCCGCAGAGCCGACGTCTTGCCGGTGCCCGGCGGGCCGTGCAGCAGGAGCAGCCGGCCCGCGATGTCCTGAGGGGTCGTCTTCATCAGGCGGTCCATCGCGTCCGCCACCGGCGCGGTGTAGTTGGCCCGCACCTCGTCCCAGGTGCCCGCCGAGATCTGCCGGGTCGTGCGGTGCGGGCCGCGCCTGGGGGAGACGTACCAGAAGCCCATGGTCACGTTCTCCGGCTGCGGTTCGGGCTCGTCCGCCGCGCCGTCCGTCGCCTCGCCCAGCACCCGCGCCGCCAGCTCCTCGCTGGTCGCGGTCACGGTGACGTCGGCGCCGCGGTTCCAGCGGGAGATCAGCAGGGTCCAGCCGTCGCCCTCCGCCAGTGTCGCGCTGCGGTCGTCGTCGCGGGCGGCACGCAGCACCCGGGCGCCCGGCGGCAGCAGCGTCGCACCGGACCGCACCCGGTCGATGTTCACCGCGTGCGAGTACGGCTGCTCGCCCGTCGCGAAGCGGCCGAGGAACAGCGCGTCGACGACGTCGGACGGCGAGTCGCTGTCGTCGACGTTGAGCCGGATCGGCAGAGCGTCGTGTGGGTTCGCAGACATGCGGCCATGATCCGGCACAGGGCGGCCCGGTGCACCCGGTTTCCCCGGCGCGTACCGCGGGCGGCCCAGAGTGACGAAACCTGCCCCAGCGGCCGTCACCCCCGATACCGTTGTCCTTGATGGGACGTCATGGGTGGAATTCGGGGGCACGGCGGTGGCGGCTCACCGCGCTGCTCGGTGTGGGCGTGGCCGCTCTGGCCCTGGTGGTGACCCTGCTCAACACGCTTCCCGGGAACGGCGCGAGCACCGAGGGCACCACACGCGACGGCGACAAGGTGCACGGCAGCCCGACGGCCACGCCGGACGCCACGAACCCCGAGGTCGGCTGGGGGTTCACCCACACCCAGTACAGCGCGGACGAGGGCGCCGCCGCGGCCGTGAAGCGCGTCGAGGGGCGGCTCGCGGACGCCGGAGGGCTGCCGCAGATCCAGCACATCATGGGCTGGGGCGCCGACAACCCCGAACCGGTCGAGGGGCGCTACGACTTCGAGGCGATGGACCGCCGGATCGACTTCGTCCGCGCCTCCGGCAGCACCCCGGTCGTCACCCTGTGCTGCGCCCCCGACTGGATGAAGGGCGGCAAGGCCGGCGTCGACAACACGAACTGGAGCCAGGCCGCCCTGGAGACGGCACCCGAGCCCGAGCACTTCGACGACTTCGCCGCGCTCGCCGTGACCGTGGCCAAGCGCTATCCCGACGTACGCCACTTCATCGTGTGGAACGAGTTCAAGGGCTTCTGGAACGACGCCGAGGCCCGCTGGGACCACGAGGGCTACACGAAGCTGTACAACCTGGTCTACCGGGCGCTGAAGAAGGTCAACCCCGACATCATGGTCGGCGGGCCGTATCTCGTGATGGACAGCGTCGACCCGCGCGCGGAGGAGGCTTCGAAGGCCCTCACCGGCCCCTGGGGCGCCCTGGACCAGCGCACCGTCGATGCCTTCGCGTACTGGAACGAGCACAAGGCGGGCGCCGACTTCGTCGTCGTGGACGGCTCCAGCTACACCCGTGACGACGAGCTGCTGCCCGACGAGTTCACGGCCACCGACAAGTTCACGGCCGTCGGTCAGTGGGTGCGGAAGCAGACGGGCGATCTGCCGCTGTGGTGGGCCGAGTACTACGTCGAGCCCGCCGACGGCAACGACGACCGCAAGGGCTGGTCCGAGGCCCGTCGCGGTGCCGTCCAGGCCGCCGGGATGATCGCGCTGGCCAAGGGGGGCGCCACCTCCGGCTTCTACTGGAACCCGCAGGAGGAGAAGGGCACCGAGTGCGCCGGCTGCCTGTGGACGCCGACCGACACCGCGGGCGGCGGTGCGAAGCTGCCGATGTACGACCTGGTCGCGCGCTTCAGCAAGGAGTTCCGGCCGGGCACCGAGCACCGGCCGGTGTCCGTCGACAAGCCCGACGTCCGGGTCCTGGCCACGAACCACGTGATCCTCGCCGTGAACACCCTCGACCGGCAGACCAGCGCGAAGATCGACGGCGAGAAGGTCGAGCTGCAGGCCTATGAGGTCAGGTGGCTCGAACGCTGAGCCACCCGCCCCACTCCGCTACTTGATCGTCAGGAACCGCTGCACCAGCGAAGCCAGCAGCACCGCCAGCAGCGGCAGCGAGAACCAGAAGCTGCTCTGCAACCAGCGCAGCTGCCGCACGCTCGGCGCCATCGCCACCCGGACGATCTCGCGGGCCGCCAGCAGCACGATCAGCGCGAGCGCCGCGAGCCCCCCGACCACCGACCACGGTGTCCAGGTCACCTGCGGCCCGATCGGCCCGGGATCGGCCTTCGGCACCTCGCCCGCCGGCTGCTTGCCCAGCGCGTACATCGTCACGTCGGCGTTGGCGAAGACCTTCCTCAGCTCCTGCCGCTCGTCCAGATGCCGGATCAGCCGGGACTCCCACGTCGCCGAATAGCCCACGTCCATCCGGAGGTAGGCGACCTGACCCCGGTTGATCATCAGATACGAGTTCGGGCCCGCGTCCTTCAGCGACTTGACCAGCCCCGACACCAGCACGGGGTCGGCGGGCGCCAGCGTCGGCAGGTACTCCACCTTCTCCATGTCCTTCGCGCCCCACGGCATCGACGGCGTCACCACGTTGACCGGGTCGTCGCTCAGCCACAGCAGCCGCACGGTCGGATCGTCATGGGCGTACACGAACTCCATGGCCGCGACCTCGCCGGGCCGGATCCGCTCGAACGGCTCGTTGCCCCACCGGGCCACCAGGAAGCCGCCCATCAGCACCAGGCCCGCCATCAGCGCGGCCAGCGGGGCGAGGCTCACCCGGTCCTTCTCGCGCTCCTTCGCGGTGACGCCGGTGCGCGGGAAGAAGGCCAGACCGGTGAGCAGCGCCGCGCCGGGCAGGGCGAACATGAAGACGCGCAGCGCCATCTCACCGCCGTACGACTGCATGCCGAAGCCCAGGAACGGCACGAAGGTGAGGACGAGCAGCGAGCGCTCCCGGTAGTGGTGGAAGCGCCGGCGCCACCAGCCCCAGCAGGCGAAGGCCATCACACCGCCGGCCAGCAGCACCCGCACGTACAGCACGAGCTTGTGGGTGGAGCTGCCGCCCTCGATCCGGCCGGAGACGGACGAGGACACGTTGCCGCCGACGCCGCCGACCCCGCCGAAGAGTTCGTCGAAGTGCCCGGACCAGTACGGCTCGGCCATGAAGCCGATCCAGACCGTCACCATGACGCCGAACAGGATCGGCAGGCCGCGCAGTTCGGACTTGCCGATCAGCACGAGCCCGGTCAGCACGCCCAGCATCACGAACGGCGTGAGCTGGTGGGCCGGGACACTCGCCGCGAACAGCCCGATGACGACCGCGAGCAGCACGGCCTGCTGCCGCCGGTTCGCCGGCTCCACCTCGACCTCGCCCGGCCGCCGCTTCGTCCAGATCACGTGCGGCGCCCGGAACCAGACCAGCAGGATCGCGGCGAAGGCGAGATACAGCAGATATGTGAAGCCCTGCGGCGAGAAGTAGTCCTGGCCCACCCAGCCGCTGAGCACGAACACCCAGAGACCGGTCCACTTGGCCCGCCAGCTCGCCCGCATCGAGCGCACCAGCAGGAACATCGGCACCAGGTACAGCAGTTGCACGGCCAGCGGCCACCAGCGGATGACCTCGGTGAGGTCACCGACCCCGCACGCCTTGGCGAAGAAGGCGGCCACCGCGAAGAAACCCGGCCAGCTCCAGCGCGCGTCCAGATCGGGCACGGCCGACCCGGTGCGGTCGATGTAGTCGAGGAAGCCGAGGTGCTGCCAGGCCGTCGCGAACCGCGGCTCGACCTCGATCAGCGCGGGCAGGGCGTGCAGCGACACCACCGTCGCCAGCAGGGTGACCAGCAGCAACGCCCGGTGCTCCCGGCCCAGCCACAGCAGTGAGGCGAACACCACCGCCAGCAGCGCGGCCCCGACCAGCGTCGGCAGCGGCAGCACGGAGATCAGCCCGAGCCCGCCCATACCGTCCAGGTCGGCCTCGCCGAGCCGCAGCGCGGGCACCCAGTACAGCAGCAGCGCGGCGATCAGCAGACAGCCGAGGACGACCCCGAGACGGGTGGGCAGCAGCCGCTCACGCCAGGTCGGCAACGACGCGTCCGGCTGCCGTACAGGCTCTTCGTCGGGCATCGGCGGCTCTTCCCGTACGGCGGTCTCCTGCCGTACGGCAGCCTCCTCGCGCTCCTCCGGTCCGGCACTCTCCTCGACCTTGCCGGCGTTGAACGCGTCCTCGAACGGCGCGTCCACCTCGGCCGGCCCCAGCGACACCTCCGAACCCGGCGCACGCTCCTCGACCGGCAGCCCGACCTCCGGCTTGCGGGCCCAGGCCGGCCGGTGGTCCGGGCGGACCGGCGGGGTGCCCGTGGGCGGCGTTCCCGGTCCCGGGCGGACGTCGGGCCGGCGTTCCAGGTGGTCGAAGTCGACGTGGATGCCGAGCGCGAGGGTGTCGGTGTCGAGCGCCCACCCGGGCCCCCGCCTGCGCGCCCCGGGCACGTCGCGAGCCCCCAGGTCGGCGAGGTCACCGTCGGGTGCCGCGTCCTCGGGGACCTCGGCCGAGGACGCCCGCGCGATCCGGTACAGCTTGGGCGCGGCGATGGCGACGATCACGGAGAGCGAGACGATCTCGGCGACACCGGCGCCGGTCAGGCCCATACGGGGGAGCAGCACCAGCGTCAGACCCAGCACCGACGCGCACAGCAGGCCCTGCAGCCACGCCAGTCCGGCGGTGCGGCTCTGCGCGCGCAGGACCGCGAAGTACGTCTCCATGACGACCCGCAGCAGCGCCCCGACCGCGAACCAGCGCAGCAGCGGGGTCGCCGCGTCCGCGTAGCCCTGGCCGAAGACGCCCAGGATCCAGGGCGCTCCGAAGAACAGGACCGCGGCGACCGGCACCATGATCCGCGCCATGCGCCGCAGCGCGGCCCGGGTGTTGGCGGCCAGCCGCCTCGGGTCGTGCGAGCCCTCGACCGTGAGGGAGGCGCCCATGTTGATGGCGAGCAGATTGACCGTGCCGCCGATCGTGGCCGTGATGTAGAAGTACGCGTTGTCCTCGGCGGACACCCGCGCGGCCACGATCACCGGGATCAGATAGACCACGGCGAGGGAGAACAGCGAGCCGGTGTAGTCGCCCGCCAGGAACCGGCCGATCTCCCGCAGCGACGGCGGACGGGCGTGCTCCTCGGTGGCCGCCACATGGCGGGGCACCAGCCGCCGGAACACCAGCCAGCCCAGCGGCAGCACCGACACCGCGATGGCCGCGACCCACGACACGAAGACCCCGGCGGTGGGGATCGCCACCGCGAAGGCCACCAGCAGACCCAGCTTCACCGCCGAGAACACGGTGTTGCCGACCGGCACCCACACCGCGCTGCGCAGCCCCGTCAGCACACCGTCCTGCAGGGTGAGCAGATTCCAGGCGATGACGGCCACGACGAAGAAGAGTCCGCCCGCCGCCCCGTTCAGGAACCGGTACGACGGCCCCCACAGGTCCAGCGTCAGCAGGAAGGCGCCGGCCGCCAGTGCCACCACGACGCAACTGCCCGCGTACGTCCGGAAGATCAGACGGCCGCTCGCACGGCCCGCGACCGGGATGAACCGGGCCAGCGCCCCCGTCAGGGTCACCGCCGTCAGACCCGCGAGGAACTTCATCGCGGCGATCGCGGCGGACCCCTGACCCACCGCGGACTCGGAGTAGTAGCGGGCGGCGGCCAGCCAGAAACCGAGCCCCAGCACGGCGGAGACACCCGTGTTGATCATCAGGGCGTAGGCGTTGCGGAACAGCTGGCTGCCCCCGGAGGACCCGCCCAGGCCGGGCAGGCGAAGGCGGCGCCCCGACTGCTCGGGCGCCGTGGCGGCGGTCGATGCGGGCTCGGTCGTGGTCGTCGTGTCAGACACGGGAACGGATGGCCTTCCGGCGGACCTGTCGTGCTCTGCGGACCACGGCGTACCCCTTGGTGAGGGCGCGGTCCCTGGCGAAGGTGCGGGCGATGGCACGGCCCTCGACCATCCGCCCGAACTCCTCGACACCGGTGGTGCGGCGCACGGTCAGCCGGGTGAGGGCGTACGGCCCCTGCCGGCGCCGCGCGAGGCCGTTGTTGACGGCGAGTGCCTGGGCGTACCCGGTCTCGTGCACCGCCTCGCGCACCCGGCGGCTGGAGTATCCGTACGGGTAGGCGAACGACGCCGGGACGGTGCCGAGTTCGTCGCTGATGATCTCCTTGCACAGGATCAGCTCGGAGCGCAGCCTGTCGTCCGGGAGCTGGTCGAGCTGGGGATGCGTGTGGCTGTGGCCGCCGATCTCGACTTCCGCCTCGGCGAGTTCGCGCACCTGGTCCCAGTCGAGCATGGCGTCCAGGCCGCCGCCGGTGTCGTGCGGGCCCCTCAGCCAGCCCGTGGAGACGAACAGCGTGGCCGGGAAGCCGTGCTTGGCCAGCACGGGCAGGGCGTGCCGGTGCACGCCTTCGTAGCCGTCGTCGAAGGTGATCAGCACCGGCCGTTCGGGCAGCGGCCTGCCCGAGCGCCACCGCGCCGCGAGATCCGCCGTCCGCACGGGTGTGAGGCCCAGGTCGGCGATCAGCGCCATCTGTTCCGCGAACGCCTCCGGCGCCACCGACAGCTCGCGGGTGGCGTCGTTCGGCGAGGTGGAGACGGCGTGGTACATGAGGATCGGTACGCGCCCGTCGGTCATCTGCCGCCCCCCTCGATACCGGCCTCCCCCTCGGCGCCGGCTTCCCCTTCGATCCCCACCACCGAGTACGTGACCCCGCCCCGGCGCGCCCGGACACTCCCCACGACGTACCCACCGGCCGCCGTCAGCACCCCCGCGACGATCGCGCCGGCGCGCCCCGCGCCGCCCGGCCGGGCCAGCACGGCGTCCCGCAACCCGCGCGCCACCCCGGCCGGCAGCACCCGGGTGGTGTACCGGCGCTCGGACTCAAGTCCCTTGTCCGCGCCCACACTTCGGGCCACCAGCGCCTTGGAGAGACCCTCGGCGTACGTCCGCGTGCGGAAGTACCGGAAGTGTTCGCGCGGTCCGGGCACCCGGTGGTGGATCACCGCACGGTCGTCGATCAGCAGGACGGCGTCGGGCCGGGCCCGCGTGAGCCGGATGCACAGCTCCGTCTCCTCGCCGCCCAGCGGCAGCCGGTCGCCGTCGCGCCCGATGCCGGTGGCGAACCCGCCCGCGAAGTCGAACGCCGTACGCCGGAAGGAGGCGTTGCCACCGAGGACGTTGCGCACCTTCACCCGGCCGCGCGGTAGGCCACGGTAGGTGCAGCCCACCACCCAGTCGAACTCCTCCGGGAACCAGGCCGGCCGGCGCCCCGACGCCCAGATCGGCTCGGTGCGCCCGCCGACGGCCATGACGCTCGGGTCGGCGTACCCGGCCGCGAAGTGCCTCAGCCAGTCCCGCTCGGCCACGGCGTCGTCGTCGAGGAACGCGATCACCTCGCCGTAGGAGGCCGCGATCCCGGTGTTGCGCCCGGCGGACAGCCCACGGGGCCCGGCGTTGGCCAGCACCCGCACCTCGCCCCCGCCTTCCCCGGACTCCTTGTACTCCTTGGTCAGCCGGTCCAGGAGCGCCTCGTTGTGGTCGACGACCAGCAGCGTCTCCAGGGCCGGATACGTCTGCGCCCGCACCGAGGAGACCGCCGCGAGGATGTCCTCCCAGCGGTCCTCGGTGTACACGCAGATCACGACGGAGATGTCGGGACCGCTCAAGACACCTCTCCCCGCACCGAGTCGAGCATGGGGGAGTGGTGGCTCCGGCTGCGCAGGGCACGCCGGTTGGAGCGCTCCTGGAGGATCACCTTGAGCACCCGCAGCCCGTCCCGCACGGCCCGCAGATTGCTCGTGCCGTGGATGCGGAGGTACTCGTGGCTCGGGATCTCCTGCACCTTCAGCCCCGCCTTGACGACCCGGATGTTCATCAGGGTCTCCACCTCGAAGCCGGTGCAGTCGAGCTCGATCTTGTCCAGGCAGTGCCGCCAGAACGCGTTGTATCCGTAGCAGAGATCGGTGTAGCGGGCGCCGAACTTACGGTTGACGGCCGTGCACAGCGCCCAGTTGCCCAGCTTGCGGATGAAGGTCATGTCGTCGGTGCCGCCGCCGTTGGCGAAGCGGGACCCCTTGGCGAAGTCCGCGCCCGAGACCAGGGCGGAGACGTACGACAGGATCTCGTTGCCGTCGGCCGAGCCGTCCGCGTCGACCATCACGATGATGTCGCCGGTGGCCGCGGCGAACCCGGTGGTCAGGGCATCCCCCTTGCCCTTCCCGCGCTGGCGCACGACCTTGACGTCCGGCCACAGCTCACGGGCGACTTCGACGGTGTCGTCGGTGGAGTTGCCGTCCACCAGGACCACTTCGTGTATCCAGTCCGGAAGTGTCTTGAAGACGTACGGAAGGTTCTCCGCCTCGTTCATGGCCGGGATCACCACGCTGACCGGTGGCGCGATGGCCAGGTGCGAGGAGACGGGCCGGTACTTGCCGGCTGTGGACGGACCTTGGTCCGCGACCGCCGGGGGCAGAACAGAGCTCATGAGTCTGGTCCCTCTCGTCCGGTGGACCGCCCGCCCCTGGGCGGCCCGGTGTTGTGTCCGGTTCGAAAGGGGGGTTTCTCACGTACGGCACGGCCGGATGGATCTCCGTGCACGCGTGGTGAGCTGGCATGTCTGGCCGGCCACCGGTAATCGGCAGCCGGTCGCGCGGCACGACTCGGTCACAAGTGCGGACACCGTCACCGAGCACCCCCCTACCGCGCCCCGCGCCGGGACTGTCGCGGTCTTGAGCCCTCCCCTAGAGCCGCATACTGACAGTCCGATGCGAGTGAGATGTACGACGGTATTGATGATTGAGCCTGTATGGCAAGAGCTGGAACGAGCTCTCACGTTTTTGTTGGTTTGGCCGTAACCGGCCGTCTTGCACCGGCCGTCACCGACGTCCCGAACGGATCTTCCCCATGCTCTTGAGGAGGCGATCCGCCGGTTCGAACAGCTCCGGCCGTGCCTGCACGGTGTTGCGCAGCGCCCGGACCGGGGCACGCCGTGCCCGGTGTCCGAACGCGACCGGGTGACGCCGGGTCACCCACCCCTCCGACACCGTCAGCTCACGTGTCTTCAGGGAGTCCTTGTACTCCTTCTGGCCCCGGCCGAGGTCCAGGTAGGCGATGCCGTCGGCGGCGGCCGCCTCGGCCATCCGCAGATGCAGTACCAGACCGGGCGAGTACTTCGAGAACGCCGGGTCGTAGGCCGGGAACCAGCACGCCAGCACCCGCTCGCCGCGCAGCCCGAAGTGCGCGGCGATCGGCTTGCCGCCCGCGTACAGCACCGACAGGATCCCCGCGAACGGCTCCGAGCGGGTGTGGAACAGCTGCTCCACCAGCCGCGTGATCCACTCCTGCGCGAACCGGTCGCTGCGGCCGGTCCTGCGGTACTGCGCGGACTTCCACGCCATCAGCGTGCGCAGGGCCGCCGGATCACGCTCGTCGTGCACATACCGCACGCCCTCGTGGTCCCGGCCCAGCTTGCGCTCCTTGGCCAGCGTCGTCCGCGTGAACTTCGGTGACCGCTCCCGCAGTTGGCCCAGGTACGCCTCGTAGCCCTGGTCGACGTCCATGACCGGGGACGGGAACCTGCCGGAGGCCTCCGCCTCGAACGCCGCCTGGCCCTCCACCAGGTGGTCGAACTCCCATACGGCGAGCCCGCACGCCTTCAGCAGCTCCCGCGCGTCCCAGGTGAACCCGGGCCGGTGCACGACGCCCTGGGCGTCCGAGACGCCGAGACCGATGGCCCGGCCGACACCGGCCGCCGTGCGCTGGAACGGGAAGAACGCGGCCGGCTCGCCGCGCTCCCGGACGACCGCGATCCGCACCCCGCGCCGGCAGCGGCCGATCGCGAGCGCGAACTCGGGCGAGAGGAACGGGTTGCCCAGCTCGGGCGAACCCTGCAGATGGGCCTTGGACTGCAAAGAGGTCCAGGCCGCCCGGTCGGCGGAGCTCAGCTCGCCGGGGCGGTACACGCTGATGTCCACGTCAGTCAGTCCGCCTTCTCGACGTACGGCCGCGCAGCCGCCGTACCACAGCCAGCAGGAGAATGAGGGCGCTGATCGCGGTCACGGCCGCGATCCCGCCGAGCACCGACCACCGGTGCACGGCCAGCATGCCCTGGGCCACCAGCATGTCGACGACGACCGCGCCCGCCACGGCGGCCACGGTCCGGCCGAAGGGATCCAGCCCGCGCAGCGCGGCGGCGATCGCCCCGGCCGGCATCGCGAGCAGGAAGAACAGCGTGAACGGCCCACGCAGCGGCGAGCCAGAATCGACCAGCGCGAGCACCGCGCCGAGTCCCCCCACAGCCGTCGCGGCGCCCGCGAGCAGCGGCGTCAGGTCCCTCCCCGGCCCTGGCCGCGCACGCTCGGCGTCCTCGGACGCAGCTGTCTTGTTACCTATGGTCTGCATTGGCGACTTTGCCCCCCGACGCGCCGGATGCCGGGCTTCAATGTGGCTCAGCTCCGTGGTGGCCGTCAAGACGTCCCCCGGAACAGGGCGTTCCCCGGAGACGGCGGGCGTCTCCGGGGAACAGTGGGGTTCACATCGTGCGCTGCGGGGTTACGGAACGAGCTTCAGCAGCCGGTTGGGCGAACCGCTGCCGGGGCTGGTGACCACGTTCGCGGTGGCGCCGCTCGTCAGGGCCGAGGCGACCGCGGCCGGGGTGGCCGAGGAGTGGTTCGCCAGGTAGACGGCGGCCGCGCCCGCGACGTGCGGGGTCGCCATCGACGTACCGGAGATGGTGTTGGTCGCGGTGTCGCTGGTGTACCAGCCCGCCGTGATCGAGGAGCCGGGGGCGAAGATGTCCAGGACCGAGCCGTAGTTGGAGTAGCCGGCCCGGGCGTCGGAGCTGGTGGTGGCGCCGACGGTGATGCCCTCCGTGACGCGGGCCGGAGAGTACGAGGAGGCGTTGGCGCTGCTGTTGCCCGCCGCGATGGCGTAGGTCACGCCGCTCGCGATGGAGTTGCGCACAGCCGTGTCCAGCGAGGTGGAGGCGCCGCCGCCGAGCGACATGTTGGCGACCGAGGGACCGGAGTGGTTGGCGGTCACCCAGTCGATGCCCGCGATCACGCCCGCCGTGGTGCCGGAGCCGCTGTTGTCGAGCACCCGGACCGCGACGATGTTCGCCTTCTTGGCCACGCCGTACGTGGTGCCGGCGATGGTGGTGGCCACATGGGTGCCGTGGCCGTTGCCGTCGGAGGCGGTGGTGTCGCCGTCGACGGCGTCGTAGCCGTAGGAGGCACGGCCGCTGATCTGCTGGTGGGTGATGCGCACACCGGTGTCGATGACATACGCCGTCACACCGCTGCCCGCGCTGTCCGGATAGGTGTAGGTGCCGGAAAGCGGAAGCGCGGCCTGGTCGATGCGGTCCAGGCCCCAGGGCGCGCTGGACTGGGTGCTGTCGGCCAGGTGGACCGTCTGGTTCTGCTCGACGGACGCCACCGACGGGTCGGCGGCGAGTCTCTTGGCCTCGGCCGCGGAGAGGGTGGCGGAGTAGCCGTTCAGTGCGGCGCCGAACGTCCTGTTCACCGACCCGCCGTACTCCTTGATCAGGCCCTTGCCCGCGCTGGAGGCGGCCTTCAGGCCCGCGGTCTTCTTGAGCGTGACGATGTAGCTGTCCTTGACGGCCGTGGGGGAGCCGGCGGCCAGGACCTTGCCCTCGGCCGGGGCGGCCTGGGCGGGCAGGGAGGTGAGTCCGCCGACGAGGGCGGCGGTCGCCAGGCTGGTTATCGCGGCGAACCGGAACTTGTTGCTACGCAGTTGTGCCATTACGAGGGAGTCCTCCTCAAGGCGGTGCGCATGGGTGGTGCGCGCACATGTGGGGGGTGCGTGCGTGGGGTCGCAGGCACGACCTGGAACGTCGCGTTCCCGTTCTCGGGCCGAGGTAAAGGATCTGTGGTCCTGCCGTGACGGACAAGGGAGTTGACGACCTGTCAACAACCTTGTCATGAACGCGAAATCAAACCCATGGCGAACCCGCAGGACGGGTGCCGCGATGAGGGGAAAAGTCTTGGCATGGACACTTCCCGTCAACACGCGTAGTTGGTACGACGGTTATGGCAGAGATCCTGCTATAGGGAGGTTCCATGAGACGTTCCCGACTTTCCGTATACATCGCCTCACTCCTCCTCGCCGTCGGCACCGCCCTCACCGGGGCAGCCAGCGCGCAGGCCGCCGACACCGCCGCGATCGGCGGCTATGTGGCCCTCGGCGACTCCTACTCCTCCGGCCTCGGCGCGGGCAGCTACATCGGCGCCAGCGGCGACTGCAAGCGCAGCACGAAGGCGTACCCGTACCTCTGGGCCGCCGCGAACTCACCCTCGTCCTTCGACTTCACGGCTTGCTCGGGCGCTCAAACGGGTGATGTCACCGCCGGTCAGCTCGCCCCGCTCAGCCCCGCCACCGCACTCGTGTCCATCTCGATCGGCGGCAACGACGCCGGATTCGCCGACATCATGACGACCTGTGTGCTCCAGGGCGACAGCGCCTGCGTGGGCCGCATCAACACCGCGAAGGCGTTCGTCGACTCGACGCTCCCCGGCAGGCTCGACAGCGTCTACACGGCCATCCGCACCAAGGCCCCGTCCGCCCATGTGGTCGTCCTCGGCTACCCCCGCTTCTACAAGCTGGGCGTGTCGGGCTGCATCGGCCTCTCCGAGACCAAGCGCAGGGCACTCAACGACGCCGCCGACCACATCGACGCCGCGATCGAGAAGCGCGCCCTGGACCACGGCTTCACCTTCGCCGACGTACGCCCCGCCTTCACCGGGCACGAACTGTGCTCCGGCAGCGCGTGGATGCACGCTGTGAACTGGCTCAACATCCCGGAGTCGTACCACCCGACGG
Organism: Streptomyces sp. NPDC028907; assembly: GCF_055564995.1. Lineage (NCBI taxonomy): Bacteria > Bacillati > Actinomycetota > Actinomycetes > Kitasatosporales > Streptomycetaceae > Streptomyces > Streptomyces sp. NPDC028907. Next base: position 81,515 of record NZ_JBVHVE010000007.1, read on the forward strand.
CCGCGGGCCAGTCGGGTGGATATCTGCCGGTGCTCGACAGCGCGGCCTGACGCCCCGCGGCTCCGCTACGAGCTCGGCGACTCGGTAGGCGTAGGCGAGACCCCGTCCGTCGGGGTCTCCGTCTCACAGGTCACCGAGAACGGCACCGAGTTCGACTTCGTCTCCACCGGGTCGCGGACCTCGACACTGATCTCGTTCTCGAACGTCCCGCTGTCGTCGTACGTCGTCACGAACGCCCGGTCCTGCTTGGTCCGCCCCCCGCCCTCCGGGAACGACAGGGTCTTCCAGCCCTGGTCCATGACATCACCGTCCGCGGACACCCAGCGATAACTCACCTGGGCCGGCAGCCGCCCCACAGTGAACGTCGCCGTGAAGGAGGGCGCCTCCCCGCTGGGCGGCGGACAGGCCCCGGAGTACTCGGTGTTCGACCCCGCCAGCGTCACCCGCACGGACTGCGGCGGGGGAGTGGTCGTACGGCTGCTGCTCGGGCTCGGCGTCGGATCCTGAGCCCCGCTGGCCGCGTTCTCGTCCCCGGTGTCGGTCTCGGTCGGCGAGACCCCGCCGCCCGTCTGCGCGTTGGTCCCCTCGCCGCCCTCCTTGCCGCCGTCGCCGTCCCCGCGGTCGAGCAGGGCGTACGTCAGCCCTCCCACGGCCAGCGCGAGGGCGGTGACGCCCGCGATCAGGACGTAGCGGGCGCGGCGGTCACGGTCGGGACGGACGGGGGCCGTGTCCCGGTAGGGAACGGCGGCCGAGGTGGGCCTGGTCGGTCCGGGCGGCGGGACAGGGGCCGTCGCCGCGGTCTTTGAGGGCGTCGGAAACGCCGCAACGGTCGGCGTGTACGGGGTCCCTCCCGCCGAGGGGGTACCCCCGGCCCCGATGATCCGCAGGTCCTGCTCGGCCCGGTCGGCCGACAGCCGCGCGGCCGGGTCCTTGCGCAACAGCCTCTCGATCACGGGGGCCAGCGGACCGGCCCGACGGGGCGGCGGCAACTCCTCGTCGACGATCGCCCGCAGGGTGCTCAGCGGGGTGTTCTGACGGAACGGGGAGTTGCCCTCCACGGCCGCGTACAGGAGCACGCCCAGCGACCACAGGTCGGACTCCGGACCGGGCGTGCGGCCCAGCGCCCGCTCCGGGGCCAGGAACTCGGGGGAACCGATGACCTCGCCGGTCATCGTCAGCGCGGAGCTGCCCTCGACCATCGCGATACCGAAGTCGGTCAGCACGACCCGGCCGTCGTTCGACAGCAGCACGTTGGCCGGCTTCACGTCCCGGTGCAGCACCCCGGCCGCGTGCGCCGCCCGCAGCGCGGCCAGCACCTCGGCGCCGATGTGCGCGACGCGCTGCGGACTCAGCGGGCCCTCGGCGTCCAACTGCTCGGCCAGCGAGATCCCGCGGACCAGCTCCATCACGATCCAGGGCCGGCCGTCCTGCGTGGCCACGTCGTACACCGTGACGACATTGCGGTCGGCGACCCGCGCCGCCGCCCACGCCTCACGCTCCAGCCGGGCGTACATCCGCTCGACCTCCGCGCCCGGCAGCCCGTGCGGCGCACGCACCTCCTTGACGGCGACCTCGCGGTGCAGCAGTTCGTCGCGGGCCCGCCACACAGTGCCCATGCCGCCCTCGCCGAGCGGGGACAGCAGGCGGTAGCGGCCGGCGATCAGACGTTCACTGCCAGATTCTTCGGACACGGGCGTCCCCCATTCGCATCCGTGCGCATTCTCCACAAAAGTAGCTCAGCCGAGTGCGGATGCCGCCCCCTGGAGAACCAATCCGGCCCCGATCAGTACGACGAGCACCGCGGATCCCAGTGGTGCGGTCCTGCGGACGAAGACCGTGAGGGGGTGAGCCATCCAGCGGGGCTGCCGGTCCAGCACCCTCGTCACTCCGCTACCCAGCCGCACGACGGCGAACCCGGCCGCGGTGAGGGTGAGCGCGAGCCCGACGCCGTACGCCACGACGAGCAGCAGCCCGAACCACGCCTTCCCGAGCGCCGCCGCGCCGACGAGCACGACGACCGCGGAGGGACTGGGCACGAGGCCGCCGGCGAAACCGAGCAGGATCGTGCCGCGGAGGGTGGGGGCCGTGGAGTGGGTGTGGGTGAAGCCGTTGTGGGTGTGGGTGAGGGAGCCGTGGCTGTGGTCGTGGCCGTGGTCGTGCTCGTGACGGTGGCTGTGGGCGTGGGCGTGGGCGTGGGCGTGCGCGTGGGAGTGGTCCGGTGTGGGTGCGGGGGCCTCCGCTGCGGTGTGGGCGTGCGCGGCGACCAGGACCGGTTGGCGCTCGTGGGCCCGGTCGGTCTCGTGGTCGTGAGCATGCCCGTGCCCGTGTGGATGGTCATGCCCGTGTGGATGGTCATGCCCGTGCCCGTGCTTCCGGACGTGCCAAGCCCGTCGTACGAGCGTCGCGCCCGCCGCGATCACCAGGGCGCCGCTCGCGATGCCCAGCCAGGTGATCACCGAGGGTGCCGCCGCCGAGCCGGCCGTCACGAGGAGGCCCAGGGCGACCACACCCAGGGTGTGCGTGACCGTCACCGAGGCGGCCAGGGGCAGGACGTCCTTCATACGGGCCCGGCCGCCGCGGGCCGCCGCAACCGCGGCCATCAGGGTCTTGCCGTGGCCGGGGGCGAGCGCGTGCATCGCGCCGAGGAAGATCGCGAGGACCAGGGCGAGGGCGGCGAAGCCGACGGTGAGGTCCTGGCGGGACACCAGGCCGTCCAGGGCCCGCGTCCAGCGGTCGGCGCCGCGCGGCAGGACGGAGGAGGCGGGGGTGTCCTGTGCCGCCTCGGCGAGGGCGGGGCCGCCCGGGCGCACGCGCAGCGACGCGCTCTTGGTGTCGGCCGGAGAGGACAGCAACTCCTCGGGGTATTCGGTCAGTTCGCGGGAGATCGACTCCTTCGGCACGTCCGAGGCGGCGAGTGTCATACGGTCCCCGCGCGCCGTGATCTCCCGCCAGCCGGGGCCGGACTCCGCGCCCGCGCCACGGAAACCGAGGGCGACCGTGGTGTCCTCCGGGAGCGGCGCCGTCAGCCGGCACTCCACGCGGAGGGTGTCGAGTCCCGCCTGGCCGGGACGCACGCGCGCGTGGCTGCTGGTCGGCGTCAGCTCGACCGTACGGCCGTCCACGGTGACCTCGCTGCCCCGCGCGGCCGCCGCGCACCGCTGCCGGGCCCACTCCGTCATCCCCGCCTTCTCGATGTCCGGCTCGGCCTGGGTCGCCGGGATCTCGGCGAGGTCCTCCACATGGTGGACGCGTAGTTCGCCGGGGGCGGCGACCAGGCCGTCGTAGCGGTTGACGGTGAAGTTGCCGAGGGGGTGCGCGCTCGCGTAGCCGGTGGGGAACAGCGCGAGCGCGCAGGCCGCCGTGAGGACGGCCGTGGCCGAGGCGAACAGACGACGCGGGGTCACTTGGCCGCCTCCAGGTCCTTGAGCGCCGTACGGGCTTCGCGGGCGCCCAGCGGGGAGAAACCGGGATTCAGTTCCAGCGCGGAATCCAGGTGCTCGCGGGCCTCCTCGGCGTGGCCGGTGGCGCGCTCGATGATCCCGCGGTGGTAGAGGAACGCCGCGTTGCGGTAGCCGGTGGCCGTCGCCTTGCGGGCGTAGGGAAGGGCTTCCTCGTCCTTGCCGTTGACGTGCAGTGCCCAGGCGAGGGCGTCCGCGGTGTGCACGGTCTGCCGGCGGTCCCACTCGGCGCGGGCGGCGCGCAGCGCGGAGGCCTTGTCGCCGTGGTCGGCTGCCGCGAGGGCCGTGTCGAGGTCGGCGTTGACGCCGTTGGCGCGGGCGAGGGCCGTCCAGGCGTCGACCAGGGCGTACTGGTCGTCGGCCCTGACCTTGTCGCCGGCCGCTTCGTACAGCTCGCCGAGTTCGACGAGGGGACCAGGGAGGGGGTAGCGGGAGACGACGTTCCGCAGGCCCTCCGTCGCGCCGGCCCGGTCACCGCTCGCGGCCTGGGCGCGGGCGCGGCCCTCCAGGGCGGGGACGTAGTTCTCGTCGGCGGCGAGGGCGCGGGCGTAGTGGGTGAGGGCGGTGTCGTAGTCACCCTGGTTCCAGGCGAGTTGGCCGAGCTGGGTGGCGACGTAGGTGATGTCGCCGGGGGTGGTGGCGGAGGAGAGGGCCTGTTTCAGTACCCGCTCGGCCGTCCGTACGTCGCCGCGCAGCTCCTGGACATAGGCGTAGCGCGTGAAGACCGGGATGCCCGGGCGTCGGTCGTCCGCTGTCTTCGCGGCCTTGGCGGCGTCGGCGTAGCGGCCCAGTTCGACGAGGGCGTCGGTGCGGGTGCACAGGGCGCGTTCGCTGTAGGGGTTCACCTTCAGGGCCCGGTCGGCGTACTTGAGGGCGTCCTCGAAGTCGTGCCGGGCGGCGGCGAGGGCGGCGCGGCCCGCGAGGGCCTGGTCGTTGTCGGGCTTCAGTTCCAGGGACCGCTCGAAGGCCTGTTCGGCCTGGGGGTAGCGGGAGGGGTCGCCCTTGGTGCGGGCCTGCTCGACGTAGGCGAGGCCGAGGGTGGCCCAGCCGGTGACGTCCCTCGGCTGGTCGCGGAGGTGGGCCTGGAGGGAGGTGATGCCGGTGGCGAGGTCGCCGGTGGTGAGGAGGCCGGGGGAGACGGCGGCGGAGGCGGGGGCGACGCCTTGGGTGTTGTTGTCGCGGGCCGCGCTGAGCGCCATGGAGCCGGCGGTGAGGGCTACGGCGAGCAGGGCGGAGCAGCCGGCCAGGTGGAGTGCCCGGCTGCGGCGGGCGGCCGCGGCGACTCGGCGCACGGCGGCGATGCGCTGCTCGCGGGCTTTGTCGCCCCCGCCGCCCCTACCCGTCCCATCCTCAAGGGGCTCCGCCCCTTCGACCCCGTTGGGGGCCGCGCCCCCAGACCCCGCTGTCGGCCCTTCGGGCCTCGTCCTCGAACGCCGGACGGGCTGTCGGGGTTCGCTGTCGTTCGTCCGCGGGGCCATGCCCTCTCCTCGATCGGCTGTCCAGCAGTGGCAGTTGTCACGTGCGGCGGCGCGGCCCGCGCCGTGGGGGATGAGTACTTCGCGGGCCGCGCCAGCTCTGTCGTGGGCCTAGTAGGCCCGCTCCCGCATCCGGCGCCACCACATCAGGGCCCCGCCGATCAGCAGGATCCCCAGGGCGCCGGCGCCCGCCGAGCCGGCGATCAGGGTCGTGTCGTCCATGCCGGAGGCACCGCCGGCCGGCTGGAGGGCGTCGCCGAGCTGGCTGCGGACGTCGGTCTCGCCGTCCGTGCCCTGGGCGAGCGGGCCGCGGGAGCCCTCGGTGGGCAGGGCTACGTACGGGAAGGCCTTCTCGAAGTCCTTGTCGTTCTTGTCGACGGCGTCACCCAAGTCGTTCTTGGCGCCCAGGAGTTCACCCTCGACGACCTGGAGGGATGCGTCGATCACGTCGTCGGTGAGGCGGCGGCCGTTCGGGAAGCCCGCGTTGTCGCCGTCGAGGACACCGAGCCGCTTGGGTTCGGCGGCCGGCTTGACCGAGGTGTTCAGGCGCAGCATCTCCGACGGGGTCACGTGCGGGGGCTGGTTGAGGTCCTTCACACCCTTGAGGAAGACGTCGACCAGGTCGTTGCGCGGTTCGTCGGGCGCCGGGATCTTGTAGATCGCCTCGATGAGCTTCGGCAGCTCCGGATTGGTGACGTTCTTCAGGAACTGGGCGTCCTCCCAGGGGGCGGACGCGTTGAACTTGTCCTTGTCCTTGAGGGGGTTGACGACCTCGTTCACCAGGGGGTTACCGAGACGCGAGACCTGCTCGAAGTAGCCCTGGGCGTTCTTGCGCTGGGTCGTCGACCAGATGCCGACGATCGGCTGCTCCGCCGACTCCGTGATCATGTGCGTCGGAACCTGGAGGGCGATCGAGTTGACGTTGTAGCCCTTGAGCGTGTCGTTGCCGACCTCGGAGAGGTTCCCGCCGTACAGGAGGTCGAAGACCCGCAGGTCCAGGAAGAACGGGTCGTCGGCCTGCCCGGCGAACGACGTCGCGTCGCCCGCGAGCTTGTGCACGGCCTGCTCGCGCAGCTTGGCGTAGTCCGGCATCGACGCCTTGCCGACGTTCGACGGGGCCACCGGCACGTCGTTGGCGACCTTCGTCTTCGACACCGGGTGCTGGTCCTTCAGCTTCAGCAGCTCGATGTCGTACGTCTGCGTGATGTTGAGGTCCTTGTCGTCGAGGCTCTCGACCGGACCGGTGTTGTACAAAAACGTCTTCTTGTTCTTGATGTGCGTGTCGAAGGTGAAGCGGTAGAGCAGATCGCCCTGTGCGTCACCGTTGTTGTCGATGTGGATGTCGTACTGCGCGTCCTCGGCGAACGTGAAGAAGTTCGGTCCACCGGCCGGCTCCTCGAACGGGATCCAGTTCCCGATGATCGTCGTCGTGTCCGGCTTGTCCGGGCTGACGAACGCGTACACGTCCGTGTTGTCGTACTGCGGGGTCCCCGAGATCAGTGGGGCCTCCCGGTGACTGGAGGCGGATGCCGCCCCCGGTTCCAGCGCGGTCACGCCGGCGGCTGCGAGCCCCCCGGCGGCCAGCGCACCACATACGAGGGTCGCGAGGCCCCTGCGTCCCGCACCGCTCCTGGAATTAGGTGTCATGCCGTCCGTCCTCAGTCCCAACTTGCCTGACGCACCCGATTCGGAGCCGTCGCCAGGGTGGATTGGTCGAATCCCAAGCGTTCTTACGGCCGAACTGAAAAGTTGTTTCATCGAGAGGCGACCCGCGTTTTCGGCCCGCTGATCCGTAACCCCATCCGGAGGTGGGTCCGTTGCGAATGCCTCGCGGGACGAGACGGCCGCGCTGCGGTCTGACTGGAGGGGGAGACGAGTTGGAGGCGGACGAGCTGCTGGTGCTCGTGGCGGGCGGTGATCAGAAGGCGTTCGAGGAGCTGTACGGGCTGGTCTCCGGGCCGGTGTACGGGCTGGTCCGGCGTGTGCTGCGCGACCCCGCCCAGTCCGAGGAGGTGGCCCAGGAAGTGCTGCTCGAACTGTGGCGGTCAGCGGCGAAGTTCGACCCGCATCGGGGCAGCGCCCTGTCGTGGGTCCTCACCCTCGCCCACCGCCGCGCCGTCGACCGGGTCCGCAGCGCCCGCGCGGCCGGTGAACGCGAACAACGCGAGGCCCTGCGCGCGAACCACCCGGCCTTCGACCACGTCGCCGAGGAGGTCGAGGCCGGACTGGAGCGTGAGTGGGTGCGCCGCTGCCTGGACCGGCTCACCGCGCTGCAACGCCAGTCCGTGACCCTCGCCTACTACGACGGCTACACCTACCGTGAGGTCGCCGAGCGGCTCTCGCTGCCGCTGGGCACGGTCAAGACCCGGATGCGCGACGGACTCACCCAGCTGCGCAAGTGCCTGGGAGGTGTCGCATGAGCTTGGTCGGTCGCCTGCTGCGCCGCGAGGACCTGCACTCCCTCGCCGCGCCCTATGCCCTCGACGCCCTGGAACCCGCCGAGCGGCTCCGCTTCGAGAAGCACCTGAAGTCCTGCGACAGCTGTGCCGCCGAGGTGCGGGCCCTGTCCGAGGACGCCGTCCGGCTCGCCTGGTCGACGGCCGCCCCGCCGCCGGCCGCGATGCGCGACCGGGTCCTGGCCGCCGTACGCACGACTCCGCAGGAGTCCGTCGGACGGGAGCCGGCACGCGCGCGTGCCACTCAGCTGCCGCCGCATGTGTGGGGCACCCAGCCGCCGCCGCGCACCCATGCGCCCAGGACGCGCCCTTTGCTCGTGCCGTTCGCCACGGTCACGGCCGCCGCGGCCCTCGTCGTCGCCTCCCTCTTCGCCGTCCAGGCGAACAGGACGCAGGAGCAGCTGGACGCCCAGCAGGCCCGGGCAAGTGAGATCGCTAACGTTCTCGCGGCGCCCGACGCCCGGGCGACCGCCGGCGAGGACGCGCGGGGGCGGACGATCGGAGTGGTCGCCTCCGCATCGGCGGGGCGGGCGATCGTCACTCTGAGCGGATACGGCGAGTTGCCGAGCGGCCGGGTGCACCAGCTCTGGCAGATGCGCCCCGATGTGCAACCACGCTCCCTGGGCCTCTTCGACGGCGACACGCCCTTGATCGCCTCCGGTCTCGACAAGAAAACGACGTCACTGGCTGTGACCGTCGAGCCGGACGGAGGCTCACCGCAACCCACCAGCCAGCCCGTTGTCCAACTCGCCCTGAAATCGGTTGGATTCGGAGAGTAATCAACGATGAGTCGTCAACACCCTTATGGGGAAGGTGAATCCTGTGACCGCGATACACGCGTGCCCCACCGGGGCGATAGGGTTAATCTGCCCGGGCCGGGTGGACTCGTACGGGTGGGGAGTGACATGGATCAGATAACAGTGCGCAGCAGGGCGAGGGTCCCTGCGATCACCTGCGGGAGCAGCGCGACCAGTTCGCGTCTGGACCGCCATCTCTCGGTGCTGGCGGGTCCCGCCGTGCCGCAGGGAGAAGCGGCCGAGGCGACCTCGCTGATGCGTGAGCTGACCAGTCGTGACACCACGCAGCGCAGCGACCAGGGCGCGCGGGTTCGCCGCGTCTCGCTCTTCGCGCCGCTGCGACGGCTCCGCCGCTCGCTCTTCGGCGGACGCTGACCCGTACCCCGGCGACCCTCGACGACCTCGAAGGCCCGCGCCCGGCAGATCACCCCGTACCGGCGCCGTAACACGCTGTCCCCGTCCGTCATCCCCACGGCAGGCAGCGGCGCCACGAAGGGCTCTCCGGGCGCGGGCACATCCCCCACCCCACCCCACCCCCCGCTCATCGGCCCGCGCCCCTTGTATAACAGGTGTGTCACGAGATCGGTCACGCAAGGGAGTTGACGGGCCTTCGTCACACGGTGACGATCACTCGCCGCGCGCGTACCGGCGTACGGCGAGCGGCACGAACACCGCGAGCAGGACCGCGCACCAGGCCAGCGACCCGGCGACGGGATGCGCGACCGGCCAAGCGGCGCCGTCCGGTACGGGCGCGTTGCCGAAGAGGTCCCGCAGGGCCATGGTGACCGCGCTGATCGGATTCCACTCGGCGAGCGTGCGCAGCCAGCCCGGCAGACCCTCCGTCGGGATGTACGCGTTGGACAGCAGCGGCAGGATGAACGTCGCCCCGCCCAGCTGACCGGCGGCCTCCTCGTTCCGGGTCAGCAGCCCGAGGAATATCCCGGCCCACGACGTCGCGAACCGGAACAGCAGCAACAGCCCCACCGCGCCCATGGCTTCGAGCGCCGATCCCTCGATCCGCCACCCCACCGCGAGCCCGACCAGCAGGAACGGCACGGTCCCGGCGGCCGTCACGATCAGATCCGCGGCCGCCTGTCCCAGCGGCACCGCGGCCCGGCTGACCGGCAGCGTCCGGAAGCGGTCCGTCACACCCCGGTGAACGTCCCCGGCGGCCTGGAACATGCCGGTCATCAGCCCGTTGGCCGCGGTCGCCACCAGCAGACCGGGCACCAGGAAGGACCGGTACTCCGCGCCGGGCATCGCGAGGGCGCTGCCGAAGACATAGCCGAAGAACAGCAGCATGGTGATCGGCATGGTCTGCGTCAGGATCAGCAGCCCCGGGTTGTTCCGGATCCGCCGCAACTGGCGGCCCAGCAGCGCGCCGCCGTCGTACGCCAGGGTGCTCATGCGGCACGCTCCTCTTCCTGGGAGACCTGGGTTTCCTGGACCTCCTGCGTGAGCCGCAGGAACACGTCGTCGAGAGTCGGTGGTTCGATGCTCACGTCGAGCAACGGCACGCCCGCGGCGTCGAGTTCGCGCACCAGACGGGGGAGCGTGAGTGTGGCGTCCCGGGTGACCGCGACGACGGCGCGCCGCTCGTGGTCGAACGACGGCTCGGCGCCGGTGAGTTGGTCCAGTACGGCCGCCGCCTTCACCATCACGTCCGGGTCGGTCACGACGACCTCGACATGTGCGCCGATCAACGACTTGAACTGGGCGGGCGAACCCCTGTGCGCGACCCGTCCCCGGTCCACCAAAGCGATGTCGTCGGCGAGTTGATCGGCCTCCTCCAGGTACTGCGTGGTCAGCAGCACCGTCGTGCCGTCGGCGGTCAGCTCCCGCACGGCGTCCCAGATCCGGTTGCGGCTGGCGGGGTCGAGGCCGGTCGTGGGCTCGTCCAGGAACAGCACCTCGGGGCGGCGGACGAGACTGGCCGCGAGGTCCAGGCGGCGTCGCATCCCGCCCGAGTACGTGGAGGCCGGCCGGTCGGCCGCCTCGGTCAGCCCGAAGCGGTCGAGGAGTTCGTCGGCCCGCTCGGCGGGCCCGCGAACCCGGTGCAGCCGGGCGAACAGCCGGAGGTTCTGGCGGCCGGTGAGGTCGCCGTCGACCGACGCGTACTGGCCGGTGACGCCGATGGCGCGGCGCACGGCCGCCGGGTCCCGCAGCAGATCGTGGCCGGCGACCCGGGCCGAGCCGGCGTCCGGGCGCAGCAACGTGGTCAGCAGCCGCACGGCCGTGGTCTTGCCCGCGCCATTGGGGCCGAGGAGGCCGCAGACGGTGCCCTGCGCGACGGCCAGATCGAGTCCGCGCAGGGCGTGGACCTCGCCGAATCGCTTTTCCAGACCTTCACTAAGTACAGCGTACGTAGAAGTCATGGGTCGACCATAGCGCACTACGTACGGTGTACGTAACTAGGATGGTGTGCGAGGTGATGATGGATGGCGGGCAAGGCGGCCGAGCCCGGAGTGATCTGGGCGCGACCCGAGCGGACGGGGCGCGGGCCGAAACCGGCGTTCACCCGTGCCGACATCGCGGCGGCCGCGGTGCGCATCGCCGACGCCGAGGGGCTCGACGCGGTGTCGATGCGACGGGTGGCCGGTGAGCTGGGCTGCGGCACGATGTCGCTGTACAACTACGTGCCCCGCAAGGAGGACCTGTACGAGCTGATGGTGGACGCCGTCGGCGGGGAGCACGAGCTGTGGGAGCCGGGCGGGGACTGGCGGGCGGAGATGCGCCGGGTCGCCCAGCAGACGCGCGAGCTGATGCACCGGCATCCGTGGATGACACGACTGATGTCACCCGTCTACGGCTTCAGCCCGAACGCCCTGCGGTACCTGGAGCACGGCTTGGCCTGCCTGGATCCGCTGGAGGCGCCCTACGGCATGAAGATGCAGCTCCTCGGGATGCTGAACGGCTGTGTGACCTCCTACGTCGCGACCGAACTGGCCGCCGCCGAGCGCACCCGGTCGCTGCCCTGGTCGGCGGAGCAGGAGAACGCGGTGCGGATCGCCTACCTCGGGAGTCAGGTGGCCACGGGGGCGTATCCGAGAATGGCCGCGGCGTTCACGGAGGATCCGGGGCCGATCGATCTCGACGGGGCGTTCGAGCTGATGCTGAACCGGATGCTGGACGCGTTCGCGCCCAGGGACGACCGGATCGACTAGATCAACGCGAACTGGCCTTCCGGGCCTTCCTCGTGGTGGTCCAGCACCGACGCAGGCCTGCGTGCGGACTCGGGGACCGGCAGGACGCCGGCCTCGCGGAGGTCGGTTGCCGTGAGGGGCGACGTCAGCTCCTCCTGCATGGGCCGGAGTTCGGCCAGCAGTGCCAGTACCGTGATCAGCTCCAGCAGCTCCGACGTCCACGCCTGCGGCCAGGTCGTCGGCCGGATCGCCGCCAGGGTGCCCGGCTCGGGCTCCGTGACGCGGGCGGTGAACCACTGCTCCAGGACCTTCACTCCGGCCACCTCGTAGTCCCAGGCCTGCGGCGGGACCGGTGAGATGCGACCCTCGTCCAGCAGCAGGGCCTCCTCGCCGCGGTCGTACTCCAGCGCCAGCGGGCGGGAGGGCAGCGGCGCGCGGACGTACGGGCGACGACCGCCGGGCAGTTTCGGGCGGTCGCCGTTGCGACGCATCAGCCACAGGGCGCGGCGGCCCGACTCCACACCGCGTGCCCACAGTTCCGGGTCGGTGGTGAGGGGGACGGTGAGGTCCGGGCGGGCGGCCGCCAGCGTCCAGGCGAGCAGGTCCAGCGGTTCGACCGGTAGGCCGAGCCGGTCCCGGAGGTGCTCGACGAGGCCCGGTGCCAGGTTCGGCTCCGTGCCGCCCGGGCGGCGGTACAGCGGGCGGACGCGGCCCGGGCGCAGCAACGGGAGCAGGGAGGTCGCGAGCAGGCCGGACTCCGGGGTCTCCAGGACGAAGACCTGGTGCTCGTCCGCCACCCGCCACAGCTCGGGCCGGGCGGCGTCGATCAGACGGTGGTCGGGGATCAGCCACTGCTCGTCGAAGGGGGCGTGCAGGACCCGTACCGGCTCCGGGCAGGGGCCCGAGGCGCGGATCAGCTTCTCCGTGCCGGCGGACCGGCCGGGGAGCTGGCCGACGGCCGAATGCAGTGTGCGGGAGCGCGTCGGCTGCAGCAGGGCCTCCCGGTCCGTGCCCTCGGCCTTCACGAAGGCGTCCCAGCGGGCTTTCAGGGATGCCGCGTCGGGGCCCGTCGGCCACCCCCGGCCGAGCCGCGGCGGTGCGACGGACCACGGCATGAGGTCCGCCAGCGGCGGAGCGTCGTCGTGCGTCACGCTGGGCATCGTACGACCTGGCTTCGGCGCGCGGGTCAGTTGGCTTCCAAGGTCACCGTGAAGGAGAAGCGGTCGCCCCGGTAGTGGATGACCGCCGCGTCCAGCACCCGTCCCTCCGCGTCGTACGTCACGCCCGTGTAGTGCAGGATCGGGCTCAGCAGTGGGACTTGGAGCAGCCGCGCCGTCTCCGGGTCGGCGAGGCGCGCCTCGACCGTGTCCGTGATGCGGCTGATGTCCGCCCCGACCACGTCCCGCAGCACCTTGGTCATCGGCCAGCGGACGAGGTCGTCCAGGTCGATGCGGGCGGCGAGTTCGCGGCGGACGTAGTTGCGGGCGTGGTTGGTCGGCTCGCCCGTCTTGTCGTCGCTGCGCAGCCGGTGGTACGTCGCCACCTCGTCGACGTCCGGGAAGAACTCGGCGACTTCGGCGGGCACGGGCACGGTGCCGTGCTCCAGCAGCTCGGTCACCATGCCGGACTGCTGCGCCACGATCGCGTCCACCGAGCCGAGCAGCCGCACGGGGGCGCCCCGGCGGACGTCCGGCTCGATGAACGTGCCCCGTCGCCGGTGACGCGTGATGAGGCCCTCGTCCTCCAACTCCTTCAGCGCCTGCCGCATCGTCAGCACGCTCACGCCGTAGTGCTCCGCCAACTGCTCCTCGGTGGGCAGCCGCAGCGGGTCCTGCGGACGGCGGCCGAGTATCGAGGCACGCAGCGACTGCGACACCTGGTACCAGAGCGGCAGCTTGCGGTTCAGGACGATCGAGTCAGGGGCGAAGGAGGTCACGGGGCCATCCGTACCGGTAGGGGATCTCTACTGCAACCGAACGACCGTCAAATCGTGCGGAAGTGCCGTTCCATGCCCTCCCAGACGTCGTCGTAACGCTGTTGCAGGTGCTCGGCCCCGGCCGCCTGCGGGGTCAGCGTCACCGGCCAGCGGGTCTCGAACATGAACGCCAGCCCGTCGTCGATCTTCTGCGGCGTCAGCTCCGCGGCGCTCGCCTTGTCGAACGTCTCCCGGTCCGGGCCGTGTGCCGACATCATGTTGTGCAGCGAGCCGCCACCGGGCACGAAGCCTTCCGCCTTCGCGTCGTAGGCGCCCTCGACCAGGCCCATGTACTCGCTCATCACGTTCCGGTGGAAGTACGGCGGCCGGAAGGTGTCCTCGCCCACCAGCCAGCGCGGCGCGAAGACCACGAAGTCGACGCCGGCGAGACCGGGAGTGTCGGACGGGGACGTCAGCACCGTGAAGATCGACGGGTCGGGGTGGTCGTAGGAGATGGTGCCGATCACATTGAAACGGCGCAGGTCATAGACGTACGGCACATGGTTGCCGTGCCAGGCGACCACGTCGAGGGGTGAGTGGTCATAGGTGGCCCTCCAGAGGTTTCCGCAGAACTTGTTGACCACCTCCACCGGCCCCTCGCCCTCCTCGTACGCGGCCACCGGGGCCATGAAGTCCCGGGCGTTGGCGAGGCCGTTGGCGCCGATGGGGCCGAGGTCGGGGAGGTGGAAGGGCGCCCCATAGTTCTCGCACACATAGCCCCGGGCAGAGTCATCCAACAGCTCCACACGGAAGCGCACCCCACGTGGGATCAGCGCCACATGTGCCGGCTCCACATGCAGCAACCCGAACTCCGTGTGCAGCAGCAGCCCGCCGCGCTCCGGCACGATCAGCAGCTCGCCGTCGGCGTCGCTGAAGACGCGGTCCATGGACGCGTTGGCGTGATAGAGGTGCACGGCCATGCCGGTGCGCTGGGTCGCGTCGCCGTTGCCGCCCAGCGTCCACAGGCCGGCTAGGAAGTCGGTGCCGGGGGCCGGTGCGGGCAGGGGGTTCCAGCGCAGTCGGTTCGGATCCGGCACGGACTCGGTGAACGGTGCCGTACGGATCGCGCCGTTGTCGGTGCGTGTGAACGCCGGGTGGGCGGCCGACGGATGGATGCGGTACAGCCAGGAGCGACGGTTGTGGGCCCGCGGCTCGGTGAACGCCGTACCGCTCAGCTGCTCCGCGTAGAGACCCAGCGGGGCGCGCTGGGGTGAGTTGCGACCCTCGGGGAGGGCGCCGGGCACCGCCTCCGAGCTGTGCTCGTTGCCGAAACCGGAGAGGTAGGTCAGCCCTTCCGCGGTCTTCCGCGATTCCCCGCTCATGATCGCTCCTTCGCGTCTTATTCCTATGCTTCACCGTAGGATTGCGGTTTCGCAAGCGCAAGAGATCAGCGGAGCCTCCCCTTCGAGTACGACGAGAACCGGACGCGAACCAGACTTCAGGGGGATCCGGCTGTCGGACCGGTGTTCTAGTCTCCCGGGCATGTCATGGACCCGGTCCCCGCTCGCCGCGCTCGCGGTCTGTGTCCTGCTGCTGACCGGAACCACGGGCTGCGACTCCGATGCCGCTCCGGACCAGGGGCAGGAAGCGGCGTCGCCCTCCCCGGTGGGCAAGGTCCTCGACGAGACCGACGACGAGGGGCGGCACTACCGCGAGGTGGACGAGGACCAGGCGCCCGAGGTCGGCATAGAGGTGCAGCCGGACGCGGACGGCGACGACGGGAGCTGGGACGTGCGGCTGGCCGTTCGCAGGTTCCGCTTCTCGCCCGCCGATGCGGGGGATCGGGTGGTCGCCGGGCGCGGGCTCGCGTACCTCTATGTCGACGGGCGTCTCGTCACCAAGCTGCGCACCCCCGAGTACCGCCTCCCGGCCGGTCTCGTCCCGCGCGGCACGCACCAGCTCACCGTGCGGCTGCACGCCGACGACGGCACGGTGTGGGCCGTGGAGGACGGCCCCGTCCAGAGCACGGCGGACATCACGGCATCGGAGTCCGAGCCGACCCTGACGCCGTCGTCGGAGCCGGAGCCGGAGCGGACCCTGACGCCGTCCCCGTCCGCCGCGGCACTGAGTGTGCCGGGTGCCCGTCTCCGTACTGGGGGTCGATGTTCCCCGGACCGAGCCGGAAAGGCATGATGAAGACCGTGCCCCACCCAGAAACGCTTCGCCGGGCGCCCGTGCAGCGGCGCAGCGCCGAACGGCTCACCCGGATCCTCGATGCCTGCGCCGACCTCCTCGACGAGGTCGGCTACGACGACCTGAGCACCCGGGCCGTCGCCCAGCGGGCCGGCGTCCCCATCGGCTCCGTCTACCGGTTCTTCGGCAACAAGCGCCAGATGGCCGACGCCCTCGCCCAGCGCAACCTCGAGCGCTACACCGCCCGCGTCACCGAACGCCTCAAGGGTGCCGGTGACGGAGGCTGGCGGGTGGCGATGGACGCCGTGCTCGACGAGTACCTCGCCATGAAGCGCACCGCGCCCGGCTTCTCCCTCGTCGACTTCGGCAACCAGATCCCCGTCGGCACCCGCGGCGAACCCAACACCCGCGTCGCCGACCGCCTCACCGACCTGCTCTCCGGCTTCCTCGGCCGCGAACCGGACGACGACCTGCGCCGCAGCTTCCTCATCGCCGTCGAAACCGCCGACACCCTGGTCCACCTCGCCTTCCGGGTGTCCCCGGGCGGTGACGACCGGATCATCGAGGAGGCGCGGGAGATGTTGCGGGCCTATCTGGCGCGAGTGCTGGACTGACGGGGCCGCGCTGGCAGGGCTCCGCCACCGGGACTCCGGCCGGCGGCTCGCGAATTTCCGACCTCATTCCCTGTCGGGACTCCCCTCCGTGCATACCGGTCGGTATGCTCGGCCCTGAATCGCGCGCCACCGCCGCCGCCACTCCGGGAGGACCCGTGTCCCGCACCGCACTGCGCATCTGCCCCCTGTGCGAGGCCACCTGCGGCCTGACCCTCACCATCGAGGGGACCGAGGTCACCAGCGCCCGCGGTGACCGCGACGACGTGTTCAGCAAGGGGTTCATCTGCCCGAAGGGCGCCTCCTTCGGGGCCGTCGACGGCGACCCCGACCGGCTGCGCACCCCGCTCGTGCGCAAGGACGGCGAGCTGCGCGAGGCCACCTGGGAGGAGGCCTTCGACGCCGTCGCCGCCGGGATCCGCCCGGTCGTCGAGCGGTACGGGCCGAACTCGGTGGGCGTCGTCCTCGGCAACCCCAACGTGCACACCATGGCCGGCGCGCTCTACCCGCCGGTCCTGCTCGCCGGCCTCGGCACCCGCAGCGTCTTCACCGCCTCCACGGTCGACCAGATGCCCAAGCACGTCTCCAGCGGACTGCTCTACGGCGACGCCCTCGCGATCCCCGTACCGGACCTGGACCACACCGACCATCTGCTCCTGATCGGGGCGAACCCGCTGGAGTCCAACGGCAGCCTGTGCACCGCCCCCGACTTCCCGGGCAAGCTCAAGGCGCTCAAGGCCCGCGGCGGCACCCTCACCGTCATCGACCCGCGCCGCACCCGCACCGCCAAGCTCGCCGACCGGCACATCGCGATCCGGCCCGGCACGGACGCCCTGCTCCTCGCGGCGATGGCGTACACCCTCTTCGACGAGGGCCTCGTGGATCCGGGCGAACTGGCCCCGTACCTCCAAGGGCTCGACGAAATCCCCGACGCCGTACGGGACTTCACCCCCGAAGCCGTCGCCGAGGCCTGCGACGTGGACGCCGGCACGATCCGCGTCCTCGCCCGCGAACTCGCCGCCGCCCCCACCGCCGCCGTCTACGGCCGTATCGGCAGCTGTACCGTCCCGCACGGCACCCTGGCCAGCTGGCTCGTCGACGTCCTGAACATCCTCACCGGCAACCTCGACCGCCCCGGCGGCGCGCTCTTCCCGCAGGCGGCCACCGACAGAACGCCCCGCCCCGCCGGCCCCGGCCGCGGCTTCGCGCTCGGCCGCTGGCACTCCCGGGTGAGCGAACACCCGGAGGCGAAGGGCGAGTTGCCGCTCTCCGCGCTCGCCGAGGAGATCGACACCGGCACGGACGAGGGCGAGCCGATCCGCGCCCTCGTCGCCGTCGCCGCCAACCCCGTCCTGTCCGCCCCCGACGGCGACCGGCTCGACAAGGCCCTGGGCTCGCTCGACTTCATGGTCAGCGTCGACCCGTACCTCAACGAGACCTCGCGCCACGCCCATGTCGTACTGCCGCCGCCACCGCCCTCGCAGAGCCCGCACCACGACTTCGCCTTCAACACCCTCGCCGTGCGCAACCAGGTCCGCTACACCCGCCCCGCCGTCCCGCTGGAGCCCGGCCGGATGGCCGAGACCGAGATCCTGGCCCGGCTCATCCTCGCCGCGACCGGCATGCACGGCGCCGACCCGTCCGCGGTCGACGACCTGGTCATCGGCCAGACCCTCGGCAAGGCCGTCAAGGAGCCCCACTCTCCGGTCCACGGGCGTGACCCGCACGAACTCGCCGCGCTCCTCACCGGCCTCAGCGGCCCCGAGCGGCGGCTCGACATGATGCTGCGCCTCGGCCCCTACGGCGACGGCTTCGGCGTACGACCGGACGGGCTGACCCTGGAGAAGCTGCTCGCGCACCCGCACGGCATCGACCTCGGGCCGCTCGCGTCCCGGCTGCCGCAGCCGCTGAAGACCGTCAGCGGCAAGGTGGAGCTGCTGCCGCGCCCCATCGCCGACGACCTGCCCCGCCTCAGGGCGGCCCTGCGCGAGCGCGCCGACGGGCTCGTCCTGATCGGCCGCCGCCATCTGCGGTCCAACAACAGCTGGATGCACAACATCCCCGCCCTCACCGGCGGCTCCAACCGCTGCACCCTGCACATCCACCCGGAGGACGCCACACGGCTCGGGGTTCGGGACGGGGCGGACGTACGCCTCAAGGGCGCCGGGGGAGAGGTGACCGCCCCCGCCGAGGTCACCGATGTCGTGCGCCCCGGCGTGGTGAGCCTGCCGCACGGCTGGGGCCACGACCGCCCCGGCACCCGGCTCAGCCACGCCGCCGCCGACCCCGGCGCCAACGTCAACCAGCTCCTCGACGGCAGCCTCCTCGACCCGCTGTCGGGCAACGCGGTGCTCAACGGGGTGCCGATCGAAGTGGTCCCGGTGGCCGAAAAGATCACGCCTCTGACCTGAGCAAAGCTCTGACCTGGAGTTTTGCGCTTATTGCTCGCATGTCAACGTCTTGTTAACGCTGTTTGAACGGACCTAACGTCGTCCCACCGCCGGCCCTGGTGGGTCGTTCAAGGGCGAACGTTAGGTATCCACTCATGCTGACCATCCTTGGCTTCGCCATGATCGCGACCTTCCTGGTCCTGATCATGATGAAGAAGATGTCGCCGATCGCGGCGCTCGTGCTGATTCCGGCACTGTTCTGCGTCTTCGTCGGAAAGGGCGCCAAGCTCGGTGACTACGTCATCGAAGGTGTCACCAGCCTCGCCCCCACCGCGGCGATGCTCATGTTCGCGATCGTCTACTTCGGTGTGATGATCGATGTCGGCCTCTTCGATCCGATCGTCCGGGGCATCCTGAAGTTCGCCAAGGCCGACCCGATGCGGATCGTCGTCGGCACGGCGATCCTCGCCGCGATCGTCTCCCTCGACGGCGACGGCTCGACCACCTTCATGATCACCGTCTCGGCGATGTACCCGCTGTACAAGCGCCTGAAGATGAGCCTGGTCGTGATGACCGGTGTGGCCGCGATGGCCAACGGCGTGATGAACACCCTGCCGTGGGGCGGCCCGACCGCCCGCGCCGCCACCGCGCTGAAGGTGGACGCCAGCGAGATCTTCGTCCCGATGATCCCGGCCCTCGCCGTCGGCCTCCTCGCCGTCATCGTCCTCTCGTACTTCCTCGGTCTGCGCGAGCGCAAGCGGCTCGGCGTGCTCACCCTGGACCAGGTCCTGGTGGAGGAGAAGGTCGAGGAGAAGGAGACCGAGACCGTCCTGGTCGGCGCCGGCTCCGGTGCGGGCGGCACGGGCAAGGACGCGGTCGCCACCGGCGGCTCCGGCTCCGGCACCGACGCCGAGGACGACGACGAGGACGAGAAGAAGCGCTTCCAGGTCCTCGACCCGAACCGGCCCACCCTGCGCCCCAAGCTCTACTGGTTCAACGCGTTGCTCACGGTCGCCCTGCTCACCTGCATGATCATGGAGTGGCTGCCGATCCCGGTGCTGTTCCTGCTCGGCGCCGCGCTCGCGCTCACCGTGAACTTCCCGCACATCCCGGACCAGAAGGCCCGCCTCGCCGCCCACGCCGACAACGTCCTCAACGTCTCCGGCATGGTCTTCGCCGCCGCCGTCTTCACCGGCGTCCTCCAGGGCACCGGCATGGTCGACCACATGGCCAAGTGGATGGTGGACGTCATCCCCGAGGGCATGGGCCCGCACATGGCCCTGGTCACCGGCATCCTGAGCCTCCCGCTCACCTACTTCATGTCGAACGACGGCTTCTACTTCGGCGTCCTCCCCGTCCTCGCCGAGGCCGGCGCCGCGCACGGCGTCACCCCGCTGGAGATGGCCCGCGCCTCCCTGGTCGGCCAGCCGCTGCACATGTCGAGCCCGCTGGTCCCGGCCGTGTACGTCCTGGTCGGCATGGCCAAGGTGGAGTTCGGCGATCACACCAAGTTCGTCGTGAAGTGGGCCGCCCTCACATGCCTCGTCATCCTCGGGGCAGGGCTGCTCTTCGGAATCATCTGACCTTTCGACGGAGGATCTCCCTATGGCGCCCGGTGGGAACCGCGGCTGGCTGCTCCGCCTCGTCATCGCCTTCAGCTTCGCGCAGGGGGCGGTGTCGATGGCCCGGCCCGCCGTCTCCTACCGGGCGCTGGCGTTGGGCGCGGACGAGCGCGCGATCGGCGTGATCGCGGGCGTCTACGCCCTGCTCCCGCTCTTCGTCGCCGTCCCGCTGGGCCGCCGCACCGACCACGGGCGCTGTGCCCCGTTGCTGCCCGTAGGCGTCGTGCTGATATCCGGGGGCTGCGCGCTGAGCGGCCTCGCGGACTCGCTGTGGGCGATGGCGGTCTGGAGCGGCGTCATGGGCCTCGGCCACCTCTGCTTCGTGATCGGCGCCCAGTCCCTCGTCGCCCGCCAGTCCGCCCCGCACGAACAGGACCGCAACTTCGGCCACTTCACCATCGGCGCCTCGCTCGGCCAGCTGGTCGGCCCGATCGCCGCCGGCGGGCTGATCGGGGGCCGGGACATGGCGGGGACGAGCGCGGTCGCCCTGCTGGTGGCGGGCGCGGGCGGCGCGGTCGCGCTGACCTCGCTGTGGCGCATAGAGCGCCGTACGACGGCCGAGTCCCGCAAGGAACGGGCCGACCGCGTCCCCGTGCAGCGCATCCTGCGCGCCCGGGGGGTGCCCGCCGGCATCTTCATCAGCCTCGCCGTGCTCTCCGCGACCGACATCCTCACCGCCTACCTCCCGGTGGTCGGCGAGCACCGCGGGATCGCGCCGTCCGTGATCGGCCTGCTGCTCAGCCTGCGCGCGGCGGCCACCATCGCCTGCCGGCTGGTCCTGACGCCCCTGCTGAGGCTGCTCGGCCGGACCCTGCTGCTGACCGTGACCTGTCTGCTGGCGGCCCTGCTCTGTGCGGGGATCGCGCTTCCGGTGCCGGTGTGGGCGCTGGCCCTGATGCTGGCGGTGCTCGGCTTCTGCCTCGGCGTCGGCCAGCCGCTGTCCATGACGACGGTCGTCCAGGCGGCCCCCGACGGCGCCCGCTCCACCGCCCTCGCCCTGCGGCTGACCGGCAACCGGCTCGGGCAGGTCGCGGCGCCGGCCTCGGCGGGCCTGATCGCGGGGCTCGCGGGGGTGGCGGCGCCGTTCGTGATGCTCGGGGCGCTGTTGCTGCTGTCGGCGGGGACGGCGCTGCGGGCGCCGGCGAATGCGGCGGGGGAGTCGAAGAACCCCGGCGAGCGCGGTGAGCGGGGCTGGTCCAGGTCGCGGCTACGGCGAAAGAGTGGAATTTAGCGGAGCGTAGGGCGCTGCGCCCGCGATTCGACGTGCGCATGTGAAAGAGAGTCAGACAAAGCGCGATTTGTACGAAAATCGTCTGACTCGGAGGATTCGCATGCCCACCACGCCTCTTCAACGCCGCGCCGGAATGCGCATCGCCGCCGTCACGGCGCTGACCGCCGCGCTGACCCCGCTCTCCGGCCTGCCGACGGCGGGCGCCGCGCCGATGGCCCCCGGGGACAACGGCACGCTCAAGATCCACACGGCGCCGTGGGACGGGGTCGCACGCACGCCGTACGGTGACGCGATCGACGAGCCGAGGGTCTGCCGCTTCTACCTCGACGCCGCCAACTTCGAGACCATCACGGCCGTCAACTGGAACATCAGGACTCAGCCCGAGGTTCCGAGCGGCGCCACGCTCCGCGGGACCCTCAATCTCGCGGGCGGCATCGGCCACACCGAGGACCTGAACCTGCCCGACGGGCAGTACCGGCTCGCCTGGTCGTTCACGGGCATGACCGGTGCCGAGCGGGAGAAGACGTTCACGGTCGACTGCCGGGCCTCGATGTCGACGCCTTCACCCGGTCCGCAGGGCGGTCCGCCCGCCGGGGGCGGCGGTATCGCGCGCGATGAGGCGTTCACCACGGTCGCCGGCGCGGGTGCCGTGGGCCTGGCCGCGGTGGGCGGGGTGGTGTGGTTCCGGCTCCGTCGTCGCTCGCATGGCGCGTAGGAGGCGGCGAAGGCCCTGGTACCGGAGGCGCGCCTACCGCCTGGCGAGGACGGCCGTACTGGCCGTTCTGCTGGTGGTGGTCGGCATCCGGATGAGCGAGCGGAGGGAGCCGCCCGCCGGAGCGGTCGTGTCGGCTCCCGGCTCCCCCGAAGCCTCCGATGTCCGTGCCGGCGTCACCGCGTCCGGTGACGCCGGCACGGACGCCCGCGCGGAGGGCACCGGTCCCGGTGCCGCCGCCGACGCCCGCCCCGGAACCGGGGCCCGGCCCGACGCCGCGGCAGCCACCGGACGCGAGGCGGTGACCCCGACCCCGACCCCCTCGCCCTCCCGCCCGGCCCCCTCGGGCAAGGCCCGCAAGCGCGCGGCGCCGCCTCGCACCCTGCCCCGCTCCCGTGCGACCCGACTGGTCATCCCCTTCGTCGGCATCGACGCGCCGCTCATCGACCTCCGCCTCGACAGTGAGCGGCGCCTGCCCGCGCCCCCGGAGGACGAGCCGGACGTGGCCGGCTGGTACGCGGACGGGCCGTCACCCGGCGAGCAGGGCACCGCCATCGCCGTGGGTCACCTCGACACCAACACCGGCCCCGCCGTCTTCGGCGGCCTCGGTGAACTCAAGCGCGGCAAACGCGTCGAGGTCCGCCGCGCCGACGGACGCACCGCCGTCTACTCGGTCGACGTCATCAAGTCGTACGACAAGGACAAGTTCCCCAACGATGAGGTGTACGGCGCCCGCAAGCGCCCGGAGCTGCGGCTGATCACCTGTGGCGGCAACTACGACCGCAAGACCGGGTACTCCGGCAACGTCGTCGTCTTCGCCCATCTCATCGCGACCCGCGAGCCGTCCAAGGCGGCCGAAAAGCGCTGAACGCGATCGTCCGCTTTCTCACTTGCCGGACCGGCATGCCCGATCCCGCCCATTGTCTTCCCTCGGCCGCACACATTCCGTTAACTTCCGTGACTCACACGCCCCGTACGACCCGCACGAGGCGTTCGACCGCGGAGCAAATGAGCCCTCGGGGGCAGCCGTCATGACACGCGCCATATCCCTGCACGACGTGAGCAAGGCATACCTGCGAGGCGTCCGCGTCGTGGACCGCTTCTCGCTGGACATCGAACCCGGCGAGTTCCTCGTCCTCCTCGGGCCCTCCGGCTGCGGCAAGTCCACCGTGCTCAGAATGATCGCCGGCCTCGAGGACATCGACGAGGGCGAGCTGCTGCTGGACGGCGAGTACGCCAACGACCTGCTGCCCGCCGCACGGCGGATGGCGATGGTCTTCCAGAACTTCGCCCTCTACCCGAACATGACCACCCGCGACAACATCGGCTTCCCGCTGCGCATCGAGGCACCCGGCGCGGACCCGCGCCCGCGCGTGGACACCACCGCCCGCATGCTGGGCATCGAGGACCTCCTCGACCGCTTCCCGGCCCAGCTCTCCGGCGGCGAACGCCAGCGCGTCGCCATGGGCCGGGCCATCGCCCGCCACCCCACCGCGTTCCTGATGGACGAGCCGCTGTCCAACCTCGATGCCAAGCTCCGGGGCCACCTGCGCGCCGAGATCTCCGCCCTCACCCGCGAGCTGGGCGTCACCACGGTGTACGTCACCCACGACCAGGCCGAGGCGATGTCCCTCGGCGACCGGGTCGCCGTCATGCGCGGCGGCGTCCTCCAGCAGGTCGGCACCCCCCGCTCGGTCTACGCGCTGCCCCGCAACGTCTTCGCCGCCGCCTTCATCGGCACCCCGCGCATCAACCTGCTGCGCGGTGTCGTACGGGCCCCGCTGGACGGCGCGATGACCATCAGCCTCGGCAAGCAGTACCTCCGGCTGCCCGAACCGCTCACCCTGGACCACCAGTTGCTCCGCGTCCAGCAGGGCCGCGAGGTCATCGTGGGCCTGCGCTCGGAGGCGGTCCGGATCGCCGCGCCCACCTCCGCCCGCCCGGGGGAGGTGCACATCACGGGCCTGGTCGAGCATGTGGAGTTCCAGGGCCACGAGGTCCTCGTCCACTTCAACACCGGCTCGCGCCCCGCCGTCGTACCCGACCTGGAGGCCCCGCGCCCGGTTCCCCCGGCCCGGCGCCGCCGCCGTGACACCGGCACCGTGCTGGAGCGGCTCCGCACCCGGGCGGGCGCCCTGCGTGCCGGGCCCGTGGTGACGCTGGAGCATCCGGCTGACGCCGCCCCGGACCCGGCGCCCCCCGAGGGCCGCCTTCCCGGCGACCTGATCGTCCGCACCACCCCCGACTTCGACCTCCGGAGCGGCATGCAGGTGCCGCTCCTCGTCGACATCGCCCACCTGTTCGTCTTCGACCACCACGGCGAGCGGATCTGCCCGGATCCGGCTCGGCTGCCCGATCTGGAGGAGTGAAATCCGCGCGGTATGGCTAGTTATGTGCCATGAACGTGCACTTCACCCGAACTCGGGCCGTCCTCACCTCCGTTGGCCTCCTGCTCGCGGTCGCCGCGCCGACCGCGTACGCCACCCTCGACGACGCGGACACACCAGCCCCCGCCGAGCCGCGGCGCGGACAGCCGTACGTCGAGACCCAGCTCTTCTTCGGCACCGCACGCCCCGACGGCGGTCCGGCCGTCACCGACCGGCAGTTCATGGCCTTCGTCGACAAGGAGGTCACGCCGGAGTTCCCGGACGGGCTCACGATCCAGTCCGGGCGCGGACAGTGGCGGGACGCGAGCGGGACGATCGAGAAGGAGCGGTCGTACGAACTGATCCTGCTCTACCCGCGGACGGAGGCGGACAGCAGCGACCGCAGGATCGAGGAGATCCGCCGGGCCTACGAGAAGGCCTTCGGCCAGGAGGCCGTGGCGAGGGTGGACGACGAGGCGCGCGTCGACTTCTGATGTCATAGGACGTCTGGCGCACAAAAACTATCGCCGCTAGTTTATGTGTCGGACGTCCAGAGGGCCCGCCCGGGAGGAAACGCGATGAAGGCACACGACGGCATGTACATCGACGGCGCCTGGCGCCCCGCCGCGGGCCGGGATGTGATCGAGGTGGTGAACCCGGCCGACGAGCAGGTCGTCGCCCGGGTCCCGGCCGGCACCGCGGCCGATGTCGACACCGCCGTACGGGCCGCCCGCGCCGCCCTCCCGGCCTGGGCCGCCACCCCGCCCGCCGAGCGCTCCGCCCGGCTCACCGCGCTGCGCGACCTCCTCGACGCCCGCAAGGACGAGATCGCCGAGACGGTCACCGCCGAGCTCGGCGCGCCCCTGAAGTTCTCCCAGGCGGTCCACGCGTCCGTGCCGATCGCGGTGGCGGGCTCGTACGCCGAGCTGGCGGCGACGTACGCCTTCGAGGAGAAGGTCGGCAACTCGACCGTGTACCACGAGCCCATTGGCGTGGTCGGCGCGATCACGCCCTGGAACTACCCGCTGCACCAGATCGTCGCCAAGGTCGCCCCGGCGCTCGCGGCCGGCTGCACGGTGGTGGTGAAGCCCGCCGAGGACACCCCGCTGGTCGCCCAGCTCTTCGCCGAGGCGGTCCACGAGGCCGGCGTCCCCGCGGGCGTCTTCAACCTGGTCACCGGCCGCGGCCCGGTCGCCGGCCAGGCGCTCGCCGAGCACCCCGGCGTCGACCTGGTCTCCTTCACCGGCTCCACGGCCGTCGGCCGGCAGATCGGCGCGGTGGCCGGCGCGGCGATCAAGAAGGTCGCCCTGGAGCTGGGCGGCAAGTCCGCCAACGTCATCCTGCCGAGCGCCGACCTCGCCACGGCGGTCAACGTCGGCGTCGCCAACGTCATGTCCAACTCCGGGCAGACATGCAGCGCCTGGACACGCATGCTGGTGCACCGGGACCAGTACGACGAGGCCGTCCGGCTGGCCACGGCCGCCGCCGCGAAGTACGGCGAGCGCATCGGCCCGGTCGTCAATGCCAAGCAGCAGGAACGGGTGCTCGGCTACATCGAGAAGGGCGTGGTCGAAGGGGCGCGCGTGGCCGCGGGCGGCCCCGAGGCCCCGCGCGAGCTGGGCTACTACGTCAGCCCGACCGTCCTCGCCGACGTGACGCCCGACATGACCGTCGCCCAGGAGGAGATCTTCGGTCCGGTCCTGTCGATCCTGCGCTACGAGGACGAGGACGACGCCCTGCGCATCGCCAACGGCACCGTCTACGGCCTCGCGGGCGCCGTCTGGGCGGGCGAGGAAGCGGAGGCGGTGGCCTTCGCGCGCCGGATGGACACCGGGCAGGTCGACATCAACGGCGGCCGCTTCAACCCGCTGGCCCCCTTCGGCGGCTACAAGCAGTCGGGTGTGGGCCGCGAACTCGGCGCACACGGCCTGGCCGAGTACCTCCAGACCAAGTCCCTCCAGTTCTGAGCCAGTCCAAGGGAGCTTCCCCCATGGCCGTCCGTGCCGCCGTCCTGCCCGCCATCGGTGCCCCGCTGGAGGTCACCGAGATCGACCTGCCCGACCCCGGACCCGGCCAGGTCCGAGTCCGCCTCGCCGCCGCCGGCGTCTGCCACTCCGACCTGTCCCTGTCCAACGGCACCATGCGCGTCCCCGTGCCCGCGGTCCTGGGCCACGAGGGCGCGGGCACGGTCGTAGCCGTGGGCGAGGGCGTCACCGACCTCGCGCCCGGCGACGGTGTCGTCCTCAACTGGGCCCCGTCCTGCGGCAGTTGCCACGCCTGTGGGCTCGGCGAGGTCTGGCTGTGCGCCAACGCGCTGAACGGCGCCGCCGACGTCTACGCCCGCACCGCCGACGGCACCGACCTCCACCCCGGCCTGAACGTCGCCGCGTTCGCCGAGGAGACGGTCGTCTCCGCCGGCTGCCTCCTGCCGCTCCCGGACGGCATCCCGCTCACCGACGCCGCCCTGCTGGGCTGTGCCGTCCTGACCGGCTACGGCGCCGTGCACCACTCAGCGCGGGTCCAGCCGGGGGAGACGGTCGCGGTGTTCGGCGTCGGCGGGGTCGGCCTGGCCGCCCTCCAGTCGGCCCGGATCGCCGGCGCTGCGAAGATCGTCGCGGTCGACGTGTCCCCGGAGAAGGAGGAGCTGGCCCGCGCGGCCGGCGCCACCGACTACGTGATCGCATCCGAGAACACGGCCCGCGAGATCCGTGGTCTCACCGGCAAGCAGGGCGTGGACGTGGCCGTCGAGTGCGTGGGCCGGGCGACCACGATCCGTACGGCCTGGGACTCCACCCGCCGCGGCGGCCGCACCACCGTGGTCGGCATCGGTGGCAAGGACCAGCAGGTCACCTTCAACGCCCTGGAGATCTTCCACTGGGGCCGCACCCTCTCCGGCTGTGTCTACGGCAACTCCGACCCGGCCCGCGACCTGCCCGTCCTCGCCGAGCACATCCGCGCCGGACGCCTGGACCTCGGCGCGCTGGTGACGGAACGGATCGCCCTGGAGGGCATCCCTGCGGCGTTCGAGAACATGCTCGCGGGGAAGGGCGGCAGGGCCCTGGTGGTGTTCTAGCCCGGCCCGCCGAGCGCGCCCCGGTCTCCGTGGGAGGCCGGGGCCCCAGGCGTGCCCTGACCCCGTTCTCCGTGCCATGTACAGGCAAAAACTGCTGCTGTGCGACCCGTTGACGTCCATACCGTCCGGTCAGTACGTTCCGGGAACCCGAGCCACCCCCCGTTCCGTCCCCCGCACCCCCGGAGTGTGCACGCATGGACACGGCACCTTCCGCTCAACCGCTCACCACCCCCGCTCCCGCCGACGGCAATCGCCGCCGGGTAGCCACCGCGGCCGCTCTCGCGTCCGCCGTGGAGTGGTACGACTACTTCGTCTTCGGTATCGCCGCCGCCCTGGTACTCGGCGACCTGTACTTCCCGGCCGGCAGCCCCACGGCCGGAGTGCTCGCCTCCTTCGCCACCTTCGCCGTCGGCTTCCTCGCCCGCCCCCTCGGCGGCATCGTCGCCGGCCAGCTCGGCGACAAGCGCGGCCGCAAGCCCATGCTGGTCCTCGCGCTCACCCTGATGGGCCTCGCCACCACCGGCATCGGCCTGCTCCCGACCTACGACACGATCGGCGTCGCCGCCCCGATCCTGCTGGTCCTCTTCCGGGTGCTCCAGGGCATCGCCGTGGGCGCCCAGTGGGGCGGCGCGATGCTGATGGCCACCGAGTACGCCCCCGAGGGCAAGCGCGGCATCTACGGCAGCTTCGTCCAGCTCGGCGTCCCCATCGGCGTGGTGACCGCCAACACGGTGTTCCTGCTCGCCGGGGCGTTCACGACCGACGCGGAGTTCGCGGCCTGGGCCTGGCGCGTGCCGTTCCTCGTCGGCCTGTTCGTCCTCGCGCTCGCCTGGTACATCCACACCCGCGTCGAGGAGACCCCCGAATTCCGGGAGGCGGAGAAGAAGCTCGCCGAGAAGGAGAAGGGCGAGCAGTCCTCACCGCTGCGCACGATCCTGCGCGGCCACCTCGGCACGGTCCTCCTCGCCGGTGGCTCCTTCGCCGTGAACACCGCGACCTTCTACATCATCATCACCGGCGTGCTCGACTACACGACCCGCGAACTCGGCATGAAGAAGAGCGCCGTCCTCACCGTCTCGCTCTGCATCAGCCTCACCCAGCTGGTGCTGATCCCGGCCGCCGCCGCGCTCTCGGACAAGATCGGCCGCATCCGTATCTACGCGATCGGCGCGGCCGGCATCGGCCTGTGGGCGGTACCGCTGTTCCTGCTGATCGACACCGGTTCGCTGCTGTGGCTGGCGGTCGGCACGTTCGTCGCCAGCTGCTTCCTCAGCATCATGTACGGCCCCCAGGCGGCCCTGTTCGCCGAGCTGTTCACGCCCGAGATGCGCTACACGGGAGCCTCCCTCGGCTACCAGATCGCGGCCGTGCTCGGCGGCGGTCTCGCGCCGTTCATGATGGTGCTGCTGCTGGAGGCCACCGGCACCTCAATGGCGGTCTCCGGCTACATCATCGGGCTCTCGGTGATCGCCCTGCTGTCCATCAAGGTCCTCGCGGACCGGGCGCGTGCCCGCTGACTCACGCCGATTCGCGGGTCTGCTCGGGTTGCGGCGCGGCCGCCACGACCCGGGCGGACCGCGTCCGGGACCGCGACACGGCGACCCCGGCCAGACACAGCGCCCCGCCCGCCAGAGTCAGCAGCCCCGGCACCTCGCCCAGCGCCAGCCAGGACATCAGCACGACCAGCGCGGGCACCGCGTACGTGGTCGCGCCCATGCTGCTGGCGGTCGTACGGGCGAGGGCGTACGCCCAGGTGGTGAAGGCCAGCGCCAGCGAGAAGACGCCCAGATAGACCAGGTTGAGGGTCGCGGAGAGGGAGGCGTCGGCCGCGTCGCCGATCAGCTGCCCGGCGAAGGGCAGACACAGGACCGCCCCGACCAGGCACCCGTACGTCGTCACCTGGAGCGCGCTCGCGTGACCGAGGGCCGGCTTCTGCGCCACGACACCGCCCGCGTATCCGATCGCGGCGAGCAGACACAGCACCACCCCGAGCACCGAGGACCCGCCCCCGCCCGACATCGACAGTCCCACGGTCACCGCACCGGCGAAGGACACCGCCATCCCCGCCAGCAGCCGCGGCGGCATCGGATCGCCGAGCACCCGGGCGGCCAGCAGCGCGATGAGGATGGGCCCGATGTTCACGACCAGTGCCGCCGTACCGGCGTCCACCTGTTGCTCGCCCCAGTTCAGCACCACGCTGTAGAACCCGAACCACAGCAGCCCCGATATCGCGATCCCGGGCCAGGCCGCCCGGGGCGGCGGCCCTTCCCCCCGGACGAGACAGATGACCCCGAGCACCAGGGCCCCGACGAGCAGCCGTCCCAGGGCGAGGGCGCCCGGCGAGTACTCGTCGCCCGCGCTGCGGATGGAGACGAAGGCGGAGGCCAGAGGACGACGGTGACGGTGGCCGCGCCCGCTGCGAGGAGTTCGGTGCGGCGGGTGGGGTGGGCAGGGGGGACGTTCATCATGCTCCAGAGGCTAGGTACGGACGGGTTCGGAGGCTCGCGGATTTCGGACGGGGCGTTCGCCCCCGTCGGGGCGCTCAGCGCAACGTCGCTGACTCGATGCCCAAGAGTTCAGCCAGTGCCTGCTCACCCGCGGCCGTCACCTTCACCGCCCGCTCCGACCCGATCCGCACGCACCACCCCGTGTCGAGGGCATGCCGGCACAGCGCCGCGCCCGCGACACCCGCAAGGTGGGGGCGCCGCTCGGTCCAGTCCAGGCAGGCGCGGGCCAGCGGGCGTCGGCCCTTGCGGTTCAGGGCGATACCGGTCGCGTCGAACCACCGCAGTCCCGCGTCCGTCAGCGCGAACCCCGTGTCCTGCCGCAGCAGCCCGCGCGAGGTCAGCGCGTCCGTGACCGCGATGCCGAGCCGCCCGGCGAGATGGTCGTAGCAGGTGCGGCCGCGGGCCATCGCCGACCCGGCGCTGGACTCCCGCAGGTTGCGCGGCCGTGCGGCGGCGCTCGGCGACACCTGCGCGGCGAGGTCCTCCACCAGCTGGGCGACGCGCGCGTCGGCCAGCCGGACGTACCGGTGCCGTCCCTGCCGCTCCTCGGTGAGCAGCCCGCCCGCGACGAGCTTGCCCAGATGCTCGCTCAGCGTGGACGCGGCGACCCCGGCGTGCCGCGCCAGTTCACCGGCGGTCCAGGCCCGCCCGTCGAGCAGCGCCAGCAGACAGGCCGCCCGGGTCTCGTCGGCGATGAGCGCGGCGAGGCGGGCGAGATGCGGTGCCTGGGGGTCCTTGGTGGCCATGCGGTCCAGGATGGGGCACGGACACTTCGGTGGGTGCCGAAGGGTGCTACGCGGTGCGCCTGACCTGCTCGTACTGCTGCGCGAGGCCGTCCAGCAGCGCCGTCAGCCCCGTCTCGAAGGCCCGCTCGTCGATTTTCTCCTGCTGCTCGGCGAGGAGGTGGGCCTGCCCGAGGTGGGGGTAGTCGGCCGGGTCGTAGGCGCTCGCGTCGTCCACGAAGCCTCCGGCGAACGAGCCCAGCGCCGAACCCATGATGAAGTACCGCATCAGCGCGCCGATGGAGGTGGCCTGAGCCGGTGGCCAGCCCGCCTCGACCATCGCGCCGTAGACGGCGTCGGCGAGCCGCAGTCCGGCCGGGCGGCGGCCGGGGCCGCGGGCCAGGACCGGGACGATGTTCGGGTGGTCGCGCAGGGCGGCCCGGTAGGAGACGGCCCAGTCGTGCAGCGCGGTCCGCCAGTCCCTGCCGTCCTCGAACATCGACAGGTCGACCTGCGCGCTGACCGAGTCGGCGACCGCCTCCAGGATCTCGTCCTTGGTGCGGAAGTGGTTGTAGAGGGACGGTCCGCTCACGCCCAGTTCGGCCGCGAGCAGACGCGTGGAGAGGGCCGCGAGCCCCTCCGCGTCCACCAGTGCGCGTGCCGTGTCGACGATCCGTTCGGTGCTGAGCAAGGGCTTGCGCGGTCGGGCCATGGCGCACATAGTAGGGCTGCATCCAGAAACTAGCAGTGCTAATTTAAATGTGCAGCTTTCAAGGTCCGCTATCTGTGGGGTGACTCGGCATGAACCTGGAGCTCAGCGAGGAGCAGACCGCGGCCCGGCAGCTCGCCCGGGACTTCGTGGACCGCGAGATCGCCCCGCACGTCGTCGCCTGGGACCGTGCCGAGGAGGTCGACCGCTCGATCGTCAAGAAGCTCGGCGAGGTCGGATTCCTGGGCCTGACGATCGACGAGGAGTACGGCGGCTCGGGCGGCGACCACCTCGCGTACTGCCTGGTCACGGAGGAACTGGGCCGCGGGGACTCGTCCGTGCGCGGCATCGTGTCGGTCTCCCTCGGCCTGGTCGCCAAGACCGTCGCCGCCTGGGGGAGCGAGGAGCAGAGGCGGCGCTGGCTGCCCGGCCTCACCGCGGGCGAACTGGTCGGCTGCTTCGGCCTCACCGAGCCGGGCACCGGCTCCGACGCGGGCAACCTCGCCACGCGAGCCGTGCGCGACGGCGACGACTACGTCATCAACGGCACCAAGATGTTCATCACGAACGGCACCTGGGCCGACGTGGTCCTGCTCTTCGCCCGCTCCACGGACGCGCCCGGCCACAAGGGCGTGACCGCCTTCCTCGTCCCCGCCGACACCCCCGGCCTGACCCGCCGCACCATCCACGGCAAGCTCGGCCTGCGCGGCCAGGCCACCGCCGAGCTGGTGCTCCAGGACGTACGCGTGCCCGCCTCGGCCCTGCTGGGGGAGGAAGGCAAGGGCTTCTCCGTCGCGATGTCGGCCCTGGCCAAGGGGCGGATGTCGGTCGCCGCCGGATGCGTCGGCATAGCCCAGGCCGCCCTGGACGCGGCCGTCCGGTACGCCGGTGAGCGTGAACAGTTCGGCAAGCCCATCGCCCAGCACCAGCTGGTCCAGGAGCTGATCAGCGACATCGCCGTCGACGTGGACGCCGCCCGGCTGCTGACCTGGCGGGTCGCCGACCTGATCGACCGCGGGCTGCCCTTCGCCGTCGAGTCCTCCAAGGCCAAGCTGTTCGCCTCGGAGGCCGCCGTCCGCGCCGCCAACAACGCCCTCCAGGTCTTCGGCGGTTACGGCTACATCGACGAGTACCCGGCGGGCAAACTGCTCCGCGACGCCCGCGTGATGACGCTCTACGAGGGCACGAGCCAGATCCAGAAACTGGTCATCGGCCGGGCGTTGACAGGGGTTTCGGCGTTCTGAGGGCGCTTCTGAGTACCGGATGAGTACTTCAGCGGATGTGTCCGGGGCCACAGCCGTCGAGCCTGTTCCCCATGAGTGACACACCGGTCAAGCAGCAGAGCACGGCCGCCTTCTACGGCCAGTCCGTCGCGTCCTTCGCGGTCGCCATGGCCGCCACCGGCATCGGCATCTACCAGCTGAACGCCAACGCCTGGGTGCGCGGCTTCCTGGCCATCGCGGTTCTCTACCTGGTGACCTCGGCGTTCACGCTCGCCAAGGTCATCCGGGACCGCCAGGAGGCCGGGCAGATAGTCAGCCGGGTCGACCAGGCGCGGCTGGAGAAGCTGCTGGCCGAGCACGACCCCTACGAGAAGATCTGAGCCGTGAGGGCTCGCGGCCGGTGGCCGAGGCGGGCCCGTGCGTGCCCGTCCGCGCGCCGCGCTCACTAAGCGCTCGCTCAGTATCGGCGGTATGGTGGGGGCTCTGTCAGCGAGAGGGGCGAGTGAGCGATGAGTACGGCGGAGGAGACGGCCGGCGGCGAGACGTCGGCGTGGGGTGAGGTCACGCCCGACGCGGCCCGGCGGCTGCTGATCGCCGCCGTGGAGGCCTTCGCCGAGCGCGGCTACCACGCCACCACGACCCGTGACATCGCCGGGCGCGCCGGCATGAGCCCGGCCGCGCTCTACATCCACTACAAGACCAAGGAAGAACTGCTCCACCGGATCAGCAGGATCGGCCACGAGAAGGCCCTGGAGATCCTGCGGTCGGCGGCCCGGCGCGAGGGCAGCCCCGCCGAGCGGCTCTCCGACGCCGTGAGCTCCTTCGTGCGCTGGCACGCCGGGGGTCGTACCACCGCGCGGGTCGTGCAGTACGAACTGGACTCCCTCGGCCCGGACGCCCGCGCCGAGATCCTCGCGTTGCGCCGGCAGTGCGACGCGGAGGTGCGCGGGATCATCGAGGACGGGGTGGCGGCCGGCGACTTCGACGTCCTGGACGTGAAGGGCACGACCCTCGCCGTGCTGTCGCTGTGCATCGACGTGGCCCGCTGGTTCAACGTCGACGGCCCCTGGACGCCCGACGAGGTCGGCGCGCTGTACGCCGACCTCGTGCTGCGGATGGTGGGGGCCGAGTAGACCCCGCCGGGGCGGCGGGGTCGGCCTACAGGTAGTACCGCGAGACGGACTCGGCGACGCACACGGGCTTGTCCCCGCCCTCGCGCTCCACGGTGAACGCGACGGCGACCTGGACGCCGCCCGTCACGTCCTCGACGCCGGTGATGGTCGCGGTGGCGCGCAGGCGGGACCCGACGGGCACGGGGGCGGGGAAACGCACCTTGTTCGTCCCGTAGTTGACGCCCATCTTCACGTTCTCGACCTTGATGAGCTGAGGCCCGAAGAGCGGAAGCAGCGACAGGGTGAGGTAGCCGTGGGCGATGGTGGTCCCGAAGGGGCCCGCCGCGGCCTTCTCGGGGTCCACGTGGATCCACTGGTGGTCGCCGGTGGCCTCCGCGAACAGGTCGATCCGCTTCTGGTCGACCTCCAGCCAGTCCGTGTACCCCAGTTGCTCGCCCACCGCCGCCTTCAGGTCGTCGGCGGAGGTGAAGATCCTCGGCTCTGCCATGTCCAGGCCTCTCGCGTCGCGTGTTCCAGAGTGCTATGCCTAAGCAACTGCTTAGCATGCTAGCGGCCGCGGTCCCTGTCAATGCGCCGGGGCGGTGACACGGTAGGTAGGTTTGAGGGCGTGCCCCAGATCCCCGAGAAGATCCACGAGCTCACGGTCGGCCAGCTCTCCGCCCGGAGCGGCGCCGCGGTCTCCGCCCTGCACTTCTACGAGTCCAAGGGCCTGATAAGCAGCCGTCGCACCTCCGGCAACCAGCGCCGATACACCCGTGACACCCTGCGCCGGGTCGCCTTCGTCCGGGCCGCCCAACGCGTCGGCATCCCCTTGGCGACGATCCGTGACGCCCTCGCCGAACTCCCCGAGGAGCGCACACCCACGCATGACGACTGGGCGCGGCTGTCGGAGGCATGGCGTTCGGAGCTGGACGAGCGCATCAAGCAGCTGAACCGTCTGCGCGACCACCTGACCGACTGCATCGGCTGCGGGTGCCTGTCGCTGGACACGTGCGTGCTGTCCAACCCGGACGATGTGTTCGGCGAGCGGCTTACGGGGTCGCGGCTGATGGTGGAGCAAGGGGGAGGGCGTGGGCGTAAGGGTGAGGGCTGTGGTTGAGGGTGGTGGGTGGCTGGTCGCGCAGTTCCCCGCGCCCCTGGGTGGATGGCAGCGCCGGCACACCGCCGGCACGGGTGAGCGACGCCGCACCCGTGCCGTGCCGGCGCTCACTCGTACTCGGTCCCACCCTTCCGCGTCAGATACGCAGGGCTGACCGCCTTCGCGATGGCCCGGCCGCCGGTCACCGGGCTGTACCGCTCGGAGGCCGGACGTATCACCACGCCCTCCCGCAGGTGCAGCTCCCGTCCCGAGACCGTCTCCCGGCCCGTGGCCACCTCCAGCACCCGTTCGATGTCGTACGGGCCCTCGAACAGCCGCGGCACCATGGGCAGTTCGCCGTCCAGAACCTCCGCCGCGTCCAGCCACCGCACCCGGCCGTCGATCTCCGCGGACACGTCGAACACGGCGTACCCCAAGGTCTCCCGTCGGCCGTCGGCCCCGTACGTCAGGTCCTGCACCCCCGCGCCGTACACCTCGCCGAAGACGCCCACCCGGCGCGCCCCCAGCCGCTCGGCCACCCGAGCCGCGGCCGCGGCGACACCGTGTCCGCGCACCGCCCGCCAGTACAGGTTCCGCGCCTCCTCCTTCAACGCCAGCGACTTCGCGCCGAAGCCCTTGGAGGAGACGTACACCCGGTCCTCGTCGGCGGCGTACGTCAGCAGGCACGCCGACCCGTGCAGCTTCTCGGTCAGCACCACGGGCTCGCCCGCCGTGAAGATGTCCGGGTACCGCTGGATGTTCTCGATGTCGACCCAGGGCAGCAGATCCGGCGCCGACTCCACCTCACCGGACATCGTGGGCGGGATCGGCGGCACCCACTTGGTGACGCCGAGCCGTTCGGCGAAGTCGGCGCCCTCCGCGGCCGCCCGCGCCAGATCGACGTCGGCCAGCGCCTTCGGCCGGCACACGATGCCCTGCGACAGCTCGCCGCGCAGCCGGACCGCCTTGACCCGGTCGGCCTTGCTGCCCGCCAGCCGCCCGGTCAGCCCCAGCTCCTCGATCAGCTCGGCCGGCAGCACGGCCTGCTCGGGGATGTACACGGCGGCCTCACCGGTGCGGTACGCGCCCTTGGCGACGACGGCCCGGTACAGGCCCACCTGGGCCAGCTCCAGCGCGTCGGCGTTGGGATGTTCGTGGACGGTCAGCACTTCGGCGGTGACGCGCAGCGTCGACATGAGGGCTCCTCGGTGTTCCTCAGGTGGGTTTCATCGCCCCCAACTGTCCGTATGGGAAAGGGCTGGATCGAACGGTTTAGCGGCTGCTATCGTCGCGATCTTCGGCCGACGGCCCGCTGTCGCGCACGGAGTCCTGACGGGACGAACTCCCATGTCCTCCGCCCCTCTTCCCTCGCTCGACGCCGCCCTCGCGGACATCGACACGGTCTTCAACGGCTTCGCCAGCCCCACGGAGATCGGCTGTGAGCGGTGCTTTCACCCCGAGGAGACGGCATATCTGCGCACGCCGTACACGCGCGTGCCGGCCGAACTGCTCCGCCGGTTCGTCTACAAGGTCCCCACCCACTTCGAGGACCATCCCGCCGTGATGCGGCGACTGCTGCCGCAGACGGCGCGGGCGATGGCGGACGGGAGCCTGGACGTGGCGTGGTGGGGGCATGGGCTGGCGCGCGTGGACTGGCGTTCCTGGCCGGCCCGCCAGGCCGATGCCGTCCAGGTCTTTCTGGCGGCCTGGTGGCGGGATGCGCTGGCGACCCCCGAGCCCCCGCATCCGATCACGGACATCTTCGCGTCCTGCTCCACGATCGCCGGGACCGTGACCCCCTTCCTCGCCGACTGGATCCGGCACCCTGTCGCCGACGCACACCTCGTGTCCTGCGCACGCTGGTGGCTCCCCGATCTCCTCGCCGATGACGCGCCGGTCAGCGACTGGTCCGACGAGAGCAAGGAGGCGGCCACCGCGGAGCTGTCGTCCTGGTTCGCCCGCGAGGCCCCGGCCCGCCTCCGCGCCCAGGGCGAGCCCGGCCTCGCGACGGAGGCCGAACTCCTCGCCCTGCCCTACGACGACCGCTGGGCCCACCCGTACTGGTACCGGCCCTCGGCCACCAACTGAGCGTTGGACCCGGCCCGTTCCCCGTCCGGCAGGACCAGCGTGTCCTCCAGCCCGATCCGCGTCGCCAGCCCCAACCGCCCCGCCAGCCGCAGCACCGGCCACGCCCCGCCGTCCTCCCCGTGCAGCAGCACCGGGCGGCTGAACGCCGGGCCCAGGTCGGCGAGCAGTGCGCTGGCGGTCGCCTCGGCTGTCTCGGCCGACGGGTCGGTCACCTCGGCCAGTACGCGCAGTACCCTCGGCCCAAGCGGCGAGGCGGCGAACCGCGCCGCGCCGTCCGTGCCGGACCAGATGCCGGCCTCGACGGCCACGCCCCGCTCGATCAGGGCCGCGGCCACGTCCTCGGCGCCTTCCTCATGCCAGTTGACCGAGGCGTGGTCCGGCAGGACGGTCCAGCTTCGGATGCGGGTCACCCGGGCCGCCGGATCCGGTTCCGCCCAGGCGCCCGTGGTCACCCCTACCGGCACCGACACCACCCGGTCCCGTATCGCCTCCAGCGTCGGCGCGAGCACGCGCGGGGACAGGCTGTCCCGTCCGCAGGGAGTCTTGGCGTGGACATGGATGTCGGTGGCTCCGGCCGCGACCGCCTCGGCCGCGGAGTCGGCCAGCGCCTCGGGCGAGAGCGGCACCACGGCGCCGTCGCCGGGCCCCCGAGTCCCGTTCAGACATACCTGGATCATGCCTCGATGATGTCAGCGGGCACGGACAACGGGGACAGCGCGACGCCGACAGGAGGGGGTGCGGCATCCCCTGCGCACCCCCGTCTTACTAGGCGGACATGAGCAGTCGCCGTTCGCGCCGGGACGCCGACAGCGCTTCCGGCGTGAGAACCGGACGCGGTACGACGATCCCGCACTCCGTGCAGACCGGGCCCGACGACGGTTCATGGGCCAGGTCGTACTTGTAGATCAGCCGGTCCCCGCCGCACACCGGGCACTCGCAGCCCGGGTCCCGCTCCAGCGCGGAGATCAGCCGGCGCAGCACCTCGGCCAGCGGTTCGTTCGGGTGGACCCGGGGGTTGTCGCACCAGGCGACTCCGAAACCGCCCCAGGTCAGCCGGTGCCAGTCGTCCACACTGCCCGGCCTGCGCAGTCCGTCGTGCTTTTCCTTCTTGCGCCGCTCGGCGAACTCGACCTCATAGGCCAGCCAGACCGAACGCGCCTCCTCCAGCTCGTCCAACGCGGCCACGAGCCGCGCAGGATCGGGGGAGCGGTCCTCGGGACCGAACCCTGCCCGGGAGCACAAGTGGTCCCAGGTCGCCCTGTGCCCGTAAGGAGCGAACCGCTCAAGGCACTTACGCAGCGAGTAGCGCCGTAGCGCCAGATCGCACCGCGGATCGCGCACCTGTCTCGCCAGACTCCGGAAACCGGCCATCGCCCTGCACCTCCGTCACACCTGCACCTGTACTTCGGTCACTTCGGCGTCGCCGCACGGACTTCGCGCGACGTTGACGAATAGACGTATCGACATGCGATTCGGCTCCATCCGATTTCCGTTGACCTCCACAGCGAGCCCTGGCGACTCCCAAACGTGACGCATGTTCATCTTCAATCCCGGGGATACCGCCGGTAACATCCCGGCTCACCCTCGTCGGTAGGAGCGGCCATGCCACGGCGTACCCCACACATCGCCCTCGTCGGACTGAGAACTCCCGGCAGATTCACCGGGTTCCTGAAGACCGCATCCATATGCGTTCTGATTGCCGGTCTTTTGTCGCCGCTTTCCCCGGCGGTCGGCGCGCCCCCGGCCGCGGCGGCCGAGGCGACAGCCGTCACCGACCACTGCGGGAACCAGTGCTCCGACATCCTTCCGCCTGGTCAGAACGGCAATGCCACCCTTGCCCAGATCCTCCTCAACCAGGCCTTCGGCAGCATGCCCGAACACGCCTCGGACCAGCTCGGGCCCTACGCCAACCTGGCCAAGGGCTACTCCGGCCTCACCAACGCGACGATCAACAACTTCTTCAACGACGCCTCGTTCGGCGTTCCCCCCGATCAAGTCGCCTCCACCGTCAATCCGGCCGGGCGCGGCGACGTGACGATCGTCCGTGACAAGAAGACAGGTGTGCCGCACATCACCGGAACCACCAGATACGGCACCGAGTTCGGCGCCGGCTATGCGGCCGCCCAGGACCGGCTGTGGCTCATGGACGTCTTCCGGCACGTCGGACGCGGACAGCTCACCTCCTTCGCCGGCGGCGCGCCCTCCAACCAGGGCCTGGAGCAGCAGTTCTGGCGCCATGCGCCCTACACCGAAGCCGATCTCCAGGCCCAGATCGACAACGCCGTGGCCACCAACGGCGAACGCGGCCGGTTGGCCCTCGCCGACGCCAAGGCCTACCTCGACGGCATCAACGCCTACATCGACGCCTCCGACAGCGGCCGCTACTTCCCCGGCGAG
Source organism: Streptomyces sp. NPDC028907 (assembly GCF_055564995.1). Lineage (NCBI taxonomy): Bacteria > Bacillati > Actinomycetota > Actinomycetes > Kitasatosporales > Streptomycetaceae > Streptomyces > Streptomyces sp. NPDC028907. The sequence goes on from NZ_JBVHVE010000007.1 coordinate 120,814, forward strand.
TACGTCCTGACCGGCCACAAGGACTCCGTCACCAACGCCGGCACCATCGAGCACTTCAAGATCACAGACCTGGTCGCGCTGGGCTCCGTCATCGGCGCCCTGTTCGGCTCCGGAGGCGGCGGCGAGGTGAACAACGCGATCTCCCTGCTGGCCGCCCAGGAGAAGTACGGCGTCGCCGAGGGCACCAAGCTGTGGGAGTCGTTCCGCGAGCGCAACGACCCCGAGGCCGTCGTCACCGTCCACGACAAGAGCTTCCCGTACGCCACCAAGCCCGCCGACCCGCAGGGCGAGGCCCTGCCCGACGCCGGCTCGGTGACCGAGGAACAGCTCGTGTACGACCGTACGGGCAGCGCCGCCGGATCGGCCGCGAGCACCGCGTCGACCACGGCGGCCAAGACGGCCATGACCTCCGCCAAGCGCGGCATGTCCAACGCTCTCGTGGTGGGCGGCGAGCACACCGCCAGCGGTCACCCGGTCGCCGTCTTCGGCCCGCAGACCGGCTACTTCGCCCCCCAGCTCCTCCTGCTCCAGGAGATCCAGGGCCCGGGCATCAGCGCCCGCGGCGCCTCCTTCGCCGGCCTGAGCATGTACGTCGAGCTCGGCCGCGGCCAGGACTACTCGTGGAGCGCCACCACCTCCGGCCAGGACATCATCGACACCTACGCCGTCGAGTTGTGCCAGGACGACCACCACTACCTGTACCGCGGCACCTGCACCGCCATGGACAAGGTCGAGCAGAAGAACGCCTGGAAGCCGACGACCGCCGACAGCACTCCCGAGGGCTCGTACACGATGCGGGTCTGGCGTACGAAGTACGGCCCCGTCACACACCGCGCCACCGTCGGCGGCAAGAAGGTCGCCTACACCACCCTGCGCTCGTCCTATCTGCACGAGGCCGACTCGATCATCGGCTTCCAGATGCTGAACGACCCGGACTACGTCAAGGGCCCGGAGGACTTCCAGAAGGCGGTGCAGCACATCAACTACACCTTCAACTGGTTCTACGTGGACTCCGAGCACACCGCCTACTACAACAGCGGCGACAACCCGGTCCGGGCGACCGGCGTCGACGCGGAGTTCCCGGTCTGGGCGCAGTCGGCGTACGAATGGCGCGGCTGGGACCCGGTGACGAACACCGCCCAGTACACCCCGCCCTCGGCCCACCCCAACTCCATCGACCAGGACTACTACATCTCCTGGAACAACAAGCAGGCCAAGGACTACACCACCGCCCCCTGGGGCGACGGCTCCGTCCACCGCGGCAACCTGCTGGAGAACCGGGTGAGGAAACTGGTCGACGCGGGCGGCGTGACCCGCGCCGCGCTGGTGAAGGCGATGGCCGACGCGGGCCTGGCCGACCTGCGGGCCGAGGACGTCCTGCCGGATCTGCTCAAGGTCGTGGGCAGCTCCCCGGTGACCGACTCCACGGCCGCGGCCGCCGTGAGCAAGCTCCAGACGTGGCTGACGGCGGGCGGCAGGCGCACCGAGACGTCCGCCGGTTCGAAGAAGTACGCCGACGCCGACGCGATCCGCATCCTGGACGCGTGGTGGCCGCTGCTGGTGAAGGCCGAGTTCGAACCGGGTCTCGGGAGCGAGCTGTTCGGTGCGATGACGAACAACCTGCCCATCGACGAGTCCCCGTCGGCCGCACACGGCCCGACCGGCCCGCACGCCGGAAGCTCCTTCCAGTACGGCTGGTGGAGCTACGTCGACAAGGACATCAGGGCCGTACTCGGCGAGTCGGTCCAGGGCCCGCTGGACCGGAAGTACTGCGGCGGCGGCAGCCTCAGCGCCTGCCGGGACGTCCTGATCAGCACCCTGAAGGAGGCGGCCGGCAAGAGCGCGGCCCAGGTCTACCCGGGCGACGAACAGTGCTCGGCGGGCGACCAGTGGTGCGCCGACTCGATCGTCCAGCGCACGCTGGGCGGCATCAAGCACGGCAAGATCAGCTGGCAGAACCGCCCGACGTATCAGCAGGTCGTGGAGTTCACCTCGCACAGATGACGGACGTACGAGGCGACTTCTGAACGGCGGCGGGTCAGTGGATACGGCCCGCCGCCAGCACCACCCGCGCCAGCTCCCGGTGCACGATGTCGCTGTGCGCCCCGGCCGGCGGCCCGCCCCGCTTGACGACCGCCGACGCGTCGATGTTCACGCAGCCCGAGGTGGGCAGCTTCGCCCTCAGCGCGTCGGCCAGCTTCAACGACCGGGTCCCCGGCACCGCCTGCACCCCGTCGTGCCCCATCGCACCCCACTTGTCACCCAGCATCCGGCCGACGTCCAGGGCCGCGATCCCGCGCGCGTCCCCCGCCATCCGGGAAGCCAGCGGATACATGGTGGACAGGGCCGAGTCGTGCCGTGAGTAACAGCACACCAGCGGTCCGTCGACCCGGTTCTGCTGCCCCTCCAGCACCCCGCTCGCCCGTGTGTCGTGCGGCAGCCGGGACGCGAACGCGTAGTGCGAGAAGGCACCCTGGAGCAGGGTCACGGACTTCACCGTGCGCACGCCCTTCGGCAGCCCGCGCAGCGCGAACGACACCAGCCGGGCGCCGAAGCTGTGCCCGACGAGATGCACCCGCACCTCGCCCGTCCGCTCGGCCAACTGCCCGATCACCCGACCGAGACCCCGCTCACCGACCGTCCCCGCGCGCCGCTTCATGGCGTAGTACGTCGCCTGCCGCAGCAGCTCGTGCGCGCCCTCCCAGGGGTTCGGCAACGAGAACGACGCCGCGCCGTCCGGAGGCCCGTCCGGGGATGTCCCGTCCGGCGCTTCGAGTTGTGCCAGCGCCCGCGCGAACTCCTCGCACAGCGCGGCGGTCGAGCCGGAGAACATGTCCGGCGAGTCCTGCGGCACCCCCTCGCACAGCGTGTCCGCCGCGAACAGCGCCTGCGGCCCCGGCGGTACGACGTCCACCAGCATCCGCACCAGCCGCCCGAACTCCGCCAACTCCGCCTCCTCGCGCGGCTGCTGGTCGAGCAGCCGCGCGATCTGGTCGATCACGGTCGCCCGCCCGGGAAACGTGTCCAGCAGCGCGTGCCGCGTGTCCTTGTCGAGCACCGGCCGACGGGGCATCTCGGCCGCCACGGCCCGCGGGAAGTCCGGGATCGGCTCGTCGGAGAACCGCATCGACGGCCAGACCACTCCGACGTACCCGATCCTCGCCGCCGGAGCGAGCCGCGGGATCGGCGCGAAGAACCGGTCGTAGAGCCGCGTCGCCCCCGAGCGGTCGCTGTTCCAGCCGTGCGCGAAGACGATCAGATCACGGACGCCGTGCCGGGTCACCCCGGCCAGCAGCCGGTCCCGCCGTGCGGCGTCCGGGTCCCCGTCCGCGTCGAAGGTCAGCTCCCAGTAGGGAGTCACGCTCATTTCCGGTTCCGCCATGACAGGCCCCCTCGTCCCCCGAAAACGGTCCGATACGGGCGCATCGTCCTGCTGGCGGGCGGGATTGGCCATACGTCGTCACCCATCAGAGGCACTCGGTGAGGGCGCTCATTTGTACAGCAGGTACTCCTCGCGCATCCGCCGGAACGCCGCCAACTCCCGCTGCCAGCCCGCCACCACGTCGTCGGTGCCCGCGCCCGCGTCGATCATCGTGCGCACCCGGGTGGAGCCGGTGAGCTTGTCGATCCAGTTGTCGGGCCGCCAACCGAACCCGCTCCAGACCCTCTTGGCGGTCACGAGCAGGCCGATCCCGGTGCGGACGGGGTCGTACGCGGCACGATCGCGCACGTGGATCTGCACGCCGCCGATGGTCCTGCCCTGGAACTTCGAGAAGGTCGGCGCGAAGTACGCCTCCCTGAAGCGCACGCCGGGCAGGCCGAGTTCGTTCGCGGCCGCGGCCCAGCGGCCGTCGATGCCCTCGGCGCCCAGCAGCTCGAAGGGCCGGGTGGTGCCACGGCCCTCCGAGAGGTTCGTGCCCTCGAAGAGGCAGGTGCCCGAGTAGACGAGGGCGGTGTCCGGGGTCGGCATGTTGGGGCTCGGCGGCACCCACGGCAGGTCCGAGGCGTCGTAGAAGTCGGACCGGCGCCAGCCCGTCATCCGTACGGTCTCCAGCGGCACCGGCGCGGTGAGGAACTCCCCGTTGAACAGCCGCGCCAGCTCGGCGACCGTCATACCGTGCGCCTGCGAGATGGGCTCACGGCCGACGAAGGTGGCGAACTCCTTGTGCAGGACCGGGCCTCGGGCCGACCGTCCGGTCACCGGGTTCGGCCGGTCCAGCACGACGAAGCGCTTGCCGGCGAGTCGGGCGGCGTCCATGCAGTCGTAGAGGGTCCAGATGTAGGTGTAGAAGCGGGCGCCCACGTCCTGGATGTCGAAGACGATCGTGTCGACGCCGGAAGCGGTGAAGATGTCGGCGAGGGGCTGACCGCTCTTGAGATACGTGTCGTAGACCGGGAGGCCGGTCGCCGGGTCGTCGTAGCGTCCTTCCGAGCCGCCGGCCTGGGCGGTGCCCCGGAAGCCGTGTTCGGGGCCGAAGACGGCGATCAGGTCGACGCGGTCGTCGGCGTGCATGACGTCGACGATGTGGCGGACGTCTCTGGTGACGCCGGTGGGGTTGGTGACGATCCCGACGCGGTCCCCGCTCAGCTGGGTGTAGGCGTTCGCGGCGAGGTTCTCGAAGCCGGTGCACAGGTGCCTGCGGCGCTCAGTGGCGGCGGCGGAGGGGGCTGCGGAGAGGGTTGTTGCTGCCGTTGTCGCTGCGAGGAGAGCTCGTCTGGATAGGCGCATGAGGGGCACGGTATTGCTGCCGCAGGTTGTGGGGAAGGTGCCGGTACGTCGTGGCTTGTCGCGCCCCGCGGCGGGCCGCATATGTACACAGTCCCGCGCCTCTGGCGGCGATGCGGTCCCCCTTCCCAGTTACATACCGACCGGTTAGTCTGGCCATCTCCGCAGAGCCGTAGTCGAAGGAGCCGATGGTGGAAGCCGTTCAGGGTGCTGGAGTGGTCGTCACGGGGGCCGGGGGCGGTATCGGGGCGGCGCTTGCGCGTCGGTTCGCCGCCGAAGGGGCCCGGGTGGTCGTCAATGACCTGGACGGTGTGAAGGCGGCTGCCGTCGCCGACGAGATCGGTGGCATCGCCGTGCCCGGTGACGCCTCCTCGATCGTCTCCGAGGCCCGGGACGCGCTCGGCGGCACCGTCGACGTCTACTGTGCCAACGCCGGCGTCGCCTTCGGGTGCGCGGAGCCGGGGCAGGCGGTCGACGAGAAGTCCTGGTCGCTGTCCTGGGACGTCAACGTCATGGCACACGTGCGTGCGGCCAACGCGCTGCTCCCGGACTGGCTGGAGCGCGGCAGCGGGCGGTTCGTCTCCACCGTCTCGGCCGCCGGACTGCTCACCATGATCGGCGCCGCGCCCTACGCGGTCACCAAGCACGGCGCCTACGCCTTCGCCGAGTACCTGTCGCTGACGTACCGGCACCGTGGCGTGAAGGTCCACGCCATCTGTCCGCAGGGTGTGCGCACCGACATGCTGGACGCCACCGGCAGCGCGGGGGACCTGGTGCTGAAGCCCACCGCGGTCGCGCCGGAGGACGTCGCGGACGCGCTGTTCAAGGGCATGGCGGAGGACCGTTTCCTGATCCTGCCGCACCCCGAGGTCGCCGGGTTCTACGAGGCGCGGGCCGCCACGCCCGACCGCTGGCTGGCCGGTATGAACCACATCCAGCGGAAGTGGGAGGAGGCCCGATGACCGACGCCTCCGCCTCCCGGTACGCGGCCAAGCCCTGGCTGGCCCTGCTGTCCGACGCCCAGCGCGCCCCGATAGACCCGGCCCACACCCTCGTGCACGCCCTGCGCCGGGTGGTCGCCGAGACCCCGGACCGCACCTTCCTCGCCTACTTCGACGGCCGCCTGACCTACCGCGAGGCCGACGAGCTCAGCGACTCCGTCGCCGGGCACCTCGCCGCCCGCGGCCTGGAGCGCGGCGACCGGGTGGCGATCCTGCTCCAGAACTCCCCGCACTTCGTGCTCGCCCTGCTGGGCGCCTGGAAGGCGGGGGCGGTCGTCGTGCCCGTCAACCCGATGTACAAGTCGGGGGAGGTGGGCCATGTCCTGCGGGACGGTGAGGTGGCCGCGCTGATCTGCTCCGACCGGGCCTGGGAGTCGTATCTGCGCGAGACGGCGGCGGACTCGCCGGTGCGGATCACGCTCACCGGATGCGAGTTGGATTTCCAGACGCGCAACGACGCGCGCGTACTGTCCTTCGAACGGCTCGCGCAGGCCGACGACGCCGACGACCTGACGGCCGTCTCCCGCGCCGGCCACAAGGCGCCGCGGGGCCGTGACCTCGGGCCGTCCGACATCGCGCTGATCAGCTACACCTCGGGCACCAGCGGCACCCCCAAGGGCGCAACCAACACGCACGGCAACATCATGTACAACGCCGAGCGCCAGCGGACCGGTCTTGAACTGCCCGAGGCGCCCGTCTACTTCGCGCTCGCGCCCCTCTTCCACATCACCGGGATGGTCTGCCAGCTCGGCGCCTGCCTGGACAGCGCGGGCACGCTGGTACTGGCGTACCGCTTCGAGGCGGGTGTCGTGCTCGACGCCTTCGCCGAGCACGGCCCGCACTACACCGTCGGCCCGTCGACGGCCTTCATGGCGCTCGCCGCCCACCCGGCCGTCACCCGCGACCACTTCGCCTCCTTCCGGATGATCTCCTCCGGCGGCGCCCCGCTGCCGCCCGCCCTGGTGGAGAAGTTCCGGGCCGGCTTCGGTCCGTACATCCGCAACGGGTACGGCCTGACGGAGTGCACCGCCCCCTGTGCCTCCGTCCCGCCCGGCCTGGAGGCGCCCGTCGACCCGGTCTCCGGCACGCTGGCCGTCGGTCTGCCCGGTCCCGAGACGGTCGTCCGGATCGTCGACGACCAGGGCCATGAGGTCCCCTTCGGCGAACAGGGCGAGATCCTCGTCCGAGGCCCGCAGGTCGTCCCCGGTTACTGGCGGCGCCCCGACGCCACCGCCGAGACCTTCCCCGACGGCGAACTGCGCACCGGGGACATCGGCTTCATGGACGCCGAGGGCTGGCTGTACGTCGTCGACCGCAAGAAGGACATGATCAACGCGTCCGGCTTCAAGGTCTGGCCGCGCGAGGTCGAGGACGTGCTCTACACCCACCCGGCGGTGCGCGAGGCCGCCGTCGTCGGGGTGCCCGACGGGTACCGCGGGGAGACCGTCAAGGCGTACATCAGCCTCCGTCCGGGTGCGGAAACCGACCCCGGCGCACTCGCCGAGTACTGCAGGGAGAGACTGGCCGCCTACAAATATCCGCGTCAGGTGGAGATCCTGCCCGACCTGCCGAAGACGGCAAGTGGCAAGATCCTCCGACGGGAGCTCCGTTCCCGTGTGAACGAGGGTTAGACAGCAGCGGACATCTCGGAAGGGCAGGTGGCGGCACAGTGGCCAGGACGACGGACGGAGACGGTACGCCCGTCCCGCAGCGGCTGCTCGCCGCCGCCACCCGGCTCTTCGCCGAGCGTGGCTACGACCGCACCTCGGTGCAGGAGATCGTGGAGGCGGCCGGCGTCACCAAGGGGGCGCTGTACCACTACTTCGGTTCCAAGGACGACCTTCTGCATGAGGTGTACGCGCGCGTGCTGCGTGTTCAGCAGGAGCGGCTGGACGCCTTCGCGGACGCCGACGAGCCGATCGAGAAGCGGCTTCGGGGCGCGGCGGCGGACGTGGTCGTGACGACCATCGAGAACCTCGACGACGCGATGATCTTCTTCCGTTCGATGCATCACCTGAGCCCCGAGAAGAACAAACAAGTGCGGGCCGAGCGCCGGCGGTACCACGAACGCTTCCGCGCGCTGATCGAGGAGGGCCAGGAGGCGGGCGTCTTCTCCAAGGCGACCCCGGCCGACCTGGTGGTCGACTACCACTTCGGCTCCGTCCACCACCTGTCCACCTGGTACCGCCCGGACGGCCCCCTCACGCCCCAGCAGGTCGCCGACCACCTGGCCGACCTGCTGCTACGGGCTCTCCGCCCCTGAGCCGGGATCAGCGCCCCCGCCGCCCCTACCCGTCCCATACCTGGGGGCTGCCGCCCCCAGACCCCCGCTTCGGCCCTGCGGGCCTCGTCCTCAAACGCCGGACGGGCTGAATAATCCAGCCCCTCCGGCGTTTGAGGAGCGGGGTCTGGGGCGGAGCCCCAGAAGGATGGGACGGGTAGGGGCGGCGGGGGCGAGACACTTCCCCCGGCGCCCCCGGCGTCACATGTACTTCTTCAGTTCCCGCCGGGCCAGCGACCGCTGATGCACCTCGTCCGGACCGTCCGCGATCATCAGCGTCCGCGCCCCGGCGTACAGCTCCGCCAATGGGAAGTCCTGGCTGACACCCCCCGCACCGTGCAGCTGGATCGCCCGGTCGATGATGTCGACCACCGCACGCGGCGTAGCGATTTTGATGGCCTGGATCTCGGTGTGGGCGCCCTTGTTGCCCACGGTGTCCATCAGCCAGGCCGTCTTGAGGACCAGCAGCCGCAGCTGCTCGACCGTCACCCGCGCGTCGGCGATCCAGTTGTGCACGACTCCCTGCTGGGCCAGCGCCTTCCCGAACGCCGTACGGGACACCGCCCGCCGGCACATCAGCTCGATCGCCCGCTCGGCCATGCCGATCAGCCGCATGCAGTGGTGGATACGACCGGGACCGAGCCGCGCCTGGGCGATGGCGAAGCCGCCGCCTTCCTCGCCGATGAGGTTGGCCACGGGCACGCGCGCGTGGTCGAAGATCACCTCGGCGTGGCCGCCGTGGTAGTGGTCCTCGTAGCCGAAGACCTGCATCGCGCGCCTCACCGTGACGCCCGGGGTGTCACGGGGGACCAGGATCATGGACTGCTGGCGGCGGATGTCGTCCCCGCCGGGGTCCGTCTTGCCCATCACGATGAAGATCTTGCAGTCCGGGTTCATCGCCCCGGAGATGTACCACTTGCGGCCCGTGACGACGTAGTCGTCGCCGTCCCGCTCGATCAGCGTCGTGATGTTGGTGGCGTCGGACGAGGCCACCTCCGGCTCGGTCATCGCGAACGCCGAGCGGATCTCACCGGCCAGCAACGGCTCCAGCCACTGCTTCTTCTGCTGCTCGTCGGCGAACTGGTACAGCACCTCCATGTTCCCGGTGTCCGGCGCCGCGCAGTTCGTCGCGGTGGGCGCGAGCTGCGGGGAGCGGCCGGTGATCTCGGCGAGCGGGGCGTACTGGAGGTTGGTGAGTCCGGCTCCGTACTCGGCGTCGGGGAGGAAGAGGTTCCACAGGCCCTGCCGGCGTGCCTCGGCCTTGAGCTCCTCGACCACGGCCGGGGTGTCCCACGGGGACGCCAGCGCGGCCCGCTGCTCCTCGGCCACCGCCTCCGCCGGATAGACGTACTCGTCCATGAAGGCGAGCAGCTTGGCGCGCAGTTCCTCGGTGCGCGCGTCGAACGCGAAGTCCATGGCGGATCAGCCTTCCTGAAGGGTGGTGAGGCCGTGCTGGATGAAGACGGGGACCAGGTCGCCGATGCGGTCGAAGCCGCGGCCGACCGTCTGGCCCAGCGTGTAGCGGTAGTGGATGCCCTCCAGGATCACGGCGAGCTTGAACCAGGCGAACGCCGTGTACCAGGAGACCGCGGAGACGTCGCGCCCCGAGCGCGCGGCGTACCGCTCGATCAGTTCGGCCGGTTCCGGGTGACCCGGGGCCTCGGCCGTGGTGGAGACGGGTGAGTCGGGCATGCCCAGCGGCATGCTGTACATCACCAGCAGACCCAGGTCGGTCAGCGGGTCGCCGAGCGTGGACATCTCCCAGTCGAGGATCGCCTTGATCGTGTCGTCCGCACCGATCAGGACGTTGTCGAGCCGGTAGTCGCCGTGCACCACGGTCGCGGTGGGGGAGGCGGGCAGCCGGCGGCCGAGCGTCGCGTGGAGCTCGTCGATGCCGGCCAGCTCACGATTGCGGGAGGCGTCCAACTGCTTGCCCCAGCGGCGCAGTTGCCGGTCCAGGAAGCCCTCGGGCCGGCCGAAGTCCGCGAGCCCCACCGCCGCCGGGTCCACGGCGTGCAGTTCGACGAGGGTGTCCACCAGCGACAGCACCGCGCCCCGGGTGCGCTCGGGGCCGAGCGGGACGAGCTGGTCGGCCGTGCGGTACGGGGTGCCCTCGACGAACTCCATGACGTAGAACGGCGCCCCGAGCACCTCCTCGTCCTCGCACAAAAGCACCGGCCGCGGCACCGGCACGTTGGTCGGGTGCAGTGCGCTGATGACCCGGTGCTCGCGTTTCATGTCGTGCGCCGTGGCGAGGACATGGCCGAGCGGAGGGCGGCGTACGACCCACTTCGAGGTGCCGTCGGAGACCGCGTAGGTGAGGTTCGACCGTCCGCCCTCGATCAGCCGGCCGGTCAGCGGACCCTGCGCCAGACCGGGCCGCTCGCGCTCGAGCAGGCCGCGCAGCCGGTCGAGATCGAGACCGGGCGGATGGTCGGGGCTCATACATCGCTCCTGGAAGGCAGGTGAACGGGACCTGACTTATGATGCCGACCAGTCGGTATGTAGTCCAGTGGGCGAGCCGAACGTGATCGGGGCCACGATAGGCCGACAGCTCCCCGCGCGGTGCGTCGGGGAGCTGTCGATGGGGTTTTCCCGGCCAGTGCACCGGTGGTCTGGCGGTGGCCTCAGTGGTCGTCCCAGTGGCCCTCGTGGGCGGCGTGCCGGTGGCCGTCGTGGAGATAGTCGACGTGGTCGCCGTGCAGGACGCTCTCGTGTCCGCAGTCGGCGCCGTGCTGATGGGTGTGGCCCTCGTGTGCGACGTGCCCGTTCGCCTCGCACTCGTCCCAGTGCCCGCTGTGCTCGCGGTGCAGGTGGCCGTCGTGCGCGTAGTCGGTGTGGTCGCCGTGCGGCACCGCGGTGTGCCCGCAGTCCGGACCGTGGGTGTGGGTGTGAGAGGGGTGTTCCGCGTGCAGGGTGGTCATCGTGCTCACCTTCGGAGGCGGGGGTCGTGACGTCGGACAGGCTGCCACGCGAACGCCGCATATCGGGTCATTCGGCTTGCGTGGCGTCCTGCCACGCCGGAGGGTCGAACCCATGAAGGGGATCAGCTACACACGCTACGGCGGGCCCGAGGTGCTCGCATACGGAGAGCTGCGCGAGCCGCGCGTCGGCCCCGACTCCGTGCTGGTCAAGGTGCGGGCGGCGGCCGTCAACCCGGTCGACTGGAAGTGCCGCGAGGGCCACATGGACCGGCTGCTGGAGCCGGCCTTCCCGGTGGTGCCGGGCTGGGACGTCTCCGGGGTCGTGGTCCAACCGGGCGTGTCCGTCACCGAGTTCGGCGTCGGCGACGAGGTCATCGGCTACGTACGCGAGGACCTGCTCTCCCACGGCACCTTCGCCGAGTACGTCGCCGCCCCCCTGCGCACCCTCGCGCGCAAGCCCCGCAACCTCACCTGGGAGCAGGCGGCCGGACTGCCCCTGGTCGGGCTGACGGCGTATCAGGTGCTGACCAAGGTCCTCGACGTGCGGCGCGGCGAGACCGTCCTCGTGCACGCGGCGGCCGGCGGCGTGGGCTCGATCGCCGTCCAGCTCGCCCACCATCTGGGTGCCCGGGTGATCGGCACGGCGAGCCCGCACAACCACGACTTCGTCCGCGGCCTCGGCGGCGAACCCGTCGAGTACGGCGACGGCCTGACCGAACGGGTGCGCGGTCTCGCGCCCGAGGGTGTGGACGCCGCGTTCGACACGGTCGGCGGCGGCGCGCTGAAGGCCTCGCCCGACCTCCTCGCCCCCGAGGGCCGCCTGGTCTCGATCGCCGACCCGGATGTCTTCGACTACGGCGGCCGCTACTACTTCGTCCGCCCCGACGCGACGGACCTGCTCCGGCTCTCCGAACTCGCGGAGGAGGGCGTGGTGACCGTGCACGTCTCGGAGACGTTCCCGCTGGAACGAACGGCGGACGCCCACCGGCTCAACCAGGAGGGCCGCACCCGCGGCAAGATCGTGGTCACGGTGGACTGGGAGACGGAGGAGGAGCCGGTGGCACCGGAAGGGTTGTGGCAGGAGCCGGACCAGAGCGCGTGGTTCTTCGAAAGCCCTCGGGAAAGGCCCTGGAGAGGTCTCAGAGGACCAGGGCCGCTCCGCACACCGCCAGGGCCACCGTGAGCAGGACCGTGGCCGTGGCATACCGGGGGGTCAGGGGCGAGGGTTCGGGTGACGAGGCCAGGGCGTGGATGCGGCGGTGGGCGAGGGCCACGAAGGCCAGCCACAGCCCGCAGCACAGGGCGCACGCGACGATCCCGGCCACCGAGACGCTGCCCTGCAGCGCGGTCTTCACGGCGAGTACGGCGGCCACCGCGCCGGACAGCGTCGTACGGCGCCACGCGAGGCGCGTCCGCTCGGGCTGCAGTCCCGGATCCCGTACCGGTTCCGCGGCCGCCCCCGCGCTCACCCCTCCCACCCGACGAGGACGACGACGACCATCGCGACGGCGACGACCGCGACCACGAGGCTCAGCATCGCCGGGAACCGCGACACCGGCAGATCCTCGCCCCGGCGCATCGCCCGCTCGCAGCGCACCCAGTGGTTGACCGCGCGCAGCGAACACAGCACGCCCGCCGCGAGCAGCGCGAGCGCGAGCCCGACCCGCCAGCCCCAGCGCAGGTCCGGCAGGAACTGGTCCACCGCGAAGCCGCCGCCGATGAGGGCGAGCGCGGTACGCAGCCAGGCCAGGAAGGTGCGCTCGTTCGCCAGTGAGAAGCGGTAGTCGGGGGTGCCGCCCTCCTGCCGGACTCCCTGCGGCGCGAACCACAGCCGGACGTTTCGTACGTACTCGATCACATGCACGACCCTATCCGGGCGGCGACCGAGGGGCGTGTCAGTGCCGCCCGCTACGGTTGGGGGCCCGGCAGCCCGCTGGCGCTGTGCGACGGGCAGTACAGCCCGCGCACGGTGCCTGCCGCCCTCGGCATCACCGCCCGACCAGGAGCGGGCTCTCGCCGACGCGCTCGCGGGCCGTTCCCGGGCGGATCAGCCGGCCGTCGTCCGATAGGCCCGGAGCCGCTCGTACGCCGCCAGCCCGTCCGGCACCCAGGCCCACTGCGTCAGCCGCCGCTCCACCTCGGCCTCCGGCAGGAAGTCGTGCCAGGCGACCTCCTCCACCTGCGGGCTCACCGGCAGTTCGCAGCGCACCTCGTACACCGCCGACCACCAGGTCTGCCCGGCGCCGTCGTCGTAGAGGAACTTGAACAGGAACGAGGGCCGCGGCAGCCCGCTCACGCCGAGTTCCTCCTCGGCCTCGCGCAGCGCGGCGTCCTCGTACGACTCGCCCGCGCCGACCACTCCGCCGACGAACATGTCGTACCGCGACGGGAACACCAGCTTCGTCGGCGTACGGCGATGTACGAAGAGGCGTCCCTGCGCGTCCCGGGCCTCAATGAACACACAGCGATGGCGCAGCCCCTTGGCATAGGCCTCACCGCGCGGCGACTGCCCGACGACCCGGTCCTGCTCGTCGACGATGTCGAGGATCTCGTCAGCGGAACTCATGGGGCCATCCAATCAGGACGGCATCGCTCCCACCGCCCCTACCCGTCCTGTCCCTGGGGACTGCAAGGACCTGAAGGAGCGCGGGGAACCGCGCGACCAGCCCCCGCTCGCCCGCACCCGAAGGACGGTCGGGGTCGAAGGGGCGGAGCCCTTGGGGATGGGACGGGCAGGGCGGCGGGGGCGAAGACACCCGGGGCGTCGCCGCGATCAGGTCGTCGCGACCGCCGCGGCCGTCCGCTTCGGCTGTACCGCCCCGCAGGGCATCGCGGAATGCGTGCCGAGGAGGATGATGCCGACCACGATCCCGGCGAGGCCCGCGGCCTCCCAGGCCAGGGCGCCCGAGTCGGCGCGCAGGCGGTCGCCGAGGAAGCCGACGCCGCAGAGGATGCCGGCCAGCGGCTGGGCCGCGGTGAGGGCCGGGAGCGACATGCGCAGGGAGGCCGTTTCGAAGGCGCTCTGGACGAGGATCAGGCCGGTGAGGCCGAGCGCGACCACGGCGTAGGGCTGCCAGCTGGTCAGGACCTCGGCCATGCCGCCCTCGGCGAAACGCTGGCCCGTCACCCGCGTCAGGGCGTCCTGCACGCCGTACAGCAGACCGGCGGCGGTGGCCAGCAGCGCAGGCCCGGCGCTGAGCCGCGAGCGCTTGGCGTAGGCCGTCAGCAGCAGGGCCACCCCGACCATGACGCCGATGATCAGCCACTGCCGGAAGGGCCCGCTGGGCGCCGTTCCGCCGTGCGGCTGGCCCGCCACGATGAACGCCGTCACACCGCCCGCGAGCAGGGCGAGACCCGTCCAGCCCTGGCGGCCCAGTGGCTGCTTGGTCTGGCGGCGGGAGAGCGCGAGCGCGAACAGCAGGTTGGTCGCCAGCAGAGGCTCCACCAGGGAGATCTCACCCTGGCCCAGCGCCATCGCGCCCAGGGCCATGCCGACCACCATGAGTCCGATGCCGCCCAGCCAGCGGGGCACCTTCATCAGGTCGAGCAGGATCCGGGGGGAGAGGAAGTCGCTCAGTGGCGCCTTCTGCGCGGCGTTCTGCTGGAGCACGAAGCCGAAGCCGAGACAGCACGCGGCGCTGACGGCGAGTATCAGGATCTGGAGCGACACGCTGCGTACCTCGATCATCCTGCCGGGCGGACGGGGTGCGTAAGGGCCGACTGTAGCGGCCTTAGGCCCGGCGAGCGCGTCCCGCAATCCTGCGGTGCCCGCGACGCCGACGCTATGACGTACGCCACACCAATCGAACAATTCCGGCATTACGGGCTGGCTGCGCGTCACATCAATCCCACATGTAACAGGAGTTGACGCGTGTAACGAGTCGACCGCCCTTGACGCGAACCGTTGGCTGCGGATTTGCTGTGCGTGATCGGTTGATGACAGTCCACATTCACCCCCCGACAGAACCCAAAACGGTGCCCCCACCTCCGCCACCCCTCGGCCGCGGCCGCAAGCGCGCATCCCACGCCTTCGACGCGGCCCTCGACGACACCGAGCTCGCCGCCGCCCGTACCGCTCTCGCGCAGGGCAGATGGCAGACGGCCCGCTCGCTGCTCGCCCGGACCGGCGACGACTGGGACCGCAGAGGGCACCGCGTCACCGTCCTCGCCCAGGAGCCGTACTGCGCCCCCTGGACCCGTGACTGGCTGCTCGCCGAACCCGACTCCGCCGACGCCGCCGTCCTGCTCGCCCTCGCCCAGGTCCAGCGCGCCCTGCGGGGCAAGGAGAAGCCGGTCCGCGCCCGCGAGTCCTGCCACGCCGCGGCCGCCATGGCGCCCGCCGACCCCACCCCCTGGCTCGGCCTGCTCATGCTGGAGAGCGCCCTGGGTGCCGAGGAGGCGGTGCGCCGCCACTTCGCCGAGGTCCGTGCCCGGTACGCCGACCACCACCATGCCCACCACCTGATGGTCGCCCGCCTCGCCGAGCGCCGGACCGGATCGGGCGCCGACCCGCTCCACGAGGTCTACGACTTCGCCAACGAGGCCGCCGAGCACGCCCCCGCCGACTCCCCGCTCGCCGTCCTCCCGGTCGTCGCCCACGCTGAGCGCTACCGCGTTCTCGCCGGATCCGGACACGAGCCCGGCGACGCGGCCGCCTCCGGACACTGGTCCGGCCGCCGGGCCCGGCAGGTGATGCGGGCCGCCTTCGACTGGTGGCTGGAGTGGGAGCAGGAGGGCCATCCGCGCCGGCTGATCGACCTGAACTACCTCGCCCACGCCAAGGTCTGCGAGGGCCGCGGCGCCGAGGCCGCCGCCCTGTTCCACCGCATCGGCGAGCACGCCACCCCGTCGCCGTGGTCGTACCCGGACCGCGACCCCTACCCCGCCTTCCGCGCCGCACGCGACACCGCGCTCGGCACGGCGTAACGCCCCCAACCGCAGTCGACCCAAGGACGGTCCCCGATGACCACGGGCAGTTCCAGCACGAGCAGAGCCTCCACAGGAAGTGGCGGCATCAGTACGTTCAAGGGACAGGACCGCGCCCTGCGCGCCGACCGGCTGGGCACGACGGGCCTGCTGCTGTCCGTGCTCGCCGCCACGGCACCCCTCATGGTCGTCGCGGGTGTCATGCCCACGACTTTCGGGGTGATGGGTGTCCTCGGCCAGCCGCTGCTCTTCGTGATCCTCGGCCTCGTCCTCGCGCTCTTCAGCGTCGGATACGCCGAGATGAGCCGGCACGTCCACAACGCCGGCGCCTTCTACGCGTACATCTCCCGCGGCCTCGGCGGCACCGCCGGCGCGGGCGCCGCGATGGTCGCGCTCGTCGCCTACAACGCCCTCCAGGTCGGCATCTACGGCATCTTCGGCTTCGAGGTCTCCGGGCTGTTCGCCACCTACCTCGACATCGAGCTCGCCTGGTGGATACCGGCGCTGCTGGCCGTGCTCCTGGTCGGCGGCCTCGGCTGGCTGAAGATCGACCTCAACGCCCGCGTCCTCGGCGTACTGCTGCTCATCGAGGTCGCCCTCGTGGTCATCTTCGACGTCGCCGCGCTCGGCGACCCCGGCAAGGAAGGCCTGTCCCTGCACGCCTTCAACCCGGACACCCTCACCGGCGCGGGTATAGGCACCGCCCTCTGCTTCTGCGTCGCCGCCTTCCTCGGCTTCGAGCAGGCCCCCGTCTACGCCGAGGAGACCAGCCGCCCGCACCTCCTCGTGCCCCGCGTGATGTACCTGGCCATCGGCGGCATCGCCGTCTTCTACACGATCACCTGCTGGGCCTACACCGTCGCCGCGGGCCCCTCGGCCATCGTCGGCACCGCGCAGGAACAGAGCGCCGGACTGCTGTTCTTCCTCACCGAGGACCTGCTCGGCACCGGCTTCACCGACGTCCTGCACGTGCTCTTCGTGACCGGCATGTTCGCGGCGATGCTCAGCTTCCACAACGTCGTCGCCCGCTACGCCTTCGCCATGGGCCGCGAGGGCCTGCTGCCGTCCGCCTTCGGCCGGACCAGCGGCGCGAGCGGCGCCCCCGGCACCGGATCGCTGCTCCAGACCGGGATCTCCCTGGTGGTCGTCGCCGCGTTCGCGCTCGCCGACGACAAGCCGACCGGCGACCCGACCGCACCGGTTCTGCACCTGTTCACCTGGATGGGCAGCCTCGGCGCGCTCGGCGTCACCGCCCTGATGGCCGCCGCCTCGGTCTCGGTGATCGTCTTCTTCCTGCGCCGGGGCGCGGCGGCCGCCCAGTTCTGGCGGCTGGCCGCCTCCGGTCTCGCCGTTCTCGCCCTGCTGTTCATCGTCGTCTGGACCGTCAAGGACTTCGACGTCCTGATCGGCGCGGGCCCCGGCTCGGCCCTCGGCTGGGCCCTGCCCGCCGTCATCGCCCTCGCCCTGGCCGTCGGCGTCGCCCAGGGCCTGCTCCTGCGCTCCCGTGCCCCCGAGACCCACGCCCGCATCGGGCTGGGCAACGAGGCGTTCCAGCTGGAGAAGGCCGCCCGCGGCGATTGACGAGAGCCGGTTGAGAGGTGGTTACGGAAATCTGACGGGCACCCGCGTTCCCTGGCCCGGCGGGGGGACGCGGGTGTTCGATAAGTACGTGAACTCCGAACAACCCGAAGAGCAGCGGGGCAAACCCATCGGCCGCCGCGTCCTCCTCGGCACCCTCGGCCTGGGCGCCCTCGGCGTGGTCACCGCGCCCACCCTCCAGCGCGGCCTGGAGTCCTTCCTCGCAGGCGCGTCCGACAAGGACCCCACCGGCCTGACCGGCCTGCTCCCCAACGGCGGCGGCTTCCGCTACTACTCGGTCACCTCCTCCGTCCCCCGCAAGAACGCCGAGACCTACCGCCTCACCATCGACGGCCTCGTCGAGCATCCCGGCACCTACACCCTGGCCGAGCTGCGCGCCCTGCCGCAGACCCGGATGGTGCGCGACGTCCAGTGCGTCACCGGCTGGCGGGTGCCCGGCACCCCCTTCGAAGGGGTCCGCCTGTCCCGGCTGCTGGACGCCGCCGGAGTGCGCGAGGGGGCCGGGGCGGTGCGCTTCACCTGCTTCGACGGGGCCTATTCCGAGAGCCTCACCCTCGACCAGGCCCGCCGCGCGGACGTCCTGGTCGCCCTGCGCATGCAGGACAAGGACCTCAGCCACGCCCACGGCGGCCCCGCCCGCCTCTACGTGGCGCCCATGTACTTCTACAAGTCCGCCAAGTGGCTCTCCGGCATCACCGTCACCAAGGACGTGCAGCCGGGCTACTGGGAGGAACGGGGCTACGACATCGACGCCTGGGTCGGCCGCTCGAACGGACGCGACGATGAGCCTACGACTTGACGCCCCCGGCAGGGCCACCGGCGTCCGGCGCTTCGGGCCCGCCTCCCGCTGGGTGCACCGCACCACGGCCGCGCTGATGGGCGTGTGCGTGGTGACCGCGGCCTGTCTGTACGTCCCGCAGCTCGCCGAACTCGTCGGCCGCCGCGAGCTGGTGGTCCGTATCCACGAGTGGGCCGGCCTCGCCCTGCCCGCCCCGGTCCTCGCGGGCCTGGCCTCCCGCCTGTTCCGCGCCGACCTCGGCTTCCTCAACCGCTTCGGCCCGCACGACCGCGTGTGGCTGCGCGCCGCGTTTCGCCGTGACAAGGGGGCCGCGTCCCGGCCTGCTGGCAAGTTCAACGCCGGGCAGAAGATCTACGCGGCCTGGATCGCCGGGGCGACGCTGGTGATGCTCGGCACCGGGCTGATCATGTGGTTCACTCATCTGACGCCGCTGGTGTGGCGCACGAGTGCCACCTTCGTCCATGACTGGCTGGCCCTCACCATCGGGATCGTCCTCGCCGGTCATATAGGCATGGCGCTGGCCGATCCGGAGGCGCGGCGGGGGATGCGGACGGGGTCGGTCAGCCGGGAGTGGGCGGAGCGGGAGCATTCGTTGTGGCGTCCGTGACGGTGCGCTCCGCCGGTGGGGCGGCATGGGTTGTTGGCGGACCGTAGGTGACTTCGGCAGGAGCGCTTGCGTCTGAGCCCGGGGTCGGCTCCAGTACCACGTCCGGCGCGGTGACAGTGAACGCGATCGGCAGGCGGACCTCGATGCCCGCGTGCCGGACGGTCACGTCGGCCGGGCCTGCCTCCAGCGCTGGTACGACCACTGACAGCACGAGCCGGTCGCCGGACTCCGACTTCAGGACGGGCACCCCGGGCACCTGCTGTTCGCCGATGGTCACGTCTGCGTCCCGCAGTAGCTCCGCGGGGTCGAAGTAGGCGTCCGCCAGCTCGATCCCGATCGTCTCGCCGGGCCGGGCCTCGCCGTCGCCGCCCGTGTCCACGCCGGCGATCCGGTAGCTGCACGCCGGGGGCCCGCTCGTCGACGGCTTCAGTCGCACGGTGGACTCGGGATGCCGCCGATGGAAGTCGAGCAGACCTTCCAGGACGGCGTACGCGGCACGGCCCTTGCAGGTGTCGGCCGCGTCCGCCAGGGCGGCATGCTCCCGGACCGTCTGCTTCCAGCTGCCGCCCTCGCCCTGTACGGCAAGACAGGCGGTGGCCAGCCCGCGCAGCAGCGTCCACTCGGCGTCGGTCGTGGTCCGGGGGATCACGCTCAGGGCGGCCCGGCACTCGCCGGGATCGTGGAGGAGGTCGTACACGCTCGCCTGGTCCGGAGTGCCGTCGGTGTCCGGCGAGTCGGGGCCGGGCGGCAGCCAGCCGGGGACTTCGAGGAGTTTGGGGCTCATGGAGGGGCTGGGCGCGGGCCTCGGCGTCTCCTTCCGCGCGCCGCCCCGGGAAGGGCTGGGCGTGGCCGTCACCGCCGGCGGGCCCGCATGACCTTCGGGTGACTGCCGCAACGGGGGAGTGGCCCAGCCCGGCGGGCCGTTCGGCACCTCGCGGGGACCGGCCGAGGGTCCGGACGTGACGATCGTGCCCCGGCCACCCCTGCCGTCCGCAAGTCCACCCCCGTCACTCGTGAAGGCCGCGGCGGCCACCGCCACCGCCCCCACGACGAGCAGCCCCGAGATACGCATCCCGAGGGAAACCGCCATCACGCCCCCCGAAGTCCTCGCCCCCGACGACTGAGGCAGCCGCCGAGGGTCACCTCATCATCAGGCCGAAGGCGGTCTCGGGGAAGCCGCTTCAGATGATCGTCCCTGCGAGTTCAGACACCCGGCGCCGCGGAGTCCGGCCCTCCGAAGTCCAGCAGCACCTTGCACGCTTCGCTCCGGTCCGCCGCCAGCGCGAACGCCGCCTCGGCCTCCCGCACCGGCATCACCGCGCTGACCAGCCCGTCGAACGATGCCTGGGCCGCGAGCAGTTCGAGCGCCGCGTCGAACTCCGTGTCGAAGCGGAACGCCCCGCGCAGCTCGATCTCCCGGCTCACCACGAGGTTCCCCGCGAACGGACTCCGCCCCGGCGGCAGCATCCCCAGCTGCACCACGACGCCGCCGCGCCGCACCAGCCGCAGACAGGCGTCCAGGCCCGCGGCGACGCCCGACGCCTCGATCGCCACGTCCACTTCGTACGGCCACCCGGCGTCCTGCGGATCGTCGGCCCGTACGAGGGTGTCGGCACCGGCGATGCGCGCGTACTCCAGAGCCGTCGGCAGCAGGTCCGTCACCGTGACCCGCCCGGCGCCCGCGGCCTTCGCCGCCGCCACGACCAGACACCCGATGGGCCCGGCACCGGTCACCAGGACATGCCTCCCGGCCACCTCTCCGGCCCGCCGCACGGCGTGCAGCGCGACGGACAGCGGCTCGGCGAGCGCAGCCCGGCGCAGTTCGAGACCGGCCGGGAGCGGCCTCAACTGGTCGGCCGGCACAACGACTTGTGCGGCGAACCCGCCCTGGACATGCGGGAAGCGGGCCGCGCTGCCCAGGTAGTGGGTGTCCCGGCAGACGTTGCGTCGCCCGTCCGCGCACTCCGGGCAGACCCCGCAGGGCGTGGCCGGGTGCACGGCGACGGCCGTTCCGGCAGCCGGGCCCGACGCGCCCGGGGAGCCGTACGACACGACCGTGCCGACCACCTCGTGCCCGAGCAGCATCGGTTCCCTGAGCCGGAAGTCACCTACCCCGCCGTGCCGCCAGTAGTGCAGATCGGAGCCGCAGACCCCGCCGTACCGCACGGCCACCAGCGCCTGCCCCGGACCCGGGACCGGCACCGGCAGCTCCTCGACCCGCAGGTCGTCCTGACCGTGGATCACACAACCGAGCATCCGCGAGGCCTCCTTCACAGCACGCTCGTCATGCCGCCGTCGACGTACAGCACCTGCCCGCTGACGAAGTCCGCGGCCGGGGAGGCGAGGAACAGCACCCCGCCCACCAGGTCCTCGGTACGGCCCCAGCGGCCGGCCGGGGTGCGGCGGCGCACCCAGGCGCTGAACTCCTCGTCGGCGACTAGGGGCCCGGTCAGCTCGGTCTCGATGTAGCCGGGGCCGAGGCCGTTGACCTGGACGCCGTGCGGCCCCCAGTCGGCGCACATGCCCTTGGTGAGCATCTTCAGGGCGCCCTTGGTCGCGGCGTAGGGCGCGATGCCGGGGCGGACCACCTCGCTCTGCAGCGAGCAGATGTTGACGATCTTTCCGTGGCCGCGTTCCGTCATCCGCCGGGCCGCCTCACGGCCCACCAGGAACGCGCTGGTCAGGTTGGTGTCGAGGATGCGGTGCCAGTCGGAGTCGGTGAACTCCAGGAGCGGGGCGCGCAGTTGCATCCCCGCGTTGTTGACCAGGATGTCCAGCGGGCCCACCCGCTCCTCGACATCCGCTATACCGGCGGCCACCGAGGGTCCGTCGGTGACGTCGAACACGGCCGTGTGGACGTCACCGGGCAGTTCGGCGGCGGCCTTGGTGAGGCGTTCGCCGTCCCGGCCGTTGAGGACCACCGTGCAGCCGGCCTCCGCAAGACCGCGGGCGAGCGCCAGGCCGATGCCCCGGCTGGAGCCGGTGACCAGGGCCGTGCGGCCGCTGATGTCGAAGAGGGGGTGAGCCGTCATCGTCGTACCCCTAAATGACCAGTGAGAGCAGCAGGACCAGACCGCCGGCGACCACCGAGATGATCGTCTCCATCACCGACCAGGTCTTGATGGTCTGGCCGACGTCCAGCCCGAAGTACTCTTTGACCAGCCAGAACCCGGCGTCGTTCACATGGCTGAAGAAGAGCGAACCGGCGCCGATGGCGAGGACCAGCAGGGCCGCGTGGGTCGTCGACATCTCGGCGGCCAGCGGTGCCACGAGCCCGGCGGCCGAGACCGTGGCCACCGTCGCCGAACCCGTCGCCAGCCGGATCGCCACCGCGATCAGCCAGGCCAGCAGCAGGGCCGGGATCGACCAGTCCTTGGAGATGTCCAGGACCATCTGACCCACACCGGTGTCGATCAGGGTCTGCTTGAAGCCACCGCCCGCGCCCACGATCAGCAGGATGCCCGCGATGGGCGCGAGGCTCTTCTCGACCAGCGGCGAGATGCGCTCCTTGCCGAACCCGGCCGGCTTGAGCAGCGTGAAGATGCCCAGAAGCACGGCGGCGAGCAGCGCGATCATCGGGGAGCCGACGACGTCGAACACGCGCTGCACGGTGTTCTCGGGGTCGTCGATCACGATGTCGACCAGCGCCTTCGACAGCATCAGGACGACGGGCAGGAGGATCGTGAGCAGCGTCGGCCCGAAGGCGGGGCGCTGCTGCGGTTCCTTGGAGGCCCGCTCCTCGGGCGACTGGCCGGATTCCCCGAGCGCCTGGAGCATGCGCTCCGGTGCCGGGACGTCCACCCAGCGGGCCGCGTACCGCGAGAACACCGGACCGGCGATGATCACCGTCGGGATGGCGATCAGGACGCCGAGCGCCAGCGTGACGCCCAGGTCGGCGCCGACCGCGTCGATCGCGACCAGCGGGCCGGGGTGCGGCGGGACCAGGCCGTGCATGACGGAGAGGCCGGCGAGGGCCGGGATGCCGATGCGCATCAGCGAGTAGTTGCCGCGCTTGGCGACCATGAGGACGACGGGGATCAGCAGTACGACACCGACCTCGAAGAACAGGGGCAGGCCGATCACCGAGGCGATCAGCACCATCGCCCACGGCATCGAACGGCCGCCCGCCTTGGCGAGGATGGTGTCGACGATCTGGTCGGCGCCGCCGGAGTCGGCGAGCATCTTGCCCAGGATCGCGCCGAGGGCGATCAGCACGCCGACGCCGGCCACCGTGGTGCCGAGTCCGGCGCTGAAGCTGGTGATGACCTTGTCGAGCGGTGCTCCGGCGATGGCGCCGAGCGCCAGCGACCCGAGGGTCAGCGACAGGAACGCGTGGAGTTTGAACTGGGTGATGAGCAGGACGATGACGGCGATGCCCGCCAGGACGGCGATGCCCAGCTGAGCGTGGCCGGCCGAGGTGATGGGCTCGACGGTGTCCGCTGCCAGCATCTCGACGCTGAGTCTGGTCACGGGGGTTCCCTTGCAGGTACGGGGGTTGGGGGAGGGATGGTGCCGCGGGGGGTGGCGGTGGTGCGGGGTGTTGCGAGGGGTGTTACGCCGCTGAGCCCGGAAGCTCGCTCAGCGCCTTGGCTGCCCGTTCGGTGATCTCCTCCGGGCTGCCGGCGACATCCACGGCGGCTCCGGCCTCGTCGGCCTGGAGCGGCTGGAGCGTGGCGAACTGCGAGTCCAGCAGCGCGGTCGGCATGAAGTGCCCCTGCCGGTGCGTCATCCGGTCCTCGATGAGCGATCGGTCGCCGGTGAGGTGCACGAACACGACGCCGGGCGCGGCGGCCCGCAGCCGGTCACGGTAGGACCGCTTCAGCGCCGAGCAGCTGACCACCCCGCCGAGCCCGGCCCGCTCGTGCGCCCAGGCGCCGATGGCGTCGAGCCACGGCCACCTGTCGTCGTCGTCGAGCGGGGTGCCGGCCGACATCTTGGCGATGTTGGCCTGCGGGTGGAAGTCGTCGCCCTCGGCGTACGGGACGCCGAGCCGGGCGGCGAGCAGGGGACCGATGGTGGTCTTGCCGGTGCCCGCGACGCCCATGACCACGACGACATGGGGGGTACTCATCGCTGCCTCACTGTCTGCTGTCTTCGTCGACACGTGATGTCGACGCCACTGAAACTCATTAGGTACGACTAATTCAAGACCCTGTGACATATAAGTCTGACTTTTTGATCGCGTGATCTGCCCCGTACGCTGAGTGCATGAGCACAACGGGCCGGGGGCTGCACGGCCAAGTACTGGAAACCCTCGGCCCCGCGATCACGGCGGGTGAGTACCCGCCGGGCAGCGTTCTGCGCACGGACGAACTGGCGCAGCGCTTCGACGTCTCCCGCTCCGTGATGCGCGAGGCGGTCCGCGTCCTGGAGTCCATGCACCTGGTGGAGTCCCGCCGCCGCGTGGGCGTGACGGTCCGTCCCAAGGCCGAGTGGAACGTCTACGACCCCCAGGTCATCCGCTGGCGCCTGGCCGGCGCCGACCGCCCCCAGCAGCTGCGCTCACTCACGGTGCTGCGCTCGGCGATCGAGCCGGTGGCGGCGGGCCTGGCCGCGAAGCACGCGACGGCCGACCAGTGCGCCGAACTCACCGAGTGCGCCCTCGGCATGGTCGCCCACTCCCGCGGCCACCAACTTGAGGGCTACCTCGTCCACGACGTCGCCTTCCACCGAGTCGTCCTCAACGCCTCCGGCAACGAGATGTTCGCCCGCCTCGGCGACGTCGTCGCCGAGGTCCTCGCGGGCCGCACCCACCACGAGGTCATGTTCGAGGACCCCGATCCGGCCGCGGTCACCCTGCACGTTCAGGTCGCGGAGGCGGTCCGCGCGGGCGACGCGGCCCGCGCCGAACACCTGACCCGCGAGATCACCATGGGCGCCCTCCAGGAACTGGACATCCTGGCGCCATGACCGAGGACCGCCGCCGCGCGGACATCGAGCGCATCATGGAGCCGCTGAAGGCGAACATGCCCGAGGCGGACGACTTCGGCTTCGAGGCGATCCACGAACCCGGCTGCCTCACTGTCTGGGCCACGTCCTGCGGGACATCCCCTGGTCAGGCCGGGAACTCCCCGTCCACGTACACCCAAGCCCTGTCCACCCGCTCGAACCGGCTCCGCTCATGCAGTGACCCGCCCCGGTAGGACGCCCGGAACTCCACCGTGCCGGACGTGTGGAACGCCGTACCGTCACCGGTCGCGAGGATCTCCAGCCCCGTCCACCGCATCCCCGGATCGAGTTCCAGCCGCGCGGGCCGCGTCCGCGGATGCCAGGTCCGCAGCAGATACGCCGCGTCCTGCTTCACGAACGCGCTGTACCGCGACCGCATGAGCGCCTCGGCGGTCGGCGCGGCCGCCGCACCTGAGTGATAGCGGCCGCAGCACTTGTCGTAAACCTCGGGCAGCCCGCACGGGCAGGAACGCGTCGTCATGCCCGCCATTGTCCTAGCCCGCCGCCCGTGTCCGCGCCCCCGGCAGCGGCGGCAGCGCCGCCCCGTGCACCCACGCCTCGAACAGCTCCTCCACCGGCTCGGTCGCGAAGCGGGCCACGTGGGAGGTGAAGGCGGCCGTCGTCACCGTGCCGCCGCGGTGCAGCTGGCCCCAGGCGCGCAGCATGCGGAAGAAGGCGATGTCGCCCATCGCGCAGCGCACCGCGTGCAGGACGAGCCCGCCGCGTTCGTAGAGGCGGTCGTCGAACATCGACTTGCGGCCGGGATCCGCCAGCCGCAGGTCCTGCGGCTGCGCGGACAGCAACCGGTGCGCGGCGGCGGCGAGTTGCTGGGCCGTACGCCCGCCCGAGCGCTCCGACCACAGCCACTCGGCGTACTTGGCGAAGCCCTCGTTCAGCCAGATGTGCCGCCAGTTGGCGATGGACACGCTGTTGCCGAACCACTGGTGCGCCAGCTCGTGCGCGACCAGCCGCTCCGAACCCCGCGCCCCGTCCACGTGGTTGGCGCCGAACAGCGACAACCCCTGGGCCTCGACGGGCACATCGAGTTCCTCCTCGGTCACCACGACCGCGTACTCGTCGAACGGGTACGGCCCGAACAGTTCCTGGAACAGCTCCATCATCTGCGGCTGGCGCGCGAAGTCCCGGGAGAACTCCGGCAGCAGATGCGCCGGGATGTGCCCGTGCTGCGGCACTCCGCCCAGGCCCGGATCGCCCAGCAGCACCGTCTGGTACTTGCCGATCGACAGGCCGACCAGATAGCTCGACGTCGGCGCCGACTGCTCGTACACCCAGGTGGTCGTGGACGCCTTCGTCGTCCGGGTCAGCAGCCGCCCGCCCGCCACCACCGCGTACGCCGACGGCGTGGTGATCGAGAGCTGGTAAGAGGCCTTGTCGGCGGGCCGGTCGTTGCACGGGTACCACGACGGCGCCCCGATGGGCTGGCTCGCCACCAGCGCCCCGTCCTCCAGCTCCTCCCAACCGAGCCCGCCCCAGGGGCTGTTCACCGGCTTGGGGTTGCCCGACCAGTGCACCTCGACCGTGAAGGCGGCCCCGGCGCGGACGGGCTTGGCCGGGCGGACGCGCAGCCGTCCGCCGCGGTGCGTGTAGTGCGGCTGCCGTCCGTCGACCCGGACCCGCCCGATCCTGAAGTCGGCCAGGTTCAGCACGAACTCGGTCAGCGGCGCCCGTCCCGCGATGGCGTTGATCCGGGCCGTCCCGGAGAGCCGGTTCGGGGCCGGGCGGTAGTCCAGCGCGAGCTCGTACCGGTGCACCCGGTACCGGGGATCGCCGTGCTCCGGGAAGTACGGGTCCGCGCCCGCCGCCTGCTGAACTGCCACTGCTGTCTGTGCTCCCTGCGCCGTACTGATGCCACTCCCCGCCGGCCCACGCCTCTCCGGCTCCGAGTGGGCCGGCATCAGGGACGCCATGCCTCGATCGGATTGCCGAGCCAACGGGTGTCGTCGGGGACGGACTCCGCGGCCATGACGAGCGAGGCGGGACCCAGCGTCGTACGGGCCCCGATCACGCTGCCGGGCAGGACGATCCCGCCAGGACCCAGCGTCGCGCCCTCACGGAGGACCACAGTATCCGTCCGCAAGATCCGGTCGTGGAAGAGGTGTGTCTGGAGCACACAGCCCCGGTTCACGGTGGCCGCGTCCTGAAGCGTCACCAGATCCGTCTCCGGCAGCCAGTAGCTCTCGACCCACACGCCCTTGCCGATCCGCGCCCCGAGCCCGCGCAGCCAGGCCGTCATCACCGGCGTACCCGGCACGGAACCCGCCAACCACGGCACCGCGAGCACCTCGACGAACGTGTCCGCCAGCTCGTTGCGCCACACGAAGGACGACCACAGCGGATGCTCCCCGCTGCGATGCCGCCCCACGAGCAGCCACTTGGCCACGACGGACACCAGCCCCGCCACGGCCCCGGCACCCAGCAGCACCAGCCCCGACAGCAGCGGCGCCCACACCCCCAGCGCACACAGCGCGGCGATCGTCAGCACCGCAAGACCCGCCGAGCAGAACACCGGCACGATCCGGCACAGCTCAACCAGCCCACGCGCCCACAGCAGCCGGGCCGGCGGATCGTACGTCAGGCTCTGGTCGCCGTCGGCGGCGGCACGCGGCAGCTTCACCGGCGGCAGCCCCAGATACGACGTGCCCTTCTTGGCCTTCTTCGGGGTCGCCGACAGCACCCCGACCAGACCGCCGTCCGGCACGGAACGCCCCGGCGCGGTCATCCCGGAGTTCCCCAGGAAGGCCCGCCGCCCGATCTGAGCCCGCCCGATCCGCATCCAGCCACCACCGAGCTCGTACGGCGCGGTCAGCGTGTCGTCGGCCAGGAACGCGCCCTCGCCGACCGTCGTCAGGCTCGGCAGGGCCAGCACCGTCGACACCTCGGCACCCCGCCCGATCCGCATCCCGAGCAGCCGCAGCCACACCGGCGTGACCAGCCCGGCGTACAGCGGGAACAGCGTCTCGCGCGAGCGGTCCATCAGTTGCGTGACCGTCCAGGCCTGCCAGCCGACCCGGCCGTGCGTCGGGTGCGTGCCCTCGCGCAGCCCGAGGCTCAGCAGCCGTACGGCGAGAAGGATCAGCACGGCGTACGCCAGCCCGAAGGCGAGCGTCGCCGGTACGAGCGCCGGCGCGGCGCCGACCAGCGGCGCGTCCGGCGTGAGGAACACCCGGGCCACGAGGAACGCGGCCGCCCCCGCCAGCACCGGCAGCGCGGTGAGCGCGAAGCCTGTGACGCCGTACATGACACGCCAGTACGTCCCACGCCGCGGCCGTTCCTTCGGCCAGTTGCGCTTGGCCTTGCCCAGTTTGACCGCGGGCGCGCCCGCCCATCGCTGACCGGTGGGAATCTGACCCGTCACCGCCGAACCGGGCGCCACCTCGGCCCGCTTGCCCACCCGGGCCCCCGGGAAGAGCATGCTGCGCGTGCCGACGACGGCATGCGCGCCCACCTTCACCGTGCCGACCTCCAGCCGGTCCCCGTCCAGCCACCACCCGGACAGATCCACCTCGGACTCGACGGCCGCGCCCCGGCCCAGCTTCAGCAGCCCGGTGACCGGTGGCAGCGAGTGCAGGTCGACATCGGGCCCGACCTTGGCGCCCAGCGCCCGCGCGTACCGCTCCAGCCACGCCCCGGTCAGCGAGGTGGCCCCGCTGAACTCGGCCAGCCGCTCGGCCGTCCACAGCCGTACATGCACACCGCCACCGCGCGCGTACCGGCCGGGCTTCACCCCCCTGAGCAGCAGCCGCGCACCCCCGGCCGCCAACGCCAGCCGCCCCGGCGGACTGAACAGGACCACGGCTCCGACCGCGACGAGCCACCAAGGGGCCGTGGGCAACCACCCGTAGGCGGGCAGCAGATTGCCGAGCGCCGCCAGCGCGACGGTCCAGCGCAGGCCGAGCAGCGTGAACAGCGGAAGGAGCAGCAGGACCTGGATCACCTGCGCGCGCCTCGGCACCGGGGCGATCACCCGCTCCGCCCCGTCGTCCTGCGCGGAGTCCTCAAGCCGTCGGGCCAGCTTCCGCAGCACCGGCTGCTGGTAGATGTCCAGGACGGCCGAACTCGGATAGCGGGTCCGTAGCCGGGTCGTCAGCTGCGCGGCGGCCAGACTGCTGCCGCCGATCGCGAAGAAGTCGTCGGAGGCGCTGGTCACGGGGATGCCGAGCACCTCGGTCCACTGCTCGGCGAGCCAGGCCTCGGTGCCGTAGAGCTGCTCGGCCGGACCACCGCCGCCCTCCAGGCCCGCGAGCGGCCAGGGCAGAGCGTTGCGGTCCACCTTCCCACTCGTACGGGTCGGCAGATCCTCGACCGGCGCGAGCAGCGGCACGAGCGCCGCTGGCAGTTCCGCCCGCAGCCTCTCGACCGCCGCCGCCTGGTCCCAGCCGTCCTGAGTGACGACATACCCGACGAGCAGCTGATTGCCACTGCGGGCGGTCCGCACGGCGGCGGCCGCACCGGCCACCCCGGGCAGCGCCTGCAACGCGACATCCACCTCACCGAGCTCGATCCGCCGCCCGCCGAGCTTGATCTGCTCGTCGGCCCGCCCCAGGAAGACCAGCCCCTCGGGCTCCGCCTTGACGAGGTCACCACTGCGGTACGCGCGCTCCCACCCCAAGGACTCCAGCGGCGCGTACTTCTCCGCGTCCTTCTCGGCGTCGAGATACCGCGCGAGCCCGACCCCGCCGATCACCAGCTGCCCGCTGCCGCCCATCGGCACGGGCTCCCCGGCCTCGTCGACGACGGCCAGCTCCCAGCCGTCCAGCGGCAGCCCGATCCGGATCGGCTCCTCGCCGCTCATCAGCGAGGCGCAGGCCACGACGGTCGCCTCGGTCGGCCCGTACGTGTTCCAGACCTCGCGCCCCTCGGTCACCAGCCGCTGCGCCAGCTCGGGCGGACAGGCCTCACCACCGAAGATCAGCAGACGTACGTCGCCCAGGGTCTCGGGCTCCCAGAGCGCGGCCAGCGTCGGCACCGTCGACACGACCGTGATCTCCTGCTCGACCAGCCACGGCCCGAGATCGGCACCGCTCCTGACCTGCGAGCGCGGCACCGGCACCAGACAGGCGCCGTACCGCCACGCCAGCCACATCTCCTCGCAGGACGCGTCGAACGCGACCGAAAGACCCGCCATGACCCGGTCCCCGGGCCCGATCGGCTCCTCGGTGAGGAACAGCGCGGCCTCCGCGTCCACGAACGCGGCGGCACCGCGGTGCGAGACGGCGACGCCCTTCGGCTTCCCGGTGGAACCCGACGTGAAGATGATCCACGCGTCGTGCTCGACGCCGGGACGCCCGGCGGCACACTCGGACGTACCGTGCACGGCGATCTCGTGCCCGGCCTCGATCACGGCCCGTACGTCCGCCTCCCCGAACACCAGCTCCGCCCGCTCGTCCGGGTCCTCGGCGTCCACGGGGACGTATGCCGCACCGACCGCGAGCACGGCGAGGATCGCGACGTAGAGGTCATTGGTCCCGGACGGTACCCGCACGCCCACCCGGTCCCCGAGCCCGACGCCGGCCGCGGCGAGCCCGCGCCGCAGCCGCTGCACCTCGACGGCCAGCGCCCGGTAGGTGAGGCTGGTCGTGCCGTCGTCGAGAGCGGGCTCGTCCGGATACGACCGTACGGACGCCTCGAAGACGTCGACGAGGGTGCGCGGTGAGGCCGCCGGACCCCCGGAGAAACGTGCCGTGTCGCCGAACTTCTCGCGGATCTCATCGTCGAGCAGGCCGAGAGCGCCGCCCTCGTGAATGGCTGCCATCCGGTCCTCGCGTCTCGATCCCGGATGCCTCCGGGGCGCTGGCGGGCCCGCAGGTTCGCCTGGGGTTGTCCGGCTCCAGCTCCGTAACAAGCCGGAAATTTTAGTACGACGCTAGGTTCGCGGCCCTTGGTTCACCACCCGGGACGCCCGTTCGGGGCGTCCGGGGCGCTGACCGACCTGCGTTGACCTGGTGATCTTCGACCGACGAGACATGCCCCACACAGCGCGTGACCAAGGGGTGGACACAGTGTCCGGATGGCTCATTCCGAGATGCCGAGACACCCGTGTTCGGCGGGAATGGACACGAACCGCGGGCTGCCGCGGGTCGGTGTCCCGATGCCGGAGGCCTGATGTCGAACCCCGTACACGGCGGTCGCGCGGGGAGAACCCTGCGGAGCGCGGCCTCGGCGGTTCTGATCGTCCTCGCATGCGTCCTGACCCCCGTCACCGTGATCACGGTCTGGGTGCACGACATCGCCCTCGACACCGACCGCTACGTCAGGACGATGAAGCCGCTCGCCACCGACCGCGCCATCGAGGACGCGGTGCGCCACCGGCTCGTCGACGCGGTGGACGTCCGCGTGAACGGCAAGCAGATCACCGCCGACATCTCGAACTGGCTGAAGTCGCAGGGCCTGCCGCCCCGGGCGGCCGACGCCGTCAAGGCACTGGCCCCCCAGGTGGACGAGGCCGCGCACGCCGCGGCAGACCGGGTCGCGAAGCGCTTCGTGGAGAGCGACCGGTTCGAGAAGCTGTGGGTCACGGCGAACCGGACCGCCCACTCGGCCGTCGTGCACGCCCTCACGGGCAAGGGACGCGGGGCGATCGGCGTCGCGGAGGGGACCGTGACCCTTGACGTCGGGACCGCTGTGGAGCAGGTCAAGAAGGATCTCGTGGACGCCGGTGTGCAGCCGGCCGCCAAGATCCCGGCCGTCGAGAAACAGGTGGTCCTGTTCCAGTCCGACCAACTCGACCAGTTCCAGGACGCGGCGCACGCGCTGGACCTGGCCGGCTACTGGATGCCGGTGATCACCGTGCTCCTGGGGGCGGCGGGCATCCTGCTGGCCCACCGTCGCAGACGGGCGCTGGCGAAGGCTGCCCTGGGAGCGGCCGTGGGCTGTCTGATCGTCGCCATCGGCCTCGTCGTCGCCCGCCGCTACTACCTGGACCACCTCCCGCCGAGCGTCCTGTCCGAACCGGCGGCGGCCGCGGTCTTCGACACCCTGCTGCGCTTCCTGAAGGCCACGCTGCGCACCGTCATCGTGCTCGGTGTGATCGTCGCCCTCGGCGCCTACCTCGTCGGACCGGGCCGGCTGCCGCGCGCGGTGCGCTCCGGCTCCGAACGCGGCGCCGACTCCGCGGCCCGGTGGGCGGAGGCCCACGGCATCACCACGGGCCGGGCCGGCACCTGGACCGAGGACAACCGGAAGTGGCTCACGCTCGGAGCCCTGCTGGTGATCGCGCTGGTGTTCGCGCTCTGGAACGACCCCACGACCCTCACGGTCCTGGTCCTGGCGATCATCCTGCTCGCGGCACTCGCCGTGATCGCCCTGCTGGCGGCCGACGGCCGCGGCACGGCCGAAACGGCCCCGGAAAAGCAAGAAACCCCTGATTGACAGGGGTTTCGCTGGTGTCCGAGGGGGGACTTGAACCCCCACGCCCGATAAAGGGCACTAGCACCTCAAGCTAGCGCGTCTGCCATTCCGCCACCCGGACAAGGTGTCTGTCGTGCGGGGTTTCCCCCCGCGGCGACAGAGAAAACACTACCAGGCTTTCGACGGTGCCCGATCACCCCCCGTCGCGGCGTTAACGGCGTGTGACGGGACGCGGCCGGTCTTGGGCCGGCGACCGCGGAGGGGGAGGATGAGGGGGACCACCAGCAGCAACAGCGCGGGAGGAAGCAGCGTGAGCGAGACGGACACGGCCAGGGGCGTCACCGGCGAGGACGAGGTCGTGGACCTCTGCCGCGAGCTGATCCAGATCGACACCAGCAACTACGGCGACCACTCGGGACCCGGCGAGCGCAAGGCGGCCGAGTACGTCGCCGAGAATCTCGCCGAGGTGGGCCTCGAACCGAAGATCTTCGAGTCCCACCCGGGACGCGCCTCCACGGTGGCCCGCATCGAGGGGGAGGACCCGTCCCGGCCCGCGCTGCTCATCCACGGCCACACCGACGTCGTACCGGCCAACGCCGACGACTGGACCCACCACCCCTTCTCCGGCGAGGTCGCGGACGGGTGCGTGTGGGGGCGCGGGGCCGTCGACATGAAGGACATGGACGCGATGACCCTGGCGGTCGTACGCGACCGGCTGCGCAGCGGCCGCAGGCCCCCGCGCGACATCGTGCTCGCGTTCCTCGCCGACGAGGAGGCCGGCGGCAAGTTCGGCGCCCGGTTCCTCGTCGACAAGCACCCCGACCTCTTCGAGGGCGTCACCGAGGCGATCAGCGAGGTGGGCGGGTTCTCGTTCACCGTGAGCGAGGAGCGGCGGCTCTATCTGATCCAGACGGCCGAGAAGGGCATGCACTGGATGAAGCTGACCGTGGCCGGTACGGCCGGACACGGGTCGATGATCCACCGGGACAACGCGATCACCGAACTGTCGGAGGCCGTCGCGCGCCTCGGCCGGCACAAGTTCCCGGTGCGGGTCACCAAGACCACCCGGGCCTTCCTCGACGAACTCGGCGACGCCCTCGGCACCGAGCTGGACCCGGAGAACATGGAGGGCACCCTCGCAAGGCTCGGCGGTATCGCCAAGCTCATCGGCGCGACCCTGAGCAACACCGCGAACCCCACCCAGCTCGGTGCCGGCTACAAGGTCAACGTCATCCCGGGCGAGGCCACCGCGCACGTCGACGGCCGCTTCCTGCCCGGGTTCGAGGAGGAGTTCCTCGCCGACCTCGACACGATCCTCGGCCCGAACGTACGGCGCGAGGACGTGCACGCCGACAAGGCCGTGGAGACCGGCTTCGACGGGGCGCTCGTCGCGGCGATGCAGTCCGCCCTGGTCGCCGAGGACCCGGCGGCCAAGGCGATCCCCTACATGCTCTCCGGCGGAACCGACGCCAAGTCCTTCGACGACCTGGGCATCCGGGGCTTCGGCTTCGCTCCGCTGAAGCTGCCGCCGGAGCTGGACTTCGCGGGCATGTTCCACGGCGTGGACGAGCGGGTACCGGTGGACGGGCTGCGATTCGGGGTCCGGGTGCTCGACCGGTTCATCGATGCGTCCTGAATTGGCCCGCTGAAAGCACACTTCGGTATTCGACCAGACGTACTGGCCGTGACCGGCGCGAGTGAACGCGCTCATCAGGTCGTAGCCCTATTAGTTCCTCCTCGTTACAGGTGATGCGATCAGCTACTTGTGATCGCATTGCCAACAAGGAGGAATAATGATCAAGAAGGTCGTCGCTGCTGCGGCTGCCACCAGTGGGCTGGTTCTCGCGGGCGCGGGCCTGGCCGTTGCCGACTCCGGTGCCCAGGGTGCCGCGGTGCACTCCCCGGGTGTCCTGTCGGGCAACGTCGTCCAGGCGCCGATTCACGTCCCCGTGAACGTCTGCGGCAACACGGTCTCCGTGATCGGGCTGCTGAACCCCGCCTTCGGCAACACCTGCATCAACAAGTGACGTTGTGCCTCGCCCTGTGAAAAGGGCTGAGCCCGTCGGCCCCGGAGCGCGTGCCATGCGCTCCGGGGCCGACCGGCCTTTGGGGGCGTCGGGCTATTTCCCGGCGTCCTTTCTTCGGATCTTCGGAACAAGG
The DNA here is from genome assembly GCF_055564995.1 of Streptomyces sp. NPDC028907. Taxonomy (NCBI): domain Bacteria; kingdom Bacillati; phylum Actinomycetota; class Actinomycetes; order Kitasatosporales; family Streptomycetaceae; genus Streptomyces; species Streptomyces sp. NPDC028907. The sequence goes on from NZ_JBVHVE010000007.1 coordinate 155,154, forward strand.
TCGAAGGCAGGTATTCAACAATGCGACAGGTCACCCGCAAGGGCCTGATGACCGTGGCGGCCGCGACCGGCATCGTCGCGGCCGCGGGCGGCGCCGCCCACGCGACCGGCTCGGCCGCGCACGGCTCCACCTCGAACTCGCCCGGCGTGCTGTCGGGCAACACGGTGCAGGCGCCGGTGCATGTGCCGGTCAACGTCTGCGGCAACACCGTCGACGTCGTCGGCGTGCTCAACCCGGCGAGCGGCAACAGCTGCGCCAACACGGGCGGCGGCCACGGTTCCGGCGGCGGCTCGGCGGCGTCGGCCGACGGGCACGCCACCGACTCCCCGGGCGTCGCCTCCGGCAACCACGTCGAGGCGCCGGTCCATGTGCCGGTCAACGTGTGCGGCAACAGCGTCGACATCATCGGCATCGGCAACGCCACCGAGGGCAACGACTGCGCCAACAACGGTGGCGGGGGCCACCAGAACCCGCCCGGGTCCCCGGAACAGCCGGGCAACCCTGGCAACCCGGGAAACCCCGGTAACCCTGGCCATCCCGGCAACCCCGAGCAGCCGGGCAATCCAGGTAACCCGGAGCACCCCGGCAACCCCGGAAGCCCGCAGCACCCCGACGAGCCGAGCCACCCCGGTTCCCCGAGCACGCCGCCCAGCGCGGGCGACGTGACGCCGGGCGGCTCCTCGCACGGCAACAACCCGGGCGCGCACTTCGTCACCCAGCCCCGGGGCGACGCGGAGCTCGCCCGGACCGGCAGCGACCTGCCGATGGGCCTCGCCCTGCCGGTCGGCGCGGGCGCGCTGCTGGCCGGCACGGTGCTCTACCGCAAGGCCCGGCCTTCGGCGTAGCGCTCTGCCGTCCGGCGGGAAACGGAGCGGGGCCCGCGTCGGCGGGGCCCGCTCCGGTGTGTTTCTCTGCTGGTGTCCCTGTCTCGCTGTCTGTCGCCTCAGCTCACCATGTGGCCCGCACCTGGCGGATGATCCGGCGCCGCAGCCGCACCTTGCGGCTGCCGTCACGCAGCAGGCTCAGGCGGTCCAACTCCCAGTGTCCGTACTCGGCATGGTCCGTCAGCAGGCGTGTGGCGTCCTTGCGGGAGACCCCGCGCGGTACGTACACGTCGACAAATTCGTATTCCGGCATCGCATCTATTGTGCGGGCTGGGGCCCGGTACGGATAGCGTCTGCACTATGTCTGATGCTGTGCAGCCCACCGCTGCCGAGGTACGCGCCGCCGCCGAGGCGGTCAAGACCGCGCTCGACCGCCACCTGGCCGCGGTCGAACGCCGGTCGGGTGAGGACGATCCGGCCGTCTACGAGGCGTTCAACCAGCTGGCCGCGGCCGCCGAGACCTACGACGAGCTGCTCTACGACCGCTACGACGAGGTCACGCCCTTCGAGATCCCCGGTGCGGAGGACGCGCTGCCGCCGTACACGGGCCCCGAGGAACCGAATGCGCTGAGTGTGCTGATCCGCCGCGACTACGCCGTGGCGGAGCCGCAGCGGCTGCTGGCGCAGGCCCAGCGGGTCGAGGCGGTGGACTACGACGAAGACGCCGACGCGGACGCCTCCGGCACGGTGCACGGGGCGCTGGGCACGCTGTTCGGCGAGTTCGAGCCGGACGAGATCGCATCCCGGCACAAGGAGTTCGGCCTGGAGGAGGGCGACTCCACGCTGTGGGTGGTCGCCTCGGACGACCAGCCCGACCCCGGGGAATGGCTGGAAGCGCCCTTCGAGGGGGTCGATCCGCAGAGGGTGGTCTGCCGCTTCGACGTCAGCACGGTGTTCGACGACGACCTCGACGACGGCGACGCGGAATCCGACGAGGACCTCGAAGACGAGCTCGACACGGATCTGGACGAGGACGACCTCGAACCGTTGGACGCGGATCGCTGACGCGGATCACGGCTGCTTCGACGGCGGCGGTCACGGATCGATCCCGTGAGCGCCGCCGTCGTCATGTGCGGGGCGTGATGGACGCGCTCTCTCCCGAGCCGAGCGTCAGCCGGTCGACGGCAGTAGCGGTCCGAGCAGGACGGCGAGGCGGGTCGTGCGCGGCTTCGCCGGGACCTCGGCGACCGCTCGGGGCAGGGCCTGCTCCACGCCGTGGACCACGGACAGATGGCGGTCGGCCCGGCCGAACGCCGTGTAGACCCAGGGTCGGTTCAATGTCTGCGCGGCATCGCCCGGCAGTACCACGACCACCGCCGGCCAGCCGGCGCCCGCCGCCTGGTGCGCGGTCAGCGCCCAGCCGTGCCGTACGGACTGCTCGACCCGTTCCTTCGGTACGACGACGGCCTCGCCCGCGCAGGACAGGTGCAGTCCCTCGGCGTCGGCCTTCACCACCTGGCCCGGCACAGTGCGGCCCGGCGCCGGCGAGTACGCGACGCGGTCACCGGGGTCGAAGCCGCCGAACCGGCCGGGGCCGGGGTTGAGGCGTTCCTTGAGCGCGGCGTTGAGGGCGCGCGTGCCGGCCGCGCCGCCGTGGCCCGGGGTGATCACCTGGGTCTGTTCGGCCGGGATGCCGATCGCCCGCGGCACCGAGTCCGCGACGAGCTGCACGGTGCGGTGCACGGCCTCGCCCGCGTCGCGCACCGGCACGATCACGACTTCCTTGCCGGGCGCCTCGACCTGGTTCAGCTCGCCTACGCCGATACCGGACACCAACTCGCCCAGCGGCCCCGGATCAGGCAGTCGCGACGCGATCTGCGGACAGACCCGCGCCGCCAGCAGATCGGCGAACACCCGGCCGGGCCCCGCCGACCACAGCACCGCTGGATCACCGGCGAGCACCAGCCGGGCCCCGTCCGGCAGCGACTCCGTGAGCAGGGCCGCCGTCTCCACGTCCAGCTGCGGTGCGTCGAGCAGGACGAGCAGATCGAGGTCGAACGCACCGTCCGCGTCCCGGCCGGGCCCTTCGGCACCGGAGAGCAGACCGGCCACGGTGGCGACTCCGGGCCCGTCCAGCAGCGTCGAGAAGCGGTCCCGGCCGACCGGGCTGTGCGTGGCCGCCCAGGCCCGCAGCCCCAGGGCGTGCGCCGCGTGCAGCAGCGCCGCCGGTTCGGCCCGGGACGCCTGCCCACCGGTGTGCAGCACCAGGCCGTGGGCCGCGGCGGCGCGGATCAGGTCGGCCGCGGAACCCGCGGCGGCCGCCGTACGCTCCCACTCCTCGGCCGAACCGTCCTGCTTCGGCGCCGAGTTGATCAGTCGGGCCAGTCCGTCGGCCAGGCTTTCCTCCGCGAGGGCGTACCGTTCCAGGCCGACGAGGACACGGACCGGCCGCTCGTCGTCCTCCTCCGCCTCGTCGTCCCCCCGGGGCGCCGGTGCGCCGGGCTCGTCCAAGGCGTCCTGGAAGGCCAGGGCCTCGCCCTCGGCCAGGGCGTCCTGCACGGCCGTCGCGGCGTCGGGCACACCCCGCTGGGCCAGCGCCGCGGTGAGCGTCGGCATCTCCAGAGCGGTGTGCCCGGCCACGGCCGCCTGCTCCAGGAGCCAGACCGTGATCGCCCGGCCGCGCCGCTCGTCGTCGGGACCGCACTCCGCGCCGAGCAGCGCACGGGCGAACCCGTCGGCCTGCTCGGTCCGCACCCCGGCGACCCGCAGCAACTGCCAGGGATCCGCGCGCAGTTGATCGGCCGCCCCCTCGCCGAGGGCCGCGGCGACCTGCGGGGCGAGCGACTCCGGGGCGCCGCCGTCGGCCAGCACGCCGCGCACGGACTCGACGGTCTCCGGCGCGGGACCCGCGGGCGCCTCGGACGCCACGGGCCGGGGCTGACGTACCGGCTCCGGGGCAGGGCGGCGCGGTGGCTCCGGCTCGCTGAACACCGTGGCGACCGGCTTGGCGCCGCTCTCCACGGCTCGTACGGCGGCGAGCAGATCGGCGGCCTTCCCGCTGAGCTTGGTCCCGCTCTCGACGGGCCCCTGCTTCTCGGCCTTGCGCCGCTCGATCCGCTCCCGCTCGACCCGCTGGGCGGCAAGCTCGGACTCGGCCTCGGACAGCTGCGCCGCGGACGAGTCCGCCACGGAGCTGCCGTCGCCCTCCTGGCTCTGCGACGCAGGAGACCCGGTGGCGGTGCCCGCGGCGCCTCCGGCCGTGGAACCCCCGGCGGTGTCACCGTCGCCGTCGCCTGACTCGGCCGCAGGGCTCACGCTCCCGCGGCCCTCGCCCCCCACAGCGCCTTCGGTGCTTTCAGCCATCGGTTCCTCACCGTCGCCGGCCCCCGCGTCCCCCGCCGGCCGCTGCCCGGAACCTGCGGCCTCCGGTGCCCCGTCCTGCGTCGCGGCCCCCGGTGTCCCCGGCTCGGTGTTCTCCGTGGTCTCGGGCGGCTCCGTGCTCACAGCGTGCTCCAGTCGTGATCGGGATAGCGGTGCACGGGCGCCGACACGTCGTCGAGCGCCCGGCAGATCTCGTCAGGAAGACTAAGGGCCTCCACTGACAATGCCGCCGCGAGCTGCTGCGCGTTGCGCGGGCCGATGACGGGCGCGGTCACGCCGGGCCGGTCGCGGACCCAGGCGAGGGCGACCTGGAGCGGGGTGACGGCCAGTCCGTCGGCCGCCGTCTGCACGGCGTCCACGATGCGGCTCGCCGTGTCGTCGAGGTACGGCGCGACGAAGGGCGCCAGATGCTCCGAGGCGCCGCGTGAGTCCGGGGGAGTGGCGTTGCGGTACTTCGCCGTCAGCACGCCCCGGCCGAGGGGCGAGGACGGCAGCAGGCCGATGCCCACATCCAGCGCGGCCGGCAGCACCTCGCGCTCCACGCCGCGCTGGAGCAGGGAGTACTCCAGCTGTGTGCTGGCCAGCCGGGTCCGGGTGCCGGGCGCCGCCAGCTGCCAGGTCGCCGCCTTGGCGAGCTGCCAGCCGCAGAAGTTGGAGACACCGGCATAGCGGGCCCGGCCGCTGCTGACCGCCAGATCGAGGGCCTGGAGGGTCTCCTCCAGCGGGGTGGACGGGTCGTAGGCGTGGATGTGCCAGACGTCGACGTAGTCCGTGCCGAGCCGGGCCAGCGAGGCGTCCAGCGCGGAGAGCAGATGGCCGCGCGAGCCGTCGAACCGGCGGTCCGGGTCGGGCACGCTGCCCGCCTTCGTCGAGATCACCAGGTCCCGGCGCGGGACCAGCCCTTCTATCAGCCGGCCGAGCAGGTACTCGGCCTCCCCGTCGCCGTACACGTCGGCCGTGTCGACGAGGCTGCCGCCCGCTTCCCAGAACGTCTTCAACAGGTCCGCGGCATCATGCTCGTCGGTGTCCCTGCCCCAGGTGAGGGTGCCGAGTCCGATCCGGGACACGCGCAGGCCGGTACGGCCGAGATGCCTCTGCTCCATGAACGCCGAGATTACTGGCCAGAACCTGCCATGTGGGGGCCTGTGGATAACCAGTTTTCAGGACGGTCACCTGGGGTCCGCACGGCCGTCGGGGCGATGCCCGCCACACCGGCCTCCCCGGGGGACGCCCCCCGCGCTATGGTCGGGCGCACAAGGGACGTTACTGATCGGTAAGGGGATCGGCCATGCAGCTCGGGATCAACCTCGGCTACTGGGGTGCCGGAATGGACGCGGACAATCTGGCCGTCGCGCAGGAGGCCGACCGGCTGGGGTACGCCGTGTGCTGGGCCGCCGAGGCGTACGGCTCGGACGCGGCCACGGTGCTGAGCTGGGTCGCCGCCCAGACCGAGCGCATCGACGTCGGCTCCGCCATCTTCCAGATCCCGGCCCGCCAGCCCGCGATGACCGCGATGACGGCCGCGACCCTGGACTCGCTCTCCGGCGGCCGCTTCCGCCTCGGCCTCGGCGTCTCCGGACCGCAGGTCTCCGAGGGCTGGTACGGCGTCAAGTTCGACAAGCCGCTGGCACGCACGCGTGAGTACGTCGAGATCGTCCGCAAGGCGATGACCCGCGAACGGCTGTCGTACGAGGGGCAGCACTGGACGCTGCCGCTGCCCGGCGGCCCCGGCAAGCCGATCAAGCTCACCGTGCACCCGCAGCGCGAGCACATCCCGCTGTACATCGCCGCCATCGGCCCGAAGAACCTCGAACAGACCGGTGAGATCGCCGACGGCGCCCTGCTGATCTTCCCCTCCGCCGAGCACCTGGAGGACACGACGATCAAGTACCTGCGCGCCGGGCGCGAGAAGGCCGGCCGGAGCCTCGACGGGTTCGACGTCTGCCCGACCCTGCCGCTCGCCGTCGGCGACGACAAGGACATGGCCACGCTCGCCGACACCTTCCGCCCCTACACCGCGCTCTACGTCGGCGGCATGGGCAGCCCCAAGCAGAACTTCTACAACCAGCTCGCCCAGCGCATGGGCTACGAGAAGGAAGCCGCCGAGATCCAGACCAAGTACCTCTCCGGCGACAAGCAGGGCGCCGCGGCCGCCGTACCGCACGACCTGATCGACAAGACCACGCTGCTCGGCTCCGTCGACCGCATCGCCGACCGGATGAAGGCCTACGCCGCGGCCGGGGTGACCACCCTGTCCCTCGCACCCGCGGGCTTCACCCTCGACGAGCGCCTCGCCTCGCTCCGCGCCGGAACCGAGGCCCTGGAGCGCGCCGGGCTCGCGTAGCACGCGCCGACACCGGGACGCCGTACAGCCCGGGGAGTTTTCAGCGGCCGTGGTGGGGGCTCGGGGGTCTTCCCCGCCACGGCCGTCACGCAGCACAACGCGCGCGTGCCCCACCCGGTTACGCCCCCGTCGTGACCCCGGTGGTCATTCTTTTGGCGGAGTTGTCCGACACAGCTGTTGCAGCACCTCTCTCGCCGCATTTGACTCGTTCTTTGCGGAATCCTGCGGCGTCCTGCAGAGAGGTGCCCCACGATGCTTTCGGCCAAGAGTCTGTTCCAGGAGATCATCGACAACGACGAGTCCTTCCGGCTGTTCTGCTCCATCGCGGCCAGCGGCGAGTCCCAGGGCGGCTGGGAGAACGCGCGGATCGCCGCGCTGGTCCCCAAGAGCGAGCGCGCTCTCGCGCCCAAGATCACCCGGCACGGGGCGGACGAGGACAAGCACGGGCGGATCTTCAACGCCCTGATGAAGAAGCGCGGCCTCCAGCCCGCCCCCGTGCCGTCCGAGACCGACTACACGATGCTGCTGGAGCGGCACGGCATCGGCCTCGCCCACGACAAGCTCAAGGGCGACGAGCCGCTCACCGTCCAGGACATCGTCACCTACCTGTCGCACAGCCGGGTCACCGAGCAGCGCGCCTCCGAGCAGATGGACCTGCTGCGCAAGCACTTCGCCGACCACCCCGACCTCGGCCGCGCGGTCCGGATGATCTCGGGCGACGAGGACAACCACCTCGCCTACTGCCACGAGGAACTCCTGCGCTTCGCCGCTCAGGGGCACGGCCGGGCCATCCAGCGGACGCTGCGCGAGTGCGCGCTCGCCGAGATCCGGATCTACCGGGACGTCAGCCTCGCGGTCATGGACCACATGGGCCGCATCCTCGGCTGGTCCCGACCCAAGGCTGCCGTCCTCGCCGCGGGCATCCACGCCGTGTACGCCTGGGAGCGGCTGGTCGGCTGGCGGCGCATGGTGTCCCTGAAGATGCCCGAACGCCGTGACGCCCTCGGCGGACCGGCCACCTCCGCGCCCGAGTTCGCCTGACCTACAGCCAGCCCCGGCGTTTGAACAGCCGGTACAACAGCACCTCCAGGGCGGCCATGCCCGCGATCAGCAGCGGATACGATCCCGTCCAGCGCAGCTCGGGCATGTGCTCGAAGTTCATGCCGTAGATCCCCGCGATCATCGTGGGGATCGCGGCCATGGCCGCCCACGCGGAGATCTTCCGCACGTCGTCGTTCTGCCGGACGCTCATCTGCGCCAGATGCGCCGAGAGGATGTCCGAGACCAGCCGGTCCAGGCCCTCCACCGCCTCGTTCACCCGCGTGAGGTGATCGCTGACGTCACGGAAGAAGGGCTGTGCCTTGTCGTGCACGAAGGGCACACGAGCCGCGATCATGCCAGTGCCGGCGAGCCGGGACAGGGGCTGTGCGAGCGGGCCGGTGGCCCGGCGGAACTCCAGGATCTGCCGCTTGAAGGCGTAGATCCGGGACGCGGTGTGCCGTGAGCCGCCGCCGATCGGCGAGAACACCTCGGCCTCCAGCTCCTCCAGGTCAGTGCCCAGCTCTCCCGCCACCTCGACGTAGTGGTCGACCACCGCGTCCGCGATCATGTACAGCACCGCCGTGGGACCGTGCCGGAGCATCTCCGGCTCGTGTTCGAGACGGCTGCGCACCGCCCCCAGCGGCGCCTCCTCGCCGTGCCGGACGGTCACCACGAACGAGTCGCCGATGAAGACCATGACCTCGCCGGAGGAGACGATGTCGCTCTTCGCCTCGTAGCCGACCGGCTTCAGGACCATGAACAGCGAGTCGTCGTACACCTCCAGCTTGGGCCGCTGGTGCGCCTTCAGGGCGTCCTCCACGGCCAGCGGATGCAGCCCGAACTCGTCGGTGACCTTGTCGAACTCCCTCTCCGTGGGCTCGTACAGGCCGATCCAGACGAACGCGTCGCCCCGCAGACGGCACAGATCCAGGGCGTCGGAGAAGTCCGCGGGCCCCTCCGTCCGGCGCCCGTCCCGGTAGATGGCGCAGTCGACGATCACGGAGCGTATTCTCCCGCCATCCCCTCGCGGGCGCACCCGGTCGTATGCCTACGCTGGGCCGCATGCCCACCCTGATCCTGGTCCGCCACGGACGATCCACCGCCAACACCGAGGGGCTCCTCGCCGGGTGGACGCCCGGCGTCGCCCTCGACGAGCGCGGGGCCGCGCAGGCCGCCGCGCTGCCCGGACGGCTCGCCGCGCTGCCGATCTCCGAGGTCGTCGCCAGTCCGCTCCAGCGCTGCCAGGAGACGATCCGGCCGCTGCTGGAGGCCCGGCCGGAACTCACCGCGCACACCGACGAGCGGATCGGGGAGTGCCACTACGGCGACTGGTCCGGCCGCAAGCTCGCCGAGCTGGCGGACGAGCCGCTGATGGAGGTCGTCCAGGCCCATCCGTCGGCCGCCGCGTTCCCCGGCGGTGAGTCGATGCGCGCGATGCAGACCCGCGCCGCCGAGGCCGTACGCGAGTGGAACGCGCGCGTGGAGCGCGATCACGGCGCCGACGCCGTGTATCTGATGTGCTCGCACGGCGACGTCATCAAGTCCCTCGTCGCGGACGCACTCGGTCTTCATCTCGACCTCTTCCAGAGGATCTCCGTTGAACCGTGTTCCATCACCGCGATCCGCTACACACGCCTGAGGCCGTTCCTCGTACGCCTCGGCGACACCGGTGATTTCGCGTCCCTCGCCCCGCGCGAGGAGCCGCCGGCCGACGACGCGACGGTCGGGGGCGGCGCGGGCGCACCGTGATCGTCCGGCGCAGTAGGGTGAAGCGGTCGAAGCAGCGCCGTACCCACGATTCCAATGGAGACAGGACGTGTCCCGTCAGGTGTTCCTCTACGACCCCCCGGACCGCTTCGTGGCCGGTACGGTCGGACTGCCCGGGCGCCGTACGTTCTTCCTCCAGGCCACCGCAGGCTCCCGGGTGACCAGCGTGGCCCTGGAGAAGACCCAGGTCGCCGCCCTCGCCGAGCGCATGGACGAACTGCTCGACGAGGTCGTACGGCGCAGCGGCGGCAGCGCCGCCGTGCCCGCCATGGCGCCGAGCGAGGTCGCCGACACCGCCCCGCTGGACTCCCCCGTGGAGGAGGAGTTCCGCGTCGGAACCATGGCGCTGGCCTGGGACGGCGAGGAGCAGCGCATGATCGTCGAGGCGCAGGCGCTGGTGGAGCTCGACGCCGACTCCGAGGAGGACCTCGCCGAGGCCGAGGAACGCCTCCTCCAGGACGAGGAGAACGGGCCGCCGATGCTGCGGGTCCGGCTCACCGGCGCGCAGGCGAGGGCCTTCGCCAAGCGTGCCCTGGACGTCGTCAACGCGGGGCGGCCGCCGTGTCCGCTGTGCAGCCTCCCGCTCGACCCGGAAGGACACGTATGTCCGCGCCAGAACGGATACCGCCGCGGAGCGTGACCTCGGTGGAGCTGCTCACCGAGGGTGAGCTGACCGTGCGCGGACGCATCCGCGAGGCGTCCAACGCGGCGCTGTTCTGCACGGTCGCCTACGAGGGCCGGGAGGCGTCCTGCGTGTACAAGCCGGTCGCCGGTGAGCGGCCGCTGTGGGACTTCCCCGACGGCACGCTCGCGCAGCGCGAGGTCGCCGCGTACGAGGTCTCCGAGGCGACCGGCTGGGGGCTCGTACCGCCCACCGTGCTGCGGGACGGGCCGTACGGCGAGGGCATGGTCCAGCTGTGGATCGAGGCGACGCCCGAGGCCGAACTGCTCGCCCTGGTCGACGGCGAGGAGCCCGCGCCCGGCTGGAAGGCCATCGGCTTCGCCGAGGTCGGCGAGGGCAAGACCGCCCTGCTGGTGCACGCCGACGACGACCGGCTGCGGCGCATGGCCGTCCTGGACGCCGTGATCAACAACGCCGACCGCAAGGGCGGGCACCTGCTGCCCACCGAGGGCGGCCGGCTCTACGGCATCGACCACGGCGTCACGTTCAACGTCGAGAACAAGCTGCGGACCCTGCTGTGGGGCTGGGCGGGCGAACCGCTGGCCGGGGAGGCCGTCGAGGCGCTCGGTGCCCTGCGGGAGGCCCTGAAGGAGGGCGGCGACCTGGTGGTGCGCCTGGCCGCACTGATCACCGCGGCCGAGTTGGAGGCCACACGCGCGCGCGTGGAGGCGCTGGTGACGTCCGGGAGGCATCCGGAGCCGAGCGGGGAGTGGCCGGCCATTCCGTGGCCGCCCGTCTAGCGGGACACTGGGCCGGGGCACTGCATTGAGTGCCGTATCGCGCAAGAAGGCCTTACCGGCCATCCGGCCTGGTCCGGTTCGTATCCGGAACATCCGTCCGGTTAGGCTCATGACATGTATGCCTGGCCCGCTTCTGAGGTCCCCGCCCTGCCCGGTGAGGGCCGCGACCTGAGGATCCACGACACCGCGACCGGGGGTCTGGTCACCCTGGACCCCGGTCCCGTCGCCCGTATCTACGTCTGCGGCATCACGCCGTACGACGCCACCCACCTGGGACACGCGGCGACCTACAACGCGTTCGACCTCGTGCAGCGCGTGTGGCTCGACACCAAGCGGCAGGTCCACTACGTCCAGAACGTCACCGACGTCGACGATCCGCTCCTCGAGCGGGCCGAGCGGGACAACGTCGACTGGGTCGCCCTCGCCGAGAAGGAGACCGCCCTCTTCCGCGAGGACATGACGGCCCTGCGCATGCTGCCCCCGAGGCACTACGTCGGCGCGGTCGAGGCGATACCCGGCATCGTGCCGCTCGTCGAGCGGCTGCGGGACGCCGGTGCCGCCTACGAACTCGACGGGGACACCTACTTCTCCGTCGAGTCGGACCCGAACTTCGGCAAGGTCTCGAACCTCGACGCCGCGGCGATGCGGCTGCTGTCCGCCGAGCGGGGCGGCGACCCGGACCGTCCGGGCAAGAAGAACCCCCTCGACCCGATGCTCTGGATGGCCGCCCGTCCCGGCGAGCCCAGCTGGGACGGCGGTTCACTGGGGCGCGGCCGGCCCGGCTGGCACATCGAGTGCGTCGCCATCGCCCTGGACCACCTCGGCATGGGCTTCGACGTCCAGGGCGGCGGCTCCGACCTGGCCTTCCCGCACCACGAGATGGGTGCCTCGCACGCCCAGGTGCTGACCGGCGAGTTCCCCATGGCCAAGGCGTACGTCCACGCCGGCATGGTCGCCCTGCACGGCGAGAAGATGTCCAAGTCCAAGGGCAACCTCGTCTTCGTGTCCCGGCTGCGCCGCGACGGCGTCGACCCCGCCGCCATCCGGCTCGCCCTCCTCGCCCACCACTACCGGGCCGACTGGGAGTGGACCGACCAGGTCCTCCAGGACGCCCTCGCCCGCCTCGACCGCTGGCGTGCCGCGGTGTCCCGGCCCGACGGCCCGCCCGCCGAGGCGCTCGTCGAGGAGATCCGTGAGGCCCTCGCGAACGACCTGGACGCCCCGGCCGCGCTGGCCGCGGTCGACCGCTGGGCCGCCGCGCAGGAGGAGAGCGGCGGCACGGACACCGGCGCCCCCGGTGTGGTGTCGCGGGCCGTGGACGCCCTGCTGGGTGTCGCCCTCTGACGACCGGAACATGACAGAGGGGCGCTTCCCCACGGGTGGAAGCGCCCCTCTTCGTTCACCTGCCGGTCAGAGCTTGCGGATCTGGGGGAACTGCTGGCCCTGCTGCTGTCCCATGTGACTCATCTGCGGGGTGGTGCTCATACGTGTGTCACCTTCCCTTGATGTGATGGGTTTCCTCGATGTGACGGGCTGCGTCAGCCGGTGATCACCAGGCCGACGATCTCGTCGTCCGAGAACCACACTCGGACTTCGGGCCGTCCCCCCCCGCGAAGGCGGTGTGGACCGCCTGGCGGATCTCCGGGGACGGGTGGTTGAGGTTGCGCCAGCCGCCGGCCACGAACAGCCGGAGCCTGGGCGGAAGTTCGCGAGGGTAGGGCAGGAGCTCGTCCCAGTGGCGTTCGGCGAGACCGGAGCCGACCGCGTGCGGCACCACACGGTTGACCGCCGCCTTGATGTCGGGCCGGTTGCCGATCCGTTCGCCAACTCGGTTTGAAACAGGTTGAATTGGGCAACGTGTGCATTCCGGAGTGAAAGAGATGTCACGGCCCAATCGGGCCAGATGTGTCCAGTCGCTGTCGAGAGGCTGTCTACAGCTGCGGAGGCGCCCGGCGTGTGGTGGGGTGGAGGAGTCAGTTGACCGTTGGACCAGCTGCCCGCCGGTCCTGTCCGCGGAAGGACGCACAGTGGCCCCCGAACACCGCTCCTTCGCACCTCATCTCACCCGCCGCAGACTCCTCACGGCCGGCGCCGCCACCGCCGGTGCCGCGCTCGTCGGGTCCGCCGGCACGCCCGCCACCGCGGCCGGAAACACCCGGCCCGCCGTGATCCACCTCCCGAACGGCTTCCGCCCGGAGGGCATCGCCATCGGCGGCGGACCCTATGCCTACCTCGGGTCGCTCGGCGACGGCTCGATCTACCGCGCCGACCTGCGCACCGGCGAGGGCGGCGTCATCTCGGCCGGACCCGGCACGCCCTCGGTCGGCCTCAAACTCGATCACCGGGGACGCCTGTTCGTCGCCGGACGCGGCCAGGGCGCCCGCGTCGTGGACACCCGCACCGGCGAGATCCTCGCCTCCTACGTCCTCACCACGGCGACGCCGACCTTCGCCAACGACGTGTTCCTGACCCCGCGCACGGCCTGGCTCACCGACTCCTACCAGCCCGCGCTGTACGCCCTGCCGCTCGGCCGGCACGGCGGACTGCCGGACCCGGACGACGTCGTGACGATCACCCTGAGCGGCGACTGGAGCCAGGTCCCCGGCGAGGTCGTGAACGCCAACGGCATCACGAGCACCCCCGACGGCTCCGCCCTCCTCGTCGTACAGTCCGGCGTCGGCGGTCTGCACCGCGTCGACCCGCGCACCGGCGTCACGAGGCTCGTCGACCTCGGCGACGCGGCCCCGCTCACCAACGGTGACGGACTGCTGCTGACCGGACGCACGCTGTACGTCGTCCAGAACCGGCAGAACGCCGTCGACGTGTTCCGGCTCGCCGCCGACGGCCGCAGCGGCGTCTTCCGGCGCCGTATCACCGACCCGCTCTTCGACGTGCCGACCACGGCGGCCGCTTACCGGGGCCGGCTCTACCTGCCCAACGCGCGCTTCACGACGACGCCGACGCCGGAGACGGCGTACGACGTGATCTCCGTGCCCGCGTGACGATTTTGCCCGGGTGACGATCTCGCCGGGGTGACGATCTCGCCTCGATGGCGAAGGAGGGCGGTGCGCAGTCCGCGCACCGCCCTCTTCTCGGCCGTTCAGTCGTCCGACGACTCGTCGTCGTCCGTGTTGCCCGGCTTCGGTGGTTTCGGCGGCTTGGTGCGGCCGCTCGGATTGTCCCTGAGGAAGGGGCCGGGGGACTCCCCACCGTCCGCCGTGGCGTGTCCGCCGGGCGTCGGACCGCCGCCGTCCCGGCGGCGCAGATACCGCTCGAACTCGCGGGCGATGGCCTCACCCGACGCCTCCGGCAGCTCCGCGGTGTCCCGGGCCTCCTCCAGCGACTGCACGTACTCCGCGACCTCGCTGTCCTCGGCGGCCAACTGGTCCACGCCGACCTGCCAGGCGCGCGCGTCCTCGGGCAGCTCGCCCAGCGGGATGCGGACGTCGATCAGGTCCTCTAGCCGGTTGATCAGGGCCAGCGTCGCCTTCGGGTTGGGCGGCTGCGAGACGTAGTGCGGTACGGCCGCCCACAGCGACACGGCCGGGACACCGGCGTGCGTGCACGCCTCCTGGAGGACGCCGACGATGCCCGTCGGGCCCTCGTACTTGGTCTCCTCCAGGTCCATCCGCTGGGCCAGGTCCGCGTCGGACGTCGTCCCGCTGATCGGGACCGGACGCGTGTGCGGGGTGTCACCGAGCAGGGCACCCAGGATGACCACCAGCTCCACGCCCAGCTCGTGCGCGAAGCCGAGGAGCTCGTTGCAGAACGAGCGCCAGCGCATGGACGGTTCGATACCTCGGACGAGTACGAGATCACGTGGCTTGTCGCCGCCGACGCGGACCACCGACAGCCTGGTCGTGGGCCAAGTGATCTTGCGGACGCCCGCGTCCATCCACACCGTGGGGCGATTCACCTGGAAGTCGTAGTAGTCCTCGGCGTCCAGCGCCGCGAACACCTCGCCCTTCCACTCCCTGTCCAGATGCGCGACCGCGGTGGAGGCGGCGTCGCCGGCATCGTTCCAGCCCTCGAACGCGGCCACCATGACCGGGTCGATCAGCTCGGGAACCCCCTCGAGCTCGATCACCCAGTGCCTCCTTCCGACGTGCCCTCGCTTGACCACACAACCTTACGGCGTGCGGCGGGGGCGCCCGCAGCCCCCTTGCACGGGGGAGTGACCGGATCACTGCCCCGTTCGTCACCGGGGAACACCCCGCAGTCATCCGAGCCCTTGTTCGCGCCCCGGCACACCCCGCGGCGCACTCCCCGCGTCACAGCGACGACCGCAGCCACTGCTCCACGCTCGCGATGTGCACCGTCGCCCACGACCTCGCCGCCTCCGCGTCCCGGTCCCGCAGCGCCGCGAGGATCGCCCGGTGCTCGTGCAGGGTCCGGCTGACCGCGTCCTCCTGGGTCAGCCCGCGCCAGATGCGCGCCCGTGTCGTCGGCCCCGACAGGCCGTCCAGGAGTGAGCACAGAACGGAGTTCCCCGAGCTCTGCACGATGCCCCGATGGAACTCCAGGTCGCAGGCGACGAGCTCCTCCACCGACGGTTCGTTGCCGAGCTCGTCCAACTGGTTCGTCAGCGCGTTCAGTTGCTGCTCGCTGATCCGGGACGCGGCCATCGCCGTGGCGGCGGGTTCCAGGATGCGGCGTACGGTGAGGAACTCCAGCACCGTGTCGTCGCGGTGGAAGTCGACGACGAAGCTCAGTGCCTCCAGCAGCAGTTGCGGGTCCAGACTCGTGACATAGGTGCCGTCGCCCTGCCGCACGTCGAGGATCCGGATCAGTGACAGGGCGCGCACGGCCTCCCGCAGGGAGTTGCGGGACAGGCCGAGGTCGGCGGCCAGCTCGCTCTCCTTGGGGAGCCGGTCGCCGGGGCGCAGCGCGCCGGAGACGATCATGTCCTTGATCTTCTCGATCGCCTCGTCGGTGACTGCCATGGCCGCCCTCCCGTCGTTCAGGATGTCGTCCGAGACATCCGACGTCTCAGCCACATTATGCGGCCTGATCAGACGACCGCCTCCAGGTCCGCGATCACCATCAGCGCCCGCCCGTGCGCTCGACTGCCTCAATCCTGGGTTTTTCAAGGTCATGTACGGTGGCGAGCACCCACAGGAATAGCAGGAGTGTCCTCTTATGTCCCAGGAAATTCGGTCCGGGTCCGAGGAATTGAGTGCCGTCCAATGGACCGGAACCAGCCTCGCGCTGATCGACCAGACCGTGCTCCCGCACCGCACCGAGACGATGGACGTCCGTGACGTGGACACTCTGGTCGACGCGATCCAGCGGCTCGTCGTGCGCGGCGCGCCCGCGATCGGCGTCGCGGGAGCCTACGGTGTCGCACTCGCGCTGCTCCAGGGCGAGCGGGAGGGCTGGTCGGCCGACGAGATACGTGCGGCCGTGGCCCGCGTCCGCGAGGCCCGGCCCACCGCGGTCAACCTCATGGTGTGCGTCGACCGCGTCATGACCCGCTTCGAGGACGGCCTCGACGCCGTGCTGCAGGAGGCTGCCGCCGTCCAGCGCGAGGACGTCGAGGCCAACCGCGCCATGGGCGCGCACGGCGCCGACTGGCTGCTCGAACGCGTCGGGGTCGAGCGGCCGTTGCGCATCCTCACCCACTGCAACACCGGCGCGCTCGCCACGGCCGGCTGGGGCACGGCCCTCGGCGTCGTCCGCGAACTGCACGCGCGCGGCCGCGTCGAGGTCGTGTACGCCGACGAGACGCGCCCCCTGCTCCAGGGATCCCGCCTGACCGCCTGGGAGTTGGACCAGGAGGGCATCCCGCACCACGTCCAGGTCGACGGCGCCGCGGCCGGCACCATCCTGCGCGGCGAGGTCGACGCGGCGATCGTCGGCGCCGACCGGATCGCGGCCAACGGCGACACCGCGAACAAGGTCGGCACCGTGGGGGTCGCGCTGGCCTGCGCGGACGCCGGGATCCCGTTCCTGGTGGCGGCGCCCACGACGACCGTCGACCTGGCCACGAAGACCGGTGACGAGATCCACATCGAACTCCGCGGCGAGGACGAGGTGCTGGAGTGGGGCGGCGTACGGACGGCTCCGGCCGGCTCGCGCGGCCACAACCCGGCGTTCGACGTCACCCCGGGGCGCCTGGTGACCGGGCTGGTCACCGAGCGCGGGGTACTGGAGGTGTCGGCCGGGGAACTGCCGGGGGAGCGGCTGGGCTGACGTCCCCCGGCGCTGGCGCCGACCCATACTCAGAACCCATGACCGACGCTGCGACCTCACCGGATGAGGATCTGGTCGGCGCACTGAAGGCGCTGGCCCATCCGGTGCGCCTGCAAATGCTCGGGCTGGCTGCGCGAGCCCGAGCGGCACTTCTCGTAGTACGAGGAGATCGCGCACGGCGGCAGCGACCGCCTCGTCGACGACCTCGTGTTCTGGGGGGACTTCGACGTCACCACGCCCGGCTACCGCTGGGCGAGCTCCAACTCCAGCAGCCACTCCACCACTTCGGTGTGGTGCCGGGCCTGACGCGGGTTGTCGCCCCAGACGTACAGGCCGTGTCCGGCCACGACCACCGCGGGCATCCCGGGGTCGTGCGCGGCCTCCAGCCGGTCGCCGAGGACCTTCATGTCCTGGCTGTTGGCGATGACCGGCAGGGTGACCTCGACGTCGTGGGCGGGCCGGCCGACGCCCTTGAGCATCTCCAGGTCCTTGAACACGATGCCGCCGGGCTCGCGGCGGCCCATCGCCACGGACGCGACCGTATGGACGTGGACCACGGCCCCGGCCCCGGTCAGCGCGGCCACGCGCGCGTGCAGCTCGGCCTCGGCAGACGGCTTGCCGCCCCGCACCGCGGCGCCCTGCCCGTCGACCAGCACCACGTCGGCGGGCGTCAGTTCGCCCTTGTCGTGGCCACTGGCCGTCACCGCCAGCCGCAGCGGCTCGCGGGACAGCACCACGGACAGGTTGCCGGAGGTGCCCCGCATCCAGCCGAAGGAGGCGAACCGGGCGGACTCGGCGGCCAGGACCGCGCCCGCCTCCTCAAGGTCGAGTTGGCTGATGTCGGCGGTCACGTGCGGCTCCCGGAAGTGATGACGGTGATCTCGTCGAACGTCCCCGCCTGCGCGTGGCCGCCGACGCCCTGCTCGAAGTACGGCTCCCCGGGCCGCCGCACACCCACCGTCCACCAGCCCGCCGCGCGGGCCGCGTCCAGTTCGCCGCGACGGTCGGAGAGGAAGAGGAGACGGGCGGGCTCGACGCCGGTCGCCCCGGCGATCCGGCGGTACGACTCCGGCTCCTGCTTGGGGCCCGCGTTCTCGGTGTCGTACAGACCGGAGACGAGCGGCGTCAGGTCGCCCTCCGGGCTGTTGGTGAACCACGCCCGCTGGGCGGCCACCGACCCGGACGAGTAGACGTACAGCCCCGCGCCCGCCGCGTGCCACGCCCGCAGGCGCGGTACGACGTCGTCGTAGAAGTGCGACACGAGGTCACCGCGGGCGAATCCCTCGGACCAGATGATGCCCTGGAGGGTCTTCAGCGGAGTCGCCTTGCGGTCCTCGTCGAGCCAGGCGTTGAGGGCCTTCTCGACGCGTACCGCGTCGGCGTCCGGATCGCCGATCTCCTCCCGCACCTGCGCGACCGCCCGCGCCACCTCCGGGTCATCGGACCGCCCGGAGAGCAGCGCGGCGAAGCGCGAGCGCGAGTACGGGTACAGCACGTCGACGACGAACCCGGTGGCGCTGGTGGTGCCCTCGATGTCGAGCACCACGGCGTCGACCTCGTAGTTCAGGCTCACGCGTGGTACCCGGCCGCGATCGTGTCGAAGTCCGGGAAGCGGGAGGCGATCGTGGAGCCGGTGAAGTTGCCGATCCAGCCGTCCTCCTCGTGGAAGAAGCGGATCGCGGTGAACGACGGCTTCGTGCCCATGTCGAACCAGTGCGTGGTGCCGCGTGGCACGCCCAGCAGGTCGCCCTTCTCGCAGAAGACGGCGTGCACCTCGCCGTTCACATGGAGGTAGAAGATGCCGGAGCCGGAGACGAAGAACCTCACCTCGTCATCGTCGTCGTGCGTGTGCTCCTGAAGGAACTTCTCGCGCGCGGCCTTCGCCCTCACCGGGAACTCCGGGTCGTCGCTGGGGTGCAGGCCCAGCACGTCGACGGTGGTGAAGCCCTCCTCGGCGTTGAGCCGGTCGATCTCCGGGCCGTACGCCGCGAACACGGTTTCGCTGTCCGCGTCGAAGGGGACGTCCTCGCGCACCGGCCACTGCTCGTAGCGCACGCCCAGCGGCTTCAGAGCCTCGGCGATCTCGGCGGGGTCCGAGGTGCGGCGGACAACGCTCTGCGGTCCGGACTCGGGCCAGGTCGTCAGCAGGGTCATGGGGGCAACTCCTGGAACTGGAAAGAGGGCTGGGTACCGAGACAAGCACCCGGGAGGGGGAGCGCGGAAGGGCGCGGCGGGCGGGAAGAGCCGGTCGGTGCTGGTCAGCCGCGACACATCGCACCGGGACAGCAGCGCATGCGGGGCATGCCGATCGCTGTCGCGCGGGGTGCGGTCATCAGGGCCTCACTGAGCCGGTCGGGGTGCCGGGCTGTGCCGGTTCGGGTGCCGGTCTGACGTGATCGTAACTCCGCGGTGGCGCCGTCCAGGCGTCAACCGGGTGTGACGTACTCGTTGTCTCAGGTGGTGAGAAACCGCTTCCACCGCTTTGACGGGTGGCTGAAATCGTTCCCATGATCTCCATATGAAGACGCTGCTGCTCGTGCGGCGGCTGTACGTGGACTTGCTCCGGTCGACCACAGCCAGCTGTCGCTGACCCGGTCCGGAGCTCCCCCCGCGCCCTTGCTCTCGCGACGGCGCCCCTTCGCACATCGACGTGCCCAGCTCCGGGTCCAGCAACTCCCCATCCTTTCCCCGTACCTGGAGCCCCGTCATGTCTCCTGTCCGCCTGCCCCTTGCCGCGCTCTCCCTCGCGTCCGTCTCCGCCCTGCTCCTCGCGGGCTGCTCACAGTCCACCGACGCCTCCAGGACGTCCGGCGACAAGGCCGCCCCGGCCGCGGCGGCCACCGGCCCGAAACCCGCCCCGTTCAGCGAGGGCACCATCAAGGTGGCCCTGGTACGGCAGAGCGGTGCCGGTGACTACTTCGAGCAGTGGGGCAACGGCGCCAAGGCGCAGGCCAAGGCCCTCGGGATCGATCTGACCGTGTACGACGCCCAGGCCGACAACGCCAAGCAGGCCACCGACCTGTCCTCGGCCATCAACTCCGGCGCGCGGGCCATCATCGTCGACCACGGCTTTCCGGCGACCATCCAGCCGGAGATCGACAAGGCCGTGAAGAAGGGCGTCAAGGTCGTCGTCTATGACGTCGAGACCGCCACCAAGGGCGTCGTCAGCACCCGGCAGAACGACGCGAGCATGGCCGAGGCCGTCCTCGACGTGATGGCCGAGGAGGTCGGCAAGGACGCCAAGGTCGGCTACGTCAACGTCGCCGGATACGCCGCCCTCGACAAGCGGAACACCGTCTGGGCGAAGGAAGTGGCCGCGCAGGGCTGGAAGCAGCAGTTCAAGGTCGGCAAGGTCACCGACTCCACGGCGACCGACAATGTGCCGCTGGTGTCCGCCGCCCTCACCCAGCACCCGACGTCACCGGTGTCTTCGCCCCGTACGACGAGCTCGCCAAGGGCGCCGTCCTCGCGGTGCGGAACAAGAAGCTCCAGGACAGGGTGAAGGTCTTCGGCGCGGACGTCTCAGGCGCCGACATCCAGAACATGACGGCCGACGGCAGTCCCTGGGTCGCCACCGCGGGCACCGACCCGTCCGCGGTCGGCGCCGCAGTCGTCCGTACGACCGCCCTGGAGCTGGCCGGTCAACTGGGCAGGGCCACGGTGGAGTTCCCGGCCGTCGCCATCACCCAGGACTTCCTGCGCGAGAAGAAGATCGAGAACATGGACCAGCTGCGCGAGGCACTGCCCGCGCTGAACCTGTCGCAGGTCTCGACCGCCGACTGGATCCCCAATGTCGCCCACTGAGCGGTCTCTCGTGAACGTCCCGGCGGTCGGCCTCACCGACGTCGGCATGGCGTTCGGCGGCAGGACGGTCCTCGCCTCCGTCACCCTGGACATCGCCCCGGGCAGCGTGGTCGCACTGCTCGGCGCGAACGGCGCCGGCAAGTCCACCCTGATCAAGATCCTCTCGGGCGTCCACACCGACCACGGGGGAGAGGTACGGATCGCCGGGGAACCCGCGGCCCTCCACACCCCGCTCGCCGCCCGCCAGTTGGGCATCCAGACCGTGCACCAGCGCATCGGCGAGGGCATCGTGCCGGGCCTCTCGGTCGCCGAGAACCTGGTCTTCGAGGAGCTGGCACAGGCGCGCGGCAACCCGTTCCTGAACGGGCGCCGGGTCCTCGCGCGCGCCCGCGAGATCCAGGCGGGCCTCGACCTCGGCTGGAGCGACTCGGTACTGCGCCGTGACGTCGGCGAACTCGGCATCTCCGACCACCAGTTGCTCATCCTCGCCCGCGCCCTCGCCACCCGCCCCCGGCTGCTCATCCTGGACGAGCCCACCTCGGCCCTGTCCGCCGCCGAGGCCGAACGCCTCTTCGCGCTCGTCGAGAAGATGCGTGACGACGGCATCGCGGTCCTCTACGTCTCCCACCGCCTCGGCGAGATCGACGCCCTCGCCGACCGCCTGGTCGTACTGCGGGACGGCCGTCTCACCGAGGACCAGGCCAAGCCCTTCGACTGGGACAGCGCCCTGCGCGCGATGCTCGCCCAGGCCCAGGAGGCGACCAGGGCACGGCCCGTGAGGGAAGGCGCCGAAGGCGACGTCGCCCTCTCACTGAAGGGCGTCCGCCTCTTCGAGGGCCGGGCGCCCCTCGACCTCGACCTCCGCGAGGGTGAGGTCACCGGCGTCGTCGGCCTGTTGGGCGCCGGCAAGACCGAGCTGGCCCGCGGTCTGTTCGGCGCCGAGCCCTTCACGACCGGTTCCGCCGAACTCGACGGCAGGCCGTACCGGCCGAGGAGGCCCTCCGACGCGATCCGTGCCGGCGTCCACCTGGTCCCCGAGGACCGGCACACCGACGCGCTCGTCCCCGGCTGGTCGCTGGCCCGGAACATCTCCCTGCCGTTCTTGAAGTCGCTGTCCAGGATGGGACTGGTGGACACGGCCAAGGAGGAGGCCCTCGGGCGCGACACCATCACCGCCCTCGGTGTCGTCGCCCGCGACCAGCACAGCACCGTGGAGGAGCTGTCCGGCGGCAACCAGCAGAAGGTCGTCGTCGGCCGCTGGCTCGCCGAGACACCCCGCCTGCTCATCATGGACGAGCCGTTCCGAGGTGTGGACATCGGCGCCCGCCGGGACATCGGCCGCCGTGCCCGTGCCCTCGCCGCCGAGGGCGCCGCAGTGCTCGTCCTGTCCGCCGACGTCGACGAGGTCCTCGAGATCGCCGACCGGGTCGTCGTGCTCGCCGCCGGCGAGATCCACCTCGACGCCTGCGGCGAGGACGCGGAACGCGACCGCGTCATCCAGACCATCTCGGCGTCCGTGTGACCCCGGCCCCCTGAGGAACTACGCCATGACCACCACCCAGAGCACGGAAGTCCCCACGAAGGCGGCGATCCCGCCCGCGACCTCCACCGCCGTACGCGTCCAGAACGCCGTCATCAAGTACGGCTTCATCTTCGTCACCGCCGCGCTGTTCCTGTACTTCGCTCTGAGCGAGGGCTCCTTCCGCGAGTCGGCGACCCTCCTCGACACCCTCCGCTACGTCTCCGTCGCCGCGATCCTCGGCCTCGGCGTCACCCTCACCATGGCCGCCGGCGGAATGGACATGTCCGTCGGAGCGGTGGCCGGGCTCGGCGTCTCCGTCGCCGCGCACACCATGGTCGTCCTCAACCAGGTCGGCACCGTCGCGATCCTCGCCGTCCTGGCGGCGGGCGCGCTGGCCGGGCTGCTCAACGCCCTGCTCATCGTGGTCCTGAAGATCCCCGACATGCTGGCCACCCTCGGCACCATGTTCGTCATCCAGGGCACCAAACTCATCCTGGTCGACGGCCAGTCCATCAACCCCGGCATGACCCTGGACGACGGCACCACGGCGCCCGGCAGGTTCACCGACGGCTTCCTGCGCATCGACCGCGGCACCGTCCTCGGTATCCCGATCTCGGTCCTCGTCTTCGGCGGCCTCACCATCGCCGCATGGGTCTTCCTCGCCCGCACCCGCTGGGGCCGCGTCCTGTACGCCATCGGCGCCAACCCCGAGGCCGCCCGCCTGGCCGGCATCCGCGTCGGCGCCTACCGAGCTCTCGCCTACGTCCTGTCCGGCGTCCTCGCCTCGACCGGCGGCCTGATCCTGGCGTCCCGCATCGGCCAGGGCGACGTGTCCGCGGGCACCTCGCAGCTGCTGGAGGCGGTCGCCGTGGCCCTCGTCGGTACCTCCGTCCTGGGCCGCGGCCGCCCCAACGTGTGGGGCACGGCCCTCGGCGCCGTCCTCATCGGCATCATCACCACCGGCCTCACCATCAAGGGCCTGCCCTACTACACCCAGGACGTCGTCGAGGGCGCGGTCCTCATCCTCGCCCTGGTCTTCAGCTTCACCCTGTCCAAGCGCCGTACCGCATAGCGAAGTTCGAGGAGATACCGCGATGGGCTACCGCATCCTGGAGACCGACGACATCCCCGGCTACCTGCGCGAGCGCGGCCACTGGGACGACCTGAGCGACATCCGTGTCCGTGAGGTGTCCGACGGCAACATGAACCGGGTGTTCCTCGCGTCGTCCGCCGACGGCACCCGCAGCCTCGCCGTCAAGCAGGCACTGCCCTGGGTCCGCGTCGCCGGGCCCTCCTGGCCGATGAGCCCGGAGCGCGCCGACGCCGAGGCCCGCGCCTACGCCCAGGTGGCGAAGGTCGCGCCCGACAAGATCCCGGCGATCCACGGCTACGACCCCGAGAACCACGCCCTCGTCATGGAGGACATGTCGGACCTGGAGGTCCTGCGCACCCGCCTCAACGAGGGCGCCTCGTACGGCCCCGACACCTCCGCGCGCATCGGTCAACTCGTAGCCCAACTCTCCTTCGCCACCAGCGACTTCGGCATGCCGTCCGCCGAACGCAAGGCTCTGATCGCGGCCTCGGTCAGCCCCGAGCTCCGCAAGATCACCGAAGACGTCGTCCTCTCCGAGCCGTACATCGAGCACGAGCACAACCACTGGCACGAGGGCGTGGCCGACCTGGCGGCGTCCTTCCGCGCGGACACCCGGCTGCGCACCGAGGTCGCCGACCTCCGGCACACCTTCATGACCAGCGCCCAGGCCCTCCTCCACGGCGACCTGCACACCGGCAGCGTCATGGTCGGCGAGCGCGAAGGCGCCCACGTCGTACGGGTCTTCGACCCTGAGTTCTGCTTCGTCGGCCCCGTCGGCTACGACCTGGGCCTGTACTGGGCGAACACCCTGGTCTCCGCGGAACGGGCACGGGCGCTCGGCACGCTGTCCGACCACGGTGACCAACTCCGCCTTGCCTGGGAGGCCTTCGAAACGGAGTTCCGCCGGCTGTGGCCCACCCGCGTCGACACCTTCTTCGACGACGCCTATCTGGACCGCTTCCTGCGCCGGGTATGGACCGAGTCCCTCGGCTACGCCGGCACGGAGATCATCCGCCGCATCATCGGCTTCGCCCACCTGACGGACCTGACGACGCTGGAGGACCCGGTGCCTGCGTCCCGCAGGGCGCTGCTGATCGGCCGCGAACTGATCGTCCGCCGGGCTGAGTTGAACGACCCGAACGATGCAAGGACGGTCGTGCGGCCCACCTAGGGGTGCGGGACTGTGTCCATTTGCGGCTCCGCCGCGGGGCGCGACCAGCCCACACACACCCGCAGACGAAATTCACACACCGGCAAACGAAAGGGGCGGCTCCGTCGGCGTGGAGCCGCCCCTTCCGGCGGTGGCCGGCCCCGGTGCGGAAGAACGCGGGGCGGGCCGCCCTCGTGCGGTCCGGCCTGGTCAGGGGAGTGGCCGGACCTGACGCCGGGGGAGGCTCATCCGGCGAAAACCTCCCTCGGCGCCCGCGAGGCTCACTTCTTGTCGAGCAGGTCCTGCACCTTCGTCCGGACGTCGTCCGTCGCGAGCCCCCGGATCGTCAGCGTCGTACGGCGACGCAGCACGTCGTCCTGCGTCTCGGCCCACTCGTTGTCCCGGGCGTAGACCACCTGGGCCCAGATCTCCGGGGCATCCGGGTGGACGCGCTCGCCCAGCTCCGGGTTCTCGTTGGCGATGCGGGCGATGTCGAAGGCCAGCGAACCGTAGTGCGTGGCCAGGTGCTTGGCGGTGTCGGCCGCCATACGCGGCCCGGGCGCCGGTCGGTCGGTCAGCAGCCGGTGGGCGACCGCGCGCGGGTTGGCGATGCCGGGCAGCGGCAGCTTCTTCGGCAGCGAGGCGATCGGCTCGAAGTCGTCGCCCAGCGGGTGGCCCGGCAGCGCCTCCAGCTTCTTCATGATGGTGCGGCCGATGTGCCGGAAGGTCGTCCACTTGCCGCCCGCGACGGACAGCATCCCGCCCCGGCCCTCGGTCACCACGGTCTCCCGCTTGGCCTTCGCGGTGTCACCGGGACCGCCCGGCAGCACCCGCAGACCCGCGAACGCGTACGTGATCAGATCCCGGTCCAGCTGCTGGTCCCGGATGGAGAACGCGGCCTCGTCCAGGATCTGGGCTATGTCCTTGTCGTTGACGGACACGTCCGCCGGGTCGCCCTCGAACTCCTCGTCCGTGGTGCCCAGCAGCAGCATGTCCTCCCAGGGCAGGGCGAACGTGATGCGGTACTTGTCGATCGGGGTCGCGAGCGCCGCCTTCCAGGGCGCCGTGCGCTTCAGGACCAGGTGCGCGCCCTTCGACAGCCGGATCGACGGCGCGGCGTTCGGGTCCTCCATCTTGCGCAGGTGGTCGACCCAGGGGCCGGTCGCGTTCAGCACGAGACGGGCGTTCACCCCGAACTCGTCACCGGACAGGCGGTCCCGCAGGTCCGCTCCGGTCACCCGGCCCTTGGTGAAGCGCAGGCCGGTGACCTCGGCGTGGTTGAGCACGACCGCGCCCGCCTCGACGGCCCCGCGGACCGTCATCAGCGCCATGCGCGCGTCGTTCATCTGGTCGTCGCCGTACACGGCCACGGCCTTGAGGTTCTCGGTGCGCAGCTCGGGTACGTCCTGCGCGGCCTTGGCCGGCGACAGCAGGTGCCCCACGCCGTCACCGAACGCGGAGAGCGCGGAGTAGGCGAAGACGCCCGCCCCGAGCTTCGCGGCGCCGTGCGGCCCGCCCTTGTACACGGGGAGGTAGAACGTGAGCGGGTTCGCCAGGTGGGGAGCCACCTGGCGGGAGACCGCACGGCGCTCGAAGTGGTTCTCCGCCACCAGCTTCACCGCGCCGGTCTGCAGGTAGCGCAGACCGCCGTGGAGCAGCTTGGAGGAGGCGGAGGAGGTGGCGCCGGCGAAGTCGCCGGCGTCGACCAGAGCCACCCTGAGGCCGGACTGCGCGGCGTGCCAGGCGGTGGAGATGCCCAGGATGCCGCCGCCGATCACGAGAAGGTCGTACGACGCCTTGGCGAGCTGCTCCCGGGTCTCGGCGCGGCTCGGGTTGGAGCCGGAGGCCGGGCGCATACCGAGGGCAGGCACGGACTGCAGGGTGGTCTGACTGGTCATTTCGGGTTCTTACTCCTCATCAGAGTTCGAGAGCGGGCAAGAGCTGCTCTCAGCTCTCGTCGTCCTCGAGCCAGCCCATGGTCCGCTCGACGGCCTTGAGCCAGTTCTTGTACTCACGGTCGCGGATCTCCGCGTCCATGCGGGGGGTCCACTCGGCGGCCCGGCGCCAGTTGGCGCGCAGTTCGTCCGTGCTGGACCAGAAGCCGACGGCGAGACCGGCGGCGTAGGCGGCGCCGAGGCAGGTCGTCTCGGCGACCATCGGGCGCACCACGGGAGCGTCCAGGAAGTCCGAGAGGGTCTGCATCAGCAGGTTGTTGGAGGTCATGCCGCCGTCGACCTTGAGGGCCACCAGCTCGTCGCCGGAGTCCTTGACCATGGCGTCGGCGATCTCCCTGGTCTGCCAGGCGGTGGCCTCCAGGACGGCGCGCGCGAGGTGCGCCTTGGTGACGTACCGGGTCAGACCGGCGATCACGCCGCGGGCGTCGCTGCGCCAGTGCGGGGCGAACAGGCCGGAGAAGGCCGGCACGAAGTAGGCGCCGCCGTTGTCCTCGACCGAGAGCGCGAGCGTCTCGATCTCGGCGGCGGTGGAGATCAGGCCCATCTGGTCGCGCATCCACTGCACCAGCGAGCCGGTGACCGCGATCGAGCCCTCCAGCGCGAAGACCGTCGGCTGGTCACCGATCTTGTAGCCGACGGTGGTCAGCAGGCCCGCGTAGGAGTTGATGATCTTGTCACCGGTGTTCATCACCATGAAGGTGCCGGTGCCGTAGGTCGACTTGACCTCGCCCTCGGCGAAACAGGTCTGGCCGAACAGGGCCGCCTGCTGGTCACCGAGCGCGGAGGCGACCGGGATGCCGCCCAGCAGGTCGCCCAGCTTGCCGCCGGTGATCTCGCCGTAGACCTCGGCGGAGGAGCGGATCTCGGGGAGGATCTGCAGCGGCACTCCGATGGACTCGGCGATCTTGTCGTCCCACGCCATGGTGTGCAGGTTCATCAGCATGGTGCGGGAGGCGTTGGTGACGTCGGTGACGTGCTTGCCGCCGTTGACACCGCCGGTCAGGTTCCAGATGACCCAGGTGTCCATGGTGCCGAAGAGGATGTCGCCGGCCTCGGCGCGCTCCTTGAGGCCCTCCACGTTGTCCAGCAGCCAGCGGGCCTTGGGACCGGCGAAGTAGGAGGCGAGGGGCAGACCGGTCTCGCGGCGGAAGCGGTCCTGCCCGACGTTGCGCCCGAGCTCCTTGCAGAGCGCGTCGGTGCGGGTGTCCTGCCAGACGATGGCGTTGTGGACCGGCTCACCGGTGTTCTTGTCCCACAGCACGGTGGTCTCGCGCTGGTTGGTGATGCCGATGGCCTTGATGTCGTCACGGGTGATGCCGGCCTTGGCGACGGCTCCGGCGACGACCTCCTGGACGTTGGTCCAGATCTCGGTCGCGTTGTGCTCGACCCAGCCCGGCTTCGGGAAGATCTGCTCGTGCTCCTTCTGGTCGACGGAGACGATGCGGCCGTCGCGGTCGAAGACGATGCAGCGGGACGAGGTGGTCCCCTGGTCGATCGCGGCGATGAAGGGGCCGGCGGTGTGGGCGTCGGTCACTGTTAGCTCCTGGAAGTTCCGTGGTTATGGGGCTTTACGTACGGCGCGCGCCGAGAGTTTCGGTACTCCTCACCCGGACGGGTGAAGCTCGCTTCTCCTAGGCGAACGCGACGTTGTAGATGCCTGCCGCGATGGCGCCGCCGATCAGCGGGCCGACCACCGGGATCCAGGCGTAGCCCCAGTCGGAACCGCCCTTGTTGGGCAGCGGCAGAAGGGCGTGGACGATACGCGGACCGAGGTCACGGGCCGGGTTGATCGCGTAACCGGTCGGGCCGCCGAGCGACAGACCGATGGAGACGACCACGAGTGCGGTGATCAGGGCGCCCAGGGTGCCGAGGCCGTTGCCGGCGTCGTTCAGGCCCTGCGTGAGGATGGCGAGGACCAGCACGACGGTGCCGATGATCTCCGTGGCGAGGTTCTGCACCGCGTTCCGGATCTCGGGACCGGTGGAGAAGATGCCCAGGACCGGGCCCGCGCCCTTCTCCTGGGCCTCGACGGCCTTGGCCGCGGTGGCCTGCGCACCCGGACCGCCCACGATCTCCTTGTCGGTGAGGTGGGCGTGGAACTGGCCGTAGTAGGCGACCCAGACCAGAGCCGCACCGATCATGGCGCCGAGCAGCTGTCCGGCGAAGTACGTCGGAACATTGCTCCACTCGCCGTCCTTGATCGCGAGTGCGACGGTCACGGCCGGGTTCAGATGGGCGCCGGACAGCGGCGCCGAGGTGTAGACCGCCGTGAGTACTGCGAAGCCCCACCCGAAGGTGATGGCGAGCCAGCCGGCGTTGCGGGCCTTGGAGGCCTTCAGCGTCACAGCGGCGCAGACGCCGCCGCCGAGCAGGATGAGTATGGCGGTACCGATGGTCTCGCCGATGAAGATGTCGGAGCTGGACACCCGCGACTCCTTTGTCCTTCGTCCAGGGGAAGCCGAACCCCGGGTCCCTCCGGTGGTTCGCGTTGCCCTCGGGTGAGAGCGATGCCGGCCCTTGGCGTTGTCACACTCTAGCGCGTATTGCCGGTAGGTGTTCGACAATGCCGACCGATGGACGGGAGTCTTGCCCCGGCGTCGCATGTGCGTCAAGAGCTCTGTCGTTGAATGCGCGATCGTTGTCGGTTGTGTTTATTTATCGACATGGGGACAGTTGGGCCGGGGCATGACGAAAGCCGGGACGTCCCACGACGTCCCGGCGGTCACTCCCGTCCCGTACGAGGCCCCTGCGGGGCCTCAGAACCGACCTGCGCCCAGATCCCGCGACACCGCGCGGGCACAGTCCCGCACCGCCGCGATCAGCTCCGGACGCAGCTCGCCGTCCCGGCACAACCGCTCCACGGCGCCGGTGATACCGACGGCGCCGACCGGCATTCGGCGCCGGTCGTGGATCGGGGCGGCCAGGGAGGCGACGCCCTCCCAGGTCTCCTCCACGTCCGCCGCGTACCCACGCGCGCGTGTCATGTCGAGGAGATGCTCGAAGCCGTCCAGCTCGCTCACGGTCCGGTCCGTGAAGGCCTTGCGGTCGGCCTCGATCGCCTCACTGTGCGCGACCGGGTCGTACGCCGACAGGACCTTGCCCAGCGCCGTGGAGTGCAGCGGCTGCATGGCGCCGATCTCCAGCACCTGCCTGCTGTCGTCCGGGCGGAAGACGTGGTGGACGATCAGGACGCCCTGCTGGTGCAGAACGCCCAGGTAGACACTCTCCCCGCTGGAACGCGCCAGGTCGTCCGTCCACACCAGCGCGCGTGCCCGCAGCTCGTGCACGTCCAGATAGGTCGTGCCCAGGCGCAGCAGCTCCGCGCCCAGCTGGTAGCGCCCGGAGGCGTCGTCCTGCTCGACGAAGCCCTCCTGCTGGAGGGTGCGCAGGATCCCGTGGGCGGTGCCCTTGGCGAGGCCCAGCGAGGAGGCGATGTCCGACAGGCCGAGGCGTCGCTCGCCGCCTGCGAGAAGCCGCAGCATCGCGGCCGCCCGTTCGAGCGACTGGATGTTCCGTGCCATCGCCGTACTGCCTCCGTCCCCTTCGACCGTCGACATCGCGACGTCGCTGCCGCCGTTCGGCAATGTCGAACACTACCGGTCGATGCCGACCTCCCGCTAATGGTCCGTCGCCATCCGGCTGCTTCTCTCGTGTCACAGGTATCCGGTCAGCGCCCGCACCGTCGTGCGCGTCCGCCCCGTGGACGGCCCGACCCTTCCGGCGCGGTCCCGGCTACGCTGGCGGGGTGCGCCCGCCGTGGAAAGTCACGCAAGGGTGCAAAGCCGACAGCCGTCGCATTCCAGGGAGCCCTTTCATGGCCTCGTTGCCACCGACCCCTTCCGCCGACAGCCGGACCCGTGTGTCCGCCCTCCGCGAGGCGCTCGCCACCCGTGTGGTGGTCGCCGACGGAGCGATGGGCACCATGTTGCAGGCCCAGGAGCCCACCCTCGAGGACTTCGAGAACCTCGAAGGCTGCAACGAGATCCTCAACCTCACCCGGCCCGACATCGTCCGCTCCGTCCACGAGGCCTACTTCGAGGCGGGCGTGGACTGCGTCGAGACCAACACCTTCGGCGCCAACCACTCGGCCATGGCCGAGTACGACATCGCCCACCGCGTCCACGAGCTGTCCGAGGCGGGCGCGCGTATCGCCCGCGAGACCGCTGACGCGTACAGCGCCCGCGACGGCCGCCAGCGGTGGGTGCTCGGCTCCATCGGCCCCGGTACGAAGCTGCCGACCCTCGGCCACATCGGCTACGGCACGCTGCGCGACGGCTTCCAGGCCAACGCCGAGGGCCTCCTCGCCGGCGGCGCGGACGCCCTGATCGTGGAGACCACCCAGGACCTCCTGCAGACGAAGTCGTCCATCCTGGGCGCCCGGCGCGCCATGGAGGCGACCGGCACCGAGGTCCCGCTGCTGGTCTCGATGGCCTTCGAGACGACCGGCACCATGCTGCTCGGCTCCGAGATCGGCGCCGCGCTGACCGCGCTGGAACCCCTCGGCATCGACATGATCGGCCTGAACTGCTCGACCGGCCCCGCCGAGATGAGCGAGCACCTGCGCTACCTGGCCCGGCACTCCCGCACCCCCCTGCTGTGCATGCCGAACGCCGGCCTGCCGATCCTCACCAAGGACGGCGCCCACTTCCCGCTCGACCCCGAGGGCCTGGCCGACGCCCAGGAGACCTTCGTACGGGACTACGGCCTGAACCTCATCGGCGGCTGCTGCGGCACCACGCCCGAGCACCTGAGGCAGCTCGTGGAGCGCGTCCGGGAAGCCACACCGGTGGAGCGCGACCCGCAGCCCGAACCAGGCGCCGCCTCCCTCTACCAGACGGTCCCCTTCCGCCAGGACACCTCCTACCTCGCCATCGGTGAGCGCACCAACGCCAACGGCTCCAAGAAGTTCCGCGAGGCCATGCTGGAGGGCCGCTGGGACGACTGTGTGGAGATGGCCCGCGACCAGATCCGCGAGGGCGCCCACATGCTCGACCTGTGCGTCGACTACGTCGGCCGCGACGGCGTCGCCGACATGGAGGAGCTCGCCGGCCGCTTCGCCACCGCCTCCACCCTGCCGATCGTCCTCGACTCCACCGAGGTCGACGTCATCCAGGCAGGACTGGAGAAGCTCGGCGGCCGCGCGGTCATCAACTCCGTCAACTACGAGGACGGCGACGGCCCCGAGTCCCGGTTCGCGAAGGTCACCAAGCTGGCCCGCGAGCACGGCGCCGCCCTGATCGCGCTGACCATCGACGAGGAGGGCCAGGCCCGCACCCCCGAGAAGAAGGTCGAGATCGCCGAACGGCTGATCGAGGACCTGACGACCAACTGGGGCATCCTCGAGTCCGACATCCTCATCGACACCCTGACCTTCACCATCTGCACCGGTCAGGAGGAGTCCCGGGGGGACGGCATCGCCACCATCGAGGCGATCCGCGAGCTCAAGCGCCGCCACCCGGACGTCCAGACCACCCTCGGCCTGTCCAACATCTCCTTCGGCCTCAACCCGGCCGCCCGCATCCTGCTGAACTCCGTCTTCCTCGACGAGTGCGTCAAGGCGGGCCTGGACTCGGCCATCGTCCACGCCTCGAAGATCCTGCCGATCGCCCGCTTCAGCGAGGAAGAGGTCCAGACGGCCCTCGACCTCATCCACGACCGCCGCGCCGAGGGCTACGACCCCCTCCAGAAGCTGATGCAGCTCTTCGAGGGCGCCACCGCCAAGTCCCTCAAGGCCGGCAAGGCCGAGGAACTCGCCGCCCTGCCGCTGGAGGAGCGCCTCAAGCGCCGCATCATCGACGGCGAACGCAACGGCCTGGAGGCCGACCTCGACGAGGCCCTCCAGGACACGCCTGCCCTCGACATCGTCAACAACACCCTGCTGGACGGCATGAAGGTCGTCGGCGAACTGTTCGGCTCCGGCCAGATGCAGCTGCCGTTCGTCCTGCAGTCCGCCGAGGTGATGAAGGCCGCCGTCGCCTACCTCGAACCGCACATGGAGAAGACGGACGCCGACGGCAAGGGCACCATCGTGCTGGCCACCGTCCGCGGCGACGTCCACGACATCGGCAAGAACCTCGTCGACATCATCCTGTCCAACAACGGCTACAACGTGGTCAACCTGGGCATCAAGCAGCCCGTCTCCGCGATCCTGGAGGCCGCCGAGGAGCACCGCGCCGACGTCATCGGCATGTCCGGCCTGCTGGTCAAGTCCACGGTGATCATGAAGGAGAACCTGGAGGAGCTCAACCAGCGCGGGCTCGCGGGGAACTACCCCGTCATCCTCGGCGGCGCCGCCCTCACCCGCGCCTACGTCGAGCAGGACCTGCACGAGATCTACGAGGGCGAAGTCCGCTACGCCAGGGACGCGTTCGAGGGCCTGCGCCTCATGGACGCCCTGATCGGCGTCAAGCGCGGCGTCCCCGGCGCGAAGCTGCCCGACCTCAAGCAGCGCCGGGTCAGGAGCACCGCCGCCGCGGCCGTACTGGAGGAGCGCCCCGAGGACGGGAATGTCCGCTCCGACGTCGCCACCGACAACCCGCTGCCCGAGCCGCCGTTCTGGGGCACCCGCGTCATCAAGGGCATCCAGCTCAAGGAGTACGCCTCCTGGCTCGACGAGGGCGCCCTCTTCAAGGGCCAGTGGGGCCTGAAGGAGGCCCGCACCGGCAGCGGGCCGTCGTACCAGGAACTCGTCGAGACCGAGGGCCGCCCGCGGCTGCGCGGCCTGCTCGACAGGCTCCAGACGGAGAACCTCCTCGAAGCCGCCGTGGTCTACGGCTACTTCCCGTGCGTCTCCAAGGACGACGACCTCATCCTCCTCGACGAGCACGGCAACGAACGCACCCGCTTCACCTTCCCGCGCCAGCGCCGCGGCCGCCGACTGTGCCTCGCGGACTTCTTCCGCCCGCAGGAGTCCGGCGAGACCGACGTCGTGGGCCTCCAGGTCGTCACCGTGGGCTCGCGGATCGGCGAGGAGACCGCCCGGATGTTCGAGGCGAACGCCTACCGCGACTACCTCGAACTGCACGGACTGTCCGTGCAGCTGGCCGAGGCGCTCGCCGAGTACTGGCACGCGCGCGTGCGCTCCGAGCTGGGCTTCGCCGGTGAGGACCCGTCCGACATCGAGGACATGTTCGCCCTGAAGTACCGCGGCGCCCGCTTCTCCCTCGGCTACGGCGCCTGCCCCAACCTGGAGGACCGGTCCAAGATCGCCGACCTGCTCCAGCCCGAGCGCATCGGCGTCCACCTCTCCGAGGAGTTCCAGCTGCACCCCGAGCAGTCCACGGACGCGATCGTCATCCACCACCCGGAGGCGAAGTACTTCAACGCACGCTGACCCAGCCCCCGGCGTGTCACCCGTGTGCCCCGGGGCACACCCGTTGAACCAGGCGATTCAACGCGACCCGTCGTACACTGGACGGTCCACCGCAGGCCGGTTCCCTCCGTGGGAACCGGCCTGATCGTCCCTTCAAGGAGGTATGTGGATGACCAGCACGGTCCCCGCGCCAGTAACCCGTACGGCCGACGGGTCGGCCCTGCAGGCCGTCCTCCTGGACATGGACGGAACCCTGGTGGACACCGAGGGCTTCTGGTGGGACGTCGAAGTCGAGGTCTTCGCCGGCCTCGGCCACACCCTCGACGACACCTGGCGCCACGTCGTGGTCGGCGGCCCGATGACCCGCAGCGCCGGGTTCCTCATCGAGGCCACCGGTGCCGACATCACCCTCGCCGAGCTCACCGACCTGCTCAACCAGGGCTTCGAGGACCGTATCGACCGCGCACTGCCACTGATGCCGGGGGCCGCCAGGCTGCTGGCCGAGCTGGCCGAGTACGAGATCCCCACGGCCCTGGTCTCCGCCTCGCACCGGCGCATCATCGACCGGGTCCTCACCTCGCTCGGCCCGCAGTACTTCGCACTGACCGTCGCCGGCGACGAGGTGACGCGCACCAAGCCGCACCCGGACCCGTACCTGTTCGCCGCGGCCGGACTCGGCGCCGATCCCGTCAGATGCGCGGTCGTCGAGGACACGGCGACCGGCGTCGCCGCCGCCGAGGCCGCGGGCTGCCAGGTGGTGGCCGTGCCGTCGGTCGCACCGATCACCCCCGCAGCCCGGCGCACCGTGGTGACCTCCCTGGAACAGGTCGATCTGGCATTCCTACGCGGCCTGATGACGGCCTGATGACGGCCTGACAACGGAAATAGGGCCGACGTTCACCCAGAGTGCAACGCCGTTAGCCCGGGGAATTCCGCAAAGGAATTCGAATCCCGTGCGATGGCTGAATTCCGGTGCACACCAAGACCGTTCAGTTTGTGACGTTCGCCACTCTCAAGAGGGTCGACAGGCGCCCAGCCCTGTGTCGACGCCCCTCCCGTGAGGGCTTCGGACGCACCTTTGTGTCCCGATTGATGGATCGGTGCACGAATCCTTCCCCCATCAGGTTTCCGGTGCGTCCGCGACCGGTTTCACAGCGTGATGGGTTCTCAACTCCGGCGGCGGCGAACCCTCCTGCGGGCGCGGACTAACCTCGTCGCGAGAACATCGCCCTTACCCCCGTGACCCGCCGCGACACCCCTGCATGCCGGGTACACGGAGTCGACAGCTGGAGAAACCCGAGCATGAACCGCAAGACTTTGGTGCTGCCGGCCGTCATCGGCCTGCTCGCGCCGGTTCTCGCCGCCTGCGGCGGAGCCGAAAGCGGTAGCGACGGCGGCGAGGCGATCGTCGTCGGCACCACGGACGCGTTCACTGCCTCGAAGGACGCTCCCGCACCCCTGGACCCGGCCTACGCCTACGACGTCGGCACCTGGAACATCCTGCGCCAGACCGTGCAGACCCTCATGGTCCAGCCGCGCGGCGACGGCGACCCGGTCCCCGAGGCCGCCCAGAGCTGCGGCTTCACCGACAGCGGCAACGAACGCTACGCCTGCAAACTGCGCCAGGACCTCAAGTTCGCGAACGGCGATCCCGTCACCGCGGACGACGTGAAGTACTCCATCGACCGCGCCCGCTCCCTCAAGGCCGACAGCGGCGTCTTCGCCCTGCTGTCCACCATCGACACCGTCGAGACCCAGGGCGAGCGCGACGTCATCTTCCACCTCAAGACCGCCGACGCCACCTTCCCGTTCAAGCTGTCCACCCCGGTCGCCGGCATCGTCGACCCGGACATCTACGCCAAGGACGAGCTCCGCGACGGCTTCGAGGTCGACGGCTCCGGCCCGTACACCCTCCAGGCCGAGGTCAAGAACGACGAGCTGGTCTCCGCCGTGTTCACCAAGAACCCCGACTACAAGGGGAGCTTGACGGTGAACAACGACAAGGTCGAACTGCGCAACTTCGCCGACGCCGACGAGATGGGCACCGCCCTCGAAAACGGCGACATCGACCTGACGACCCGCACCATGTCGCCCGAGCTGATCCAGAAGCTGTCGGCCGACTCCGACGACAGCGTCGACCTCGTCGACCTGTCCGGCCTGGAAATCCGCTACCTGGCCTTCAACACCAACGACCCGAGCGTGCGCAGCAAGGCCGTCCGCCAGGCGATGGCCCAGATCATCGACCGCGGCGAACTCGTCTCCAAGGTCTACGGCTCCCAGGCCGAGCCGCTGTACTCGCTGGTCCCCGCCAGCGTCACGGGCCACTCCAACGCGTTCTTCAACAAGTACGGCGACCCGAGCGCCGCCAAGGCCAAGTCGCTGCTGGAGAAGGCCGACATCACCACCCCGGTGAAGCTGACGCTGCACTACACCACCGACCATTACGGCTCGGCCACCAAGAAGGAGTTCGAGCTGCTGCAGAAGCAGCTCAACGACAGCGGCCTGTTCGACGTCGACATCGAGGGCGCCCCCTGGGCGACGTTCCGCCCCGCCGAGCAGAAGGGCGAGTACGAGGTCTACGGCATGGGCTGGTTCCCCGACTTCCCCGACGCCGACAACTTCCTCGCGCCCTTCCTGGACAAGGACAACTTCCTCGGCTCGCCGTACGCCAACAGCGCGATCCGCAACAACCTCATCCCGGAGTCCCGCCGCGTGGCCGACCGACTGTCGGCGTCCGGAAGCCTGACGGAGATCCAGGACATCGTGGCCAACGACGTCCCCGTGCTGCCGCTGTGGCAGGGCAGGCAGTACGTCGCCGCCGGCGACGACGTCACGGGCACGGCCTACGCGCTCAACTCCTCCTCGACTCTTCAGCTGTGGGAGCTCGGCCGTGGCGTGAGCGGCTGACGTCTCCCCGCGCCCGGCGCCACGACCAAGGCGCCGGGCCGGCCCGGGATCCAGGACTTCGGCCCGGGTTCCACACAACCGACGACAAGGCACTCGCACGTGAACATGCGCAACCAGTGGCCGGTCCTGCCCGTCGTGGCAGGGCTGGCCTCCGGCCTGCTGACCGGCTGCGGAACGGAATCGGGCGATGCCGGGGGGACCGGCACCTCGGTGGTCATGGGGATGTCCGACGACGTCCTGGCCACCGACCCCGCCTCCGGCTACGACCCCGGCTCCTGGCTGCTGTTCAACAACGTCTTCCAATCGCTGCTCAGCTTCCCCAAGGGCGCCACCGAACCCCAGCCCGAGGCCGCCAAGGAGTGCACCTTCTCCGACACGCAGACCAAGGTCTACAAGTGCACCCTCCAAGACGGCCTCAAGTTCAGCAACGGTGACGCGCTCACCTCCGAGGACGTCAAGTTCTCCTTCGACCGCATGCTGAAGATCAACGACCCCGACGGGCCCGCGGTCATGTTCCCCACGCTCGACAAGGTGGAGACCGCGGACGACAAGACGGTCGTCTTCCGGCTCAACACCCCGGACGCCACCTTCCCGAGCAAGATAGCCTCCGGCGCCGGCTCCATCGTCGACCAGGAACAGTACGACGCGAACGGCCTGCGCGAGGACAACGGAGCGGTCGGCTCCGGCCCGTACAAGCTCGACTCCTTCGAGGACGACGAAGCCGTCTTCTCCGTCAACGAGAACTACAAGGGCACCGCGAAGGTCCAGAACTCCGGCGTCACCCTGAAGTTCTTCCACGGCGACCAGGACGCCCTGAAGAAGGCCCTGAGCGCGGGCCAGGTCGACATCGCCTACCGCGGCCTCACCGCGGGCGACATCGCCGACATCGAGAAGACCGGCGCCGACTCCGGCGTCGAGGTCGTCGAAGGCAGCAGCGCCGAAGTCCAGCACCTGGTCTTCAACATGGACGACCCCGTAGCCGGAAAGCTCGGCGTCCGCAAGGCCATCGCCTACCTGATCGACCGCGACGCCCTCATCAAGGACGTCTACCAGGGCACCGCCAGCCCGCTGTACTCGATCATCCCGGCCGGCATCGGCGGCCACAACACGGCCTTCTTCGACACCTACGGCGCCCGCCCCTCCAAGGCCAAGGCCGCCGACGCACTGCAGGACGAAGGCATCGACGGCAAGGTCAAGCTGACCCTCTGGTCCACCCCGTCGCGCTACGGCCCGGCCACCGACCAGGAGTTGAAGGCCATCGCCCAGCAGCTCAACGACAGCGGCCTGTTCGACGCCGATGTGCAGTCCGTCGCGTTCGACCAGTACGAGAAGGACATCGCCGTCGGCAAGTACGGCGTGTACGTGAAGGGCTGGATCCCGGACTACCCGGACGCCGACAACTTCACCTCACCCTTCTTCGGCAAGGGCAACGTGCTGAGCAACAACTACAGCAACAACGCCATCACCGGCTCGCTCATCCCGCGCACCTCCGCCGAGAGCGACCGCTCCGCCACCGACGACGAGTTCAACCAGCTTCAGGACATCGTGGCCAGGGAACTCCCCGTCCTCCCCGTCTGGCAGGCCAAGCAGTACGCCGTCGTCCACGACAACGTCTACGGCCTGGAGTACTGCCTCGACGCCTCCACCGTCTTCCGCTTCTGGGAGCTCAGCAAGGGCTGACAGACGGTCGTACCCCGCCCACGCACGACAGAGGGCGCCCCTTCACACCAGGGGCGCCCTCCGCGTACGTCAAGGCATGCTCCTACTGGGCGCCGGGACGCACCAGCCCGCTCTCGTACGCGTACACGGCGGCCTGCACCCGGTCCCGCAACCCCAGCTTGGTGAGCACATGCCCCACATGCGTCTTCACCGTGGTCTCACTGACGAACAGATCCGCGGCGATCTCCGCGTTCGACAGACCCCGCGCCACCAGCTTCAGCACCTCCACCTCACGGTCGGTGAGCGTGTGCAGCGTGTCCGGGACCGGCTCGTCACCCGACGGCAGATGCGTCGCGTACTTGTCCAGCAGCCGACGCGTGATGCTCGGCGCGAGCATCGCCTCGCCGGCCGCGACCACACGGATCGCCTGCACCAGCTCGTTCGCCGGGGCGTCCTTCAACAGAAAACCGCTGGCCCCCGCCTTCAACGCCTCCACCACATATTCGTCGAGATCGAAAGTCGTCAGCACCAGCACCTTCGCCGGGCCGTCCCGCTCGGGCCCGGTGATCTGCCGGGTCGCCTCGACCCCGTCCATCCGAGGCATACGGATGTCCATCAGAACCACGTCGGGCTGCAGGGCCCGCACCTGGTCGAGAGCCTGAAGGCCGTCGCCGGCCTCGCCCACGACCGCGATGTCCTGCTCCGCCTCCAGAATCATCCGGAAGCCGGTACGCAGCAGCGGCTGGTCGTCGACCAGTAGGACGCGGATGGCCACGTAAGTCTCCTTCGCTAGTCCGGCCCCATTCTGCCCTGCGGGCCACCCTCAGACTCGCCCGCCCTGACCGGCAACGGGCCGGCCGCTCTCACCGGCAACGGATAAGGCGGGGGAGTGCCGCCGAATTCCGGGCAGTGCGCCTGGTGATCGCACCAGCCGCACAGCTTCGTCGGCCGGGGCCGCCACACCCCCGTCTCCGTCGCCTCCCGGATCGCCTCCCACAGCGCCAGCAGCTTGCGCTCGACCCGCTCCAGATCGGCGAGGACCGGGTCGTACGTCAACACGTCACCACTGCCGAGATAGACGAGCTGGAGCCGACGCGGGACCACCCGCTTCAGCCGCCACACGACGAGCGCGTAGAACTTCATCTGGAACAGCGCGCCCTCGGAGTACTCGGGCCGGGGCGCCTTGCCGGTCTTGTAGTCGACGATCCGCACCTCACCCGTTGGCGCCACGTCGACCCGGTCGATGATGCCGCGCAACCGCAGCCCCGAATCCAGCTCGGCCTCGACGAACAACTCACGCTCGGCGGGCTCCAGCCGGGTCGGATCCTCCAGCCCGAACCACCGCTCCACAAGCCGCTCCGCCTCCCCCAGCCACGCCGCCAGCCGCTCACCCTCCGGATCGTCCGCGAACAGCTCCACGACCTCCGGCCTGCTCTCCCGCAGCCGGTCCCACTGCCCCGGGATCAGCGACTTCGCGCGCGGCGCCGTCCGCTCGGCCGCCGGGGCGTCGAAGAGCCGCTCCAGCACCGCATGCACCAACGTGCCCTTCGTCGCCGCCGCACTCGGCTTCTCCGGCAGCCGGTCGATCACCCGGAACCGGTACAGCAGCGGACACTGCATGAAGTCACTCGCACGCGAGGGAGACAGCGACGTGGGCGGTATGACACGGACGGCGACGGCCGCATCACCCGCCGCGCCCGCACCCGCCGCAGGCACACCGGGCCCGACCGCAGCCACCGCCGTACTGTCCGCCCCCGCCGGGTACCCGTCCCCAACCGGCCCCGTGGCCGGCGCGCCATCACCGCCGCAGTCCGCCGCGGCACCCTCCGTGCTCGTCTCCATGCCCACAGACCTTACGGCCCGCCACTGAC
This sequence comes from Streptomyces sp. NPDC028907, assembly GCF_055564995.1. NCBI lineage: Bacteria > Bacillati > Actinomycetota > Actinomycetes > Kitasatosporales > Streptomycetaceae > Streptomyces > Streptomyces sp. NPDC028907. The sequence continues at coordinate 195,398 of NZ_JBVHVE010000007.1, forward strand.
AGTGACCCAGCCCGGCCGTTACAGCCGGGACAGCCGGGGAAACAGAGAGGGGTGCCGGGGAGAAACACGCCGCGACGGCCGCATACCATCGACCCAGACCCATCCGCCCGGCAGGCGCGGACGACGCTTTGAACGAGGGGACACCGTGGACGAGAGCGGCGGGAGCGGGCAGCCGCGGTCCGGCACCGACGAGTCGACCGAGCGCCGATCGACCGAGCGCCGAACAGACCGTACGGCCCCGGCCACCGACCCCGCACGCCCCGACCCGACCCCGACCGCCGAACAGTCCCCGGACACCCGGCCCTCGGACACCGACCGGGACGACACCGACCGGGACGACACCGAGCACGAAGCCACCCAGCCGCCGCCCCCCGCCGAGGAACACCCCCAGGACGAGCCCCCGCGGGACCAGGACGGCGACAACACCACCACCGACGGTGAACCCCCCCAGCGGACACAAGGCACCCCGGTCAGCGACACCCCGGCCCCGCCGGGCCCCGACGACACCCCTCCCGACCCCACCACACCGGCGCCCTCCGACCCCCTGACCCAGCAGCCCCCCACCACGCCCTACCCCCACCACACCCCCGACCCCGACACCCACGACCGCACCCTCGCCCGCTCCGGCACCACGAAGAACCAGCCGCCCCAGCGCCCCCAGGAACCCCGAGGCGGCCTCCTCATGGGACGCCCCTTCGGCGTCCCCGTATACGTCGCCCCCAGCTGGTTCCTGGTCGCCGCCCTCATCACCTGGGTGTTCGGCGGACAACTCGACCGCGTCCTGCCCGAACTCGGCGCCGCCCGCTACCTCGTCTCCCTCTTCTTCGCCGTCGCCTTCTACGCCTCCGTCCTCGTCCACGAACTCGCGCACACCGTCGCCGCACTCCGCTTCAAGCTCCCCGTGCGCCGCATCCAGCTCCAGTTCTTCGGCGGAGTCTCCGAAATCGAGAAGGAAGCCGAGACACCCGGCCGCGAATTCGTCCTCGCCTTCGTCGGACCACTCCTCTCCCTCGTCCTCGCCGGCGTCTTCTACGCCGCCCTGCAGCCCGTCGAACCCGGCACCGTCCCCGGCGTCCTCCTGGCCGGCCTGATGATCTCCAACCTCATCGTCGCCGCCTTCAACCTGCTCCCCGGACTCCCCCTCGACGGCGGCCGCATGCTCCGCGCCATCGTCTGGAAGATCACCGGCAAACCCATGACCGGCACCATCGCCGCCGCCTGGGTCGGCCGCGCCCTCGCCGTCTCCGTCCTCATCGGCCTGCCCTGGCTCACCCAGTCCGGCGCCCTCGGCTCCGACGCCGTCGACAACGTCGGCATGGACACCGTCATGGACGCCCTGCTCGCCGCCATCCTCGCCGCGATCATCTGGACCGGCGCCGGCAACAGCCTGCGCATGGCCCGCCTGCGGGAACACCTCCCCGAACTGCGCGCCCGCACCCTCACCCGCCGCGCCGTCCCCGTCGAGACCGACACCCCCCTCTCCGAAGCCCTGCGCCGCGCAAACGCCGCCGGAGCCCGCGCCCTCGTCGTCGTCGACGCCGACGGCAACCCCCTCTCCCTCGTCCGCGAGGCCGCCATCGTCGGCGTACCCGAACACCGCCGCCCCTGGGTCCCCGTCAGCAGCCTCGCCCAGGACCTCACCGACGGCATGCGCGTCTCCGCCGAACTCGCCGGAGAAGACCTCCTGGACGCCCTCAGAGCCGCCCCCGCCACCGAGTACCTGGTCGTCGAGGAATCCGGCGAGATCTACGGCGTCCTGTCCGCCGCCGACGTCGAGCGCGCCTTCGTCAAGGCCATGGCAAGGCCGGCCTGAGCGCACCCACACCCTCAGTGGCCAAGCCCCCCGCCGGGAACCGGTAGGCTGTTCACATGTCCGAACCGACCGGTGCCGCCCGCAGGCGCGGGCCCTTCAAGGTCGGGGACCAGGTTCAGCTGACCGACCCCAAGGGCCGCCACTACACGTTCACGCTCGAAGCCGGAAAGAACTTCCACACCCACAAGGGTTCCTTCCCGCACGACGAACTGATCGGCGCACCCGAGGGCAGCGTTGTCCGCACCACCGGTAACGTCGCCTACCTCGCGCTGCGCCCCCTGCTCCCCGACTACGTCCTGTCCATGCCCCGAGGGGCAGCCGTCGTCTACCCGAAGGACGCGGGGCAGATCCTCGCCTTCGCCGACATCTTCCCCGGCGCACGCGTCGTCGAGGCCGGCGTCGGCTCCGGCTCGCTCAGCAGCTTCCTGCTGCGCGCCATCGGCGACCAGGGCATGCTGCACTCCTACGAGCGCCGCGAGGACTTCGCCGACATCGCCAAGCAGAACGTCGAGCGCTACTTCGGCGGCCCCCACCCCGCCTGGCAGCTCACCGTCGGCGACCTCCAGGACAACCTGAGCGACACCGACGTCGACCGCGTCATCCTCGACATGCTCGCCCCCTGGGAATGCCTCGAAGCCGTCTCCAAGGCGCTCGTCCCCGGCGGCATCGTCTGCTGCTACGTCGCCACCACCACCCAGCTCGCCCGGACCGTCGAGTCCATCCGCGAGATCGGCTCCTTCAACGAGCCGACCGCCTGGGAGACGATGATCCGCAACTGGCACATCGAAGGCCTCGCCGTCCGCCCCGACCACCGCATGATCGGCCACACCGGCTTCCTGCTCACCGCCCGCCGCCTCGCCGACGGAGTCGAACCGCCCATGCGCCGCCGACGCCCCGCCAAGGGCGCCTACGGCGAGGACTACGAAGGCCCCAACGCCGACGGCGGCTCCGGCCGCTGACACAGCCCCGCACCGCGAACAACGCACAAGCGCTGTGGTCGAGTTCCCGGAACACCACCGGGAACTCGACCACAGCGCCTTTCTGTTGACCCCCAGCGCCGACAACCCGCAAATCAGAACGTCGCACAACACCCCGCACGCCCCCGGCGCACCCCCGACCACCGCACACCGGCACCCGAATTCCACACCCCGCCGTTCCCCCGCACTGTGACGTGTGGCACCATGCTGGCCACCCCCACCGGCACAGCCCTCACAGGAGACGCTCCTAGTGCAGCAACCCGCCGTCCCGGAACTGGCACACACCCACACCCGCCCCATCCACTGGCTCGCCACCGCCACAGCGGTCGCCGGCGTCGTGGCCCTGTCCTCGGTCCTCCAACCCAACTCGGCCACAGCCGCCCAGAGCGCCGCCGGCCCGCAGACCGAACACGCCGCCCTCGCACCCCCCGACCCCACCGGCGACGACCTCCCGCTCGAATGCGGGCCCGTGAAAGCGATCGTGGTCAAGAAAGCCACCGGAGACCTCGACGGCGACGGCAACCCCGAAACCGTGGCCGTCGCGCACTGCGACGCCCCCATGGGCACCCCACCCGACGGCCTCTACGTCCTCACCCGAGCCACCGAGACCGCCACACCCCGCATCGTCGCCACCCTCATCGACCCCAAGGACAGCAACACCGTCAGCGACATCACCGTCCGCGACGGAGCCGTCATCGCCGACCTGCTCAGCTACTCCTCCGACGACGTACCCCGCTGCTGCCCCGACGTGAAGAACAGCGCGAAATGGCAGTGGAAGAACGGCACGTTCGTCCGCTCGACACCCGCCGGAGCCCACAGCGTCTGACCCACGCCACCAACACGTGTGAGAAATCAGACAGTCGTAACACCCCGCACACGCAAGGTCACTCCGCGTCCGGACCGAACACCTCGACCTTGTCCGAAACGCGACGTACATGGATGCACTCGCCCGGACACTCCTTCGCCGAATCCACCACATCCGTGAGAAGCGGCAACGGTACGGGCGTTGTCGCCCCCTCCACCTGCAACAGCTCGTCGTCCGCGCCCTTCACATAAGCCAGACCATCGATGTCCAGCTCGAACACCTCAGGCGCGTACTGGGCGCAGATACCGTCACCGGTACACAGAGCCTGGTCGATCCAGACCTCCAGCGCCACGCCATCGACCCCGGCCGCCTGCTCCACGCTCATCTCTCCTGCCATCCGCTTACGTCGAGCCGAACGGGAATCCGGCCAGCTCCGACGGGTGTTGAACGCTTCGAGCCTACCCGCGGCCGCTTTCCAATCATGTTCGGTGGGTATTCCCCTGGCGTGAGGGAGAGCGCAAGGGTGAAGATCGGACACACCCCGACAGTCTTTGTGATCTAGGGGTTTCAATCGACACCCACCCAGGTAGGGTCTGGAAGCGTCCAGCTCCCCTTGGAGGAGGTGAGGACCGTGGCAGCCCACGACGACGACATGAACCGCGGCATCCGCCCGGGACGAGGGTCCGACGACCCCGCCGGGCAGATCGCCTACCTTGAGCAGGAGATCGCCGTCCTGCGACGCAAGCTCGCCGACTCTCCGCGGCACACGAGGATTCTCGAAGAGCGGATCGTCGAGTTGCAGACCAACCTGGCCGGCGTGTCCGCACAGAACGAGCGACTCGCCAACACGCTCCGTGAGGCCCGCGACCAGATCGTGGCCCTCAAGGAAGAAGTCGACCGGCTCGCACAGCCACCGGCCGGCTTCGGTGTCTTCCTGCAGGCCAACGAGGACGGCACCGCCGACATCTTCACCGGAGGCCGCAAACTCCGCGTGAACGTCAGCCCGAGCGTCGAACTCGACGACCTCAGGCGCGGCCAGGAACTGATGCTCAACGAAGCACTCAACGTGGTCGAAGCCATGGAATTCGAACGCGTCGGGGACATCGTCACCCTCAAGGAAATCCTCGAGGACGGCGAGCGCGCCCTGGTGCTCGGGCACACCGACGAGGAACGGGTGGTACGGCTCGCCGAGCCGCTGCTGGACGTCACCATCCGCCCCGGCGACGCCCTCCTGCTCGAACCCCGCTCCGGCTACGTCTACGAGATCGTCCCCAAGAGCGAGGTCGAGGAACTCGTCCTCGAAGAAGTCCCCGACATCGGATACGAGCAGATCGGCGGCCTCGGCGGCCAGATCGAAATGATCCGCGACGCCGTCGAGCTGCCGTACCTCTACCCCGACCTGTTCAAGGAGCACGAACTGCGCCCACCCAAGGGCGTCCTGCTCTACGGACCCCCCGGATGCGGCAAGACACTCATCGCCAAGGCCGTCGCCAACTCGCTGGCCAAAAAGGTCGCCGAAGTCACCGGCCAGGCCCAGGGCAAGAGCTTCTTCCTCAACATCAAGGGCCCCGAGCTCCTCAACAAGTACGTCGGTGAGACCGAGCGGCAGATCCGCCTCGTCTTCCAGCGCGCACGTGAGAAGGCCAGCGAGGGTACTCCCGTCATCGTCTTCTTCGACGAGATGGAGTCCCTGTTCCGCACCCGCGGCTCCGGTGTCAGCTCGGACGTGGAGAACACCATCGTCCCGCAGCTCCTCGCCGAGATCGACGGCGTCGAAGGCCTGCAGAACGTGGTCGTCATCGGCGCCTCCAACCGCGAGGACATGATCGACCCCGCCATCCTGCGCCCCGGCCGCCTGGACGTGAAGATCAAAATCGAACGTCCGGACGCCGAAGCCGCCAAGGACATCTTCGGCAAGTACCTCACAGAACGCCTCCCCCTGCACTCCGAAGACCTCGGAGAACACGGAGGCAGCAAGGCGACCACGGTCCAGAGCATGATCCAGACCGCCGTCGAGCAGATGTACGCCGAATCCGAGGAAAACCGCTTCCTGGAAGTCACCTACGCCAACGGCGACAAGGAAGTCCTCTACTTCAAGGACTTCAACTCCGGCGCCATGATCGAAAACATCGTCGGCCGCGCCAAGAAGATGGCGATCAAGGACTTCCTCGAACACAACCAGAAGGGCCTCCGCGTCTCCCACCTCCTCCAGGCCTGCGTGGACGAGTTCAAGGAGAACGAGGACCTGCCCAACACCACCAACCCCGACGACTGGGCACGCATCTCCGGAAAGAAGGGCGAACGGATCGTCTACATCCGCACCCTCATCACCGGAAAGCAGGGCGCAGACACCGGACGCTCCATCGACACGGTGGCAAACACCGGACAGTACCTGTAAAAGACAGGGCGGCTGCGGGTGCCCCCACCGGGTACCCGCAGCCCACTGTTTTTCCGGCCACAGCCGCCACCAACGCGAGCAACGCAATGACGCAAATGATCTCCCCACCAGCGCAAAGGCGTTCTAGGCTCTTCCATACCGCCGAGTCGCGCAGTGCGGGGACGGGCACCGCACACGCACCGGAGCGCCAGCGGTACTTGAGCGGCACCCCCGACCGAGGGCGCCGCCGGGCAAGGAGGGCCGCATGACCGTACGGCGAGTAATGGGCATCGAGACGGAGTACGGGATCTCCGTCCCCGGCCACCCCAACGCCAATGCCATGCTCACCTCATCCCAGATCGTCAACGCCTACGCAGCGGCGATGCACCGGGCCCGACGAGCCCGCTGGGACTTCGAGGAGGAGAACCCCCTGCGCGACGCGCGAGGCTTCGACCTCGCCCGCGAGGCCGCCGACTCCAGCCAGCTCACCGACGAGGACATCGGCCTCGCCAACGTCATCCTCACCAACGGCGCGCGCCTCTACGTCGACCACGCACACCCCGAATACAGCGCACCCGAAGTCACCAACCCCCGCGACGCCGTCCTGTGGGACAAAGCCGGCGAGCGCATCATGGCCGAAGCCGCCGAACGAGCCGCACAGCTCCCCGGCGCCCAGCCGATCCACCTCTACAAGAACAACACCGACAACAAGGGCGCCTCCTACGGCACGCACGAGAACTACCTCATGAAGCGGGAAACCCCCTTCTCAGACATCGTGCGCCACCTCACCCCCTTCTTCGTCTCCCGCCAGGTCGTCACCGGAGCAGGCCGCGTCGGCATCGGCCAGGACGGCCACGAACACGGCTTCCAGCTCAGCCAGCGCGCCGACTACTTCGAAGTCGAGGTAGGCCTGGAAACCACCCTCAAGCGCCCGATCATCAACACCCGAGACGAACCACACGCCGACGCGGAGAAATACCGCCGCCTCCACGTGATCATCGGCGACGCGAACCTGTCGGAGATCTCGACCTACCTCAAGCTAGGCACGACAGCCCTCGTCCTCTCCATGATCGAAGACGGCTTCATCGCCGTCGACCTCGCCGTCGACCAGCCCGTCCGCACCCTCCACCAGGTCTCCCACGACCCATCACTCCAACGGCTCATCACACTCCGCAGCGGCCGCACACTCACCGCCGTCCAGCTCCAAATGGAGTACTACGAGCTGTCCCGCAAATACGTGGAGGAGCGCTTCGGCGCCGACGCCGACGAACAGACCAAGGACGTCCTCACCCGCTGGGAAGACACCCTCAACCGCCTCGAACGAGACCCCATGAGCCTCGCCGGCGAACTCGACTGGGTCGCCAAACGCGAACTCATGGAAGGCTACCGACGCCGCGACGACCTCGACTGGGACGCCGCCAAGCTCCACCTCCTCGACCTCCAGTACGCCGACGTACGCCCCGAAAAGGGCCTCTACAACCGCCTCGCCGCCCGAGGCCGCATGAAGCGCCTCATGGCCGACGAAGCCGTCGAGCGAGCCAAGACCACGCCCCCGGAGGACACCCGCGCCTACTTCCGCGGCCGCTGCCTCGAGCAGTACGCCGACGACGTCGCCGCCGCCTCCTGGGACTCGGTCATCTTCGACCTCCCCGGCCGCGACTCCCTCCAACGCGTTCCAACCCTCGAACCCCTTCGCGGAACGCGAAATCACGTCAAGGAGCTCCTGGACCGCTGTCGCACGGCAGAAGACCTGGTCAGGGTCCTGTCAGGCAACTGAGGGATACACGAACGACACCGACCGGACGTCGGCCGAACAGGGTGGAAAACCCGGCGTCCGGGAATCATCGAGATGGCCCCCGTACGTTGGAGAAACTGCGGGGCCGATGTCAGACCCGGCTTGTAGGGTCTGATCATCACCGATCGGCAGGAAAGCCGACCTGCCGACCATGTCGGGCGAACTGAGCGGGGTGAGGGATATGGCAACCAAGGACACCGGCGGCGGACAGCAGAAGGCCACGCGCTCTACCGAGGAGGTCGAGGAGCAGGCGACTGAGGCGCAGGCTTCTGAGGACCTCAAGGAGCGACAGGAGAAGCTGAGCGACGACGTCGACTCGGTTCTGGACGAGATTGACGATGTCCTCGAGGAGAATGCAGAGGACTTCGTCCGTAGTTTCGTTCAGAAGGGCGGCGAGTAACCTTCGAATCTAAGGTGTCGGGGGCCCTTCGAGGTGGCAAGCGAAGAGGGAGTGAAGCGTTGCTCGCGGTGCAAGGAGTCCAAGCCGCGGGCAGCCTTCGCCAGTAACAGGGCGGCTCGTGACGGGTTGCAGGCCTACTGTCGAGAGTGCTGGGCGGGGTATCACCAGGCTCGTCAGCTGGCCAAGGGAAAGAACGTACGGCCTCGCGTGGAGACACCCGAGGGTCACAAGTTTTGTCGTAGCTGCGGTGAGATCAAGCCGCACAGTGAGTGGCATCGCAACGCAACAGCCAGCGATGGCCTCTCGACTAGTTGTAAAGCCTGTCGGGCGGCCAAAAGTCGCGCGCGTCACTTGCAGCGCCACTACGGCCTCACCGAAGCCGAACGCGACGAGATGGTCGCCTCTCAGATGGGGCTCTGTGTGATCTGTCTGAAGGCTCCGGCCGTACATGTGGATCACTGCCACAAGACGGGTAGGGTCCGTGGCGTACTGTGCTTCAACTGCAATTCGGCCATCGGCAAGTTGGGAGACGATCCCGACGCCGTCCGCCGGGCCGCCGCTTACTTGGAAGGAATCGCGTGGAAGCCAACACTCGTAGCACCGGGCGTCTACCAGCTGCCTTCCTGACGCCTGGGTCGTCCTCGTTCATGGACTTTCTCTCGGAGCACCAGCCGGAGATGCTGCCCGGTAACCGTCAACTCCCGCCGACGCAGGGTGTGATCGAGGCGCCGCACGGCACGACGATCGTGGCGGTGACGTTCCCTGGGGGTGTCGTCCTCGCCGGTGACCGGCGGGCCACTATGGGTAACGTCATCGCGCAGCGGGACATCGAGAAGGTGTTCCCGGCGGACGAGTACTCGGCGGTGGGTATCGCGGGTACGGCCGGTCTGGCGGTCGAGATGGTGAAGCTGTTCCAGTTGGAGCTGGAGCACTTCGAGAAGGTAGAGGGTGCGCAGCTGTCCCTCGAAGGTAAGGCGAACCGGTTGTCGACCATGATCCGGTCGAATCTGGGGATGGCGATGCAGGGGTTGGCCGTCGTTCCGCTGTTCGCGGGGTATGACGTCGATCGGGAGAAGGGGCGGATCTTCTCCTACGACGTGACCGGTGGTCGTTCCGAGGAGCAGGGGTATGCCGCCACTGGCTCCGGTTCGATCTTCGCGCGTGGTGCGATGAAGAAGCTGTTCCGTGCTGACCTCACCGAGGCCGAGGCCACGACGCTTGTGGTGCAGGCCCTGTATGACGCGGCTGACGACGACTCGGCGACCGGTGGTCCCGATGTCGCCCGCCGGATCTATCCGATCGTCACGGTGATCACTGACGATGGTTTCCGCCGGCTCGGTGATGAGGAGTCCTCTGAGATCGCTCGTTCCATTCTGGAGCGGCGTCTGGAGCAGCCTGACGGCCCGCGGGCCGCGCTGCTGTAGCGGCGGGGTTCGGTCTTTTCTAGGTGATCCTGTGACTTCGACAGAAAGGGACGGATAACCGGTGTCGACGCCGTTCTATGTCTCCCCCCAGCAGGCCATGGCCGACCGGGCGGAGTACGCCCGTAAGGGCATCGCGCGTGGTCGCAGCCTGGTTGTGCTGCAGTATGCCGATGGCATCGTGTTCGTCGGTGAGAACCCGTCCCGTGCGTTGCACAAGTTCAGTGAGATCTATGACCGGATCGGTTTCGCGGCCGCCGGTAAGTACAACGAGTACGAGAATCTGCGGATCGGTGGGGTGCGGTATGCCGATCTTCGTGGTTACACCTATGACCGTGATGATGTGACGGCTCGTGGTCTGGCGAACGTGTATGCGCAGACGCTGGGCACGATCTTCTCTTCGGCGGCGGAGAAGCCGTATGAGGTGGAGCTGGTTGTCGCGGAGGTGGGTGAGACGCCTGAGGGTGACCAGATCTATCGGTTGCCGCATGACGGTTCGATCGTGGATGAGCACGGTTCGGTGGCGGTCGGTGGTAATGCCGAGTTGATCAGTAATTTCCTTGATCAGCGGCATCAGGACGGGATGAGTCTGGCCGAGGCCCTGAAGCTGGCTGTGCAGGCTCTGTCGCGTGAGTCGAACGGTACGCAGCGGGAGATTCCCGCGGAGCGGCTCGAGGTCGCGGTGTTGGACCGTACGCGTCCGCAGTCGCGGAAGTTCAAGCGGATTGTCGGTCGTCAGCTGGCGCGGTTGCTGGAGGCCAATGGTGCGTCCACTGAGGCCGAGAGTGCGGAGAACGGGGAGGACTCCGAGGAGTCCGGCAGCTCCGAGGAGTAGTCCCCAGTCCGTCTCGTCTACGCCTGTGCCCTGGCCGAGTCGCTCGGCCGGGGCACAGGCGTTTCCGCGTGGCCCTAAGCCCCGCTGGGCGGCGCTGTGGAGCCTCGGACGACGAGCTCGACGGGAATGTCGCCCTCCTCGGGTTCGCGGCCTTCCAGGACCGCCAGGAGGGCTTGCATGCCGCGTTCTCCGAAGAGTTCGGCGTCGAGTCGGACGGTGGTGAGTTCGGGGTCGATGGCGGTGGCGAGGGCGAGGTCGTCGAGGCCGGTGACGGAGAGGTCGTCGGGGATGCGCAGGCCGAGGCGGCGGGCGGCCTTGTAGGCGCCGGCGGCGAGTTTGTCGTCGTCGCAGATGACGGCGGTGGGGCGGGGGCCCGGTGCGGAGAGTGCGGTTTCGGCGGCGGTGCGGGCGTCGTCGATGGAGATGGGTGCGGGGGCGGTGATCAGGGAGGTGCCGGGGGTTTCTGCTAGTCGTGTGGCGAGTTCGTGGGCGCGTGCTTCGAAGGTCCAGGAGGCGATGTCGGCGGCGAGGTGGAGGAAGCGGCGGTGGCCGAGGGTCAGTAGGTGGTCGGTGACCTGGCGGATGCCGTCGGTGATGTCGAGGTTGACGGTGGTGGCGCCGTGGCTGCCCGCGGGGTCGCTGTCGAGCATGACGAGGGGGAGTTGGTCGCCGCGGATGGCGGTGAGGGCGTCGGCGGCCATGGAGGAGGCGATGACGCCGTCGAGGGCTGCTTGGGCGGAGGCGAAGGGGTCGCGGGCGGGGCCGATGCCTTCGGGGGAGGGGTAGAGGACGACGCCGAAGCCGTGTTGTGCGGCGATGCGGGCGGCGCCGGTGTAGACGCCGGCGAAGAATTCGGTGGTGAGGGCGGGGACGACGAGCAGGACGGTGCGTGTGTGGCCGAGGCGTAGGTTGCGGGCGGCGAGGTTGGGGCGGTAGCCGAGTTCGCGGGCGGCTTGGCGGACGCGTTCGGCGGTGGTTTCGGAGACGCGTCCGCGCCATTTGTCGCCGAGTACGAGGGATACCGCGGCCTGGGAGACGCCTGCTGCTTGGGCCACGTCTCGGCTGGTGGGGCGAGTGCTGCCGGGTGCCACCGTCCGCCTGCTCCTTCGTCTGGACTCGTGAACAGCGCACATGGTACGTATGACGGAGGACGTTATACGTAAAACTTCTGCGGAGGGCGGCGCGGCTGATGACGGGCGCATACCTGGAGGTCCTCAGGGCGAGGCATGCCACCCGGCTGCTCGCGGGCACGCTCATAGGTCGGCTGCCGAACGCGGTGGCGGCGCTGGCGATCGTGCTGTTCGTGCGTGCGGAGGGGGGTTCGTACAGTCTGGCCGGGGGTCTGGCGGCGGTGTACGGGGTCGCCAACGCGGTGGGTCAGCCGGTGCTGGGGCGGCTGGTGGATCTGTACGGGCAGCCGCGGGTGCAGTTGCCGGCGGCGGTGGCTTCGGCTGTGGCGATGGCCGGGTTCGCTTTCGTGGGTACGGGGTCGCTGCCGCTGGCGTATGCGGCTGTGGCGGCCTCGGGGTTGTTCACGCCGCCGTTGGAGGGTGGTCTCCGGGCGTTGTGGTCGTCGGTTCTCCACAAGGAGGGCCAGGTGCACACGGCGTACGCGATGGACGCGGTGGCGCAGGAGGTCATGTTCACGATCGGCCCGTTGCTGCTGACGCTGTGTGCGTCGCTGTGGTCGGCGCAGGCTGCGCTGCTGGTGCTGAATGTGATCGGGGTGCTGGGTGCGCTGTCGGTGGTGGTGTCGCCGCCTTCGCGTGCGTGGCGTTCGGAGCCGCGTGAGGCGCACTGGCTGGGGGCGCTGCGTTCGTCGGGGCTGCTGGCGCTGCTGGCGGCGTTCCTGTTCATCGGGATGGCGCTGGGGTCGATCGCGGTGGCGGCGGTGTCGTACGCGGACGACAACGGCGGTGATGTGGTGTACGGCTGGCTGATGGCGGGCGTGGGGCTGGGTGCGCTGGTCGGTGGTGTGGTGTACGGGGCGCGGCAGTGGGCCGGTGAGCCGGCGCGGCGACTGCGGTTGCTGGTGGCGCTTCTGGCGGTGTGTTATCTGCCGTTGATGCTGATGCCGGGTGTGGTGGCGATGACGTTGCTGGCGGTGGTGGCGGGGGTGTTCCTGGCGCCGTGTATCGCTTGTGCGTTCGTGCTCGTGGATCGGCATGCGCCGCGGGGGACGGTCACGGAGGCGTTCTCGTGGCTGGTGACGACGTTCACCGTGGGCGCGTCGGTGGGAACGGGCCTGGCGGGGCCGGTCGTCGAGGCGGGCGGGGCGCTGTGGGGGTTCGCCGTGCCGGGCGCGGCGGGGGCGGTGTCGTTGCTGGTCCTGCTGGCCACGGGGCGGGTCCTCGCAGCTCCCGCCAGGGGTGCGGTGGTTGCGGCTTCATCGGAAAATGATCCAAACCGTGCTGTCGAACCCCGTTTCAGCTCGGGGGATCGGGCGTAATGTTCAGTCATGGACCGCCGCATTTTCGGGCTGGAGAACGAGTACGGCGTCACGTGCACGTTCAGGGGACAGCGCCGCCTGTCGCCTGACGAGGTGGCGCGGTACCTCTTCCGCCGTGTCGTGTCATGGGGCCGTAGCAGCAATGTCTTCCTGCGGAACGGCGCCCGCCTCTATCTCGACGTGGGATCGCATCCGGAATACGCGACACCGGAATGCGACAACGTGACCGAACTGGTCACCCACGACAAAGCAGGCGAGCGCATTCTCGAAGGACTCCTGGTGGACGCCGAACGACGCCTGCACGAGGAGGGAATCGCGGGCGACGTCTACCTCTTCAAGAACAACACCGACTCGGCGGGCAACTCGTACGGATGCCATGAGAACTATCTGGTGGCACGCCATGGCGAGTTCTCCCGGCTCGCGGACATCCTCATCCCGTTCCTGGTCACCCGGCAGCTGCTGTGCGGTGCCGGGAAGGTGCTCCAGACGCCGCGTGGCGCGGTGTACTGCGTCAGTCAGCGGGCGGAGCACATCTGGGAGGGCGTCTCGTCGGCGACGACGCGTTCCCGGCCGATCATCAACACGCGTGACGAGCCGCACGCGGATGCCGAGCGTTACCGTCGTCTGCATGTGATCGTGGGCGACTCGAACATGTCCGAGACGACCATGCTGCTGAAGGTCGGTGCGACCGATCTGGTGCTGCGGATGATCGAGGCGGGCACGGTGATGCGGGATCTGACCCTGGAGAACCCGATCCGGGCGATCCGCGAGGTCAGCCATGACATCACCGGTCGGCGCAAGGTGCGCCTGGCCAGCGGCCGGGAGGCGTCGGCGCTGGAGGTGCAGCGCGAGTACTACGAGAAGGCCGTGGACTTCTGTGAGCGCCGCGGTATTCGTACGGGCACGGTCGAGCAGGTCCTGGAGCTGTGGGGCCGCACGCTGGACGCGATCGAGGCGGAGGACCTCGACCGGATCGGTACCGAGATCGACTGGGTCATGAAGTACAAGCTGATCGAGCGGTACCGGGCCAAGCACAACATGACCATGTCGCATCCGCGGGTCGCGCAGATAGACCTCGCGTACCACGACATCCACCGTCGTCGGGGTCTGTACTACCTGCTGGAGAAGAAGGGGCAAGCCGCCCGTATCTGCAACGACTTGAAGATCTTCGAGGGCAAGTCTGTTCCGCCGCAGACGACTCGGGCCCGGCTGCGCGGTGATTTCATCCGCAGGGCTCAGGAACAGCGTCGGGACTTCACCGTCGACTGGGTTCATCTCAAGCTCAACGACCAGGCGCAGCGCACGGTCTTGTGCAAGGACCCGTTCCGTTCGGTGGACGACCGGGTGGAGAAACTCATCGCCGGTATGTGAGCGTCGGGTTCCGGCAGGTTTTCCGGAGCGCAACGCGGGCGCCGTACGTTTCCCGTACGGCGCCCTTCTCACGCCGTAGAGTTGCGCGCACGCCATCCACAAGATCGACCGATTACGAGGCTCTCACCGTGCGCCGACGCTCACTTCTCATCGCCGTACCCGCAGGAATGGTCACGCTCGCCGCATGCGGCGATGACAAGGACGACAAGGCGAGTGACAGTGCGTCGCCCTCGACTCCGGCGACGTCGGCGGTTCCGTCGCCGAAGATCGTGGACGGTCCGTTGCCGGCGATCACCGCGGGTGCGAAGTTCGGGCAGAAGCCGACGGTCGCCAAGGGCAGTGGTGATCCGTCGAAGGACCTTGCGGTGAAGACGGTCATCGCGGGCAACGGCAAGACGGTGGCGGAGAACGACTTCGTCGTGGCGAACTATCTCGGGCAGATCTGGGCCACCGGGAAGTCCTTCGACAATTCCTACGACAGCAAGAAGCCGCTGCTCATCCAGCTCGCCGAGGGCAGTGTCATCGCCGGCTGGCGGTACGGTCTGGTGGGGCGCAAGGCGGGCAGCCGCGTTCAGATGGCGATCCCTCCGACCTGGGGTTACGGCCCGCAGGGCAACGCGGACGCGGGGATCAAGGGCACCGACACGCTGGTCTTCGTCATCGATGTCCAGGAGGCGTTCAACGCCAAGAGTTCGGCGAAGGGCGAGGTCGTCGCCCAGGACGACGTCGATCTGCCGAAGGTCGGCACGAACACCGACGGCAAGCCGCCGTCCCTGACCGTTCCCAAGACGGACGCGCCGAAGAAGCTGGTGACGGCCTATGTCCTGGAGGGCGACGGTGCCGAGGTGAAGGCGGAGCAGGCCGTCCTGTGCCAGTTCAAGGGCGTGGTCTGGGACAGCGGCAAGGAGTTCGAGTCGAGCTACCGGCAGGGGCAGCTGAGCCAGTTCGCGCTGCCCCAGATGCAGCAGGTCGTGAAGGGCCTGGCGCAGGGTTTGGCCGGGAAGAAGGTGGGCAGCCGGGTGCTGGTCGTCGTACCTCCGGACCTGGCCTACGGGGACACCCCGCCGAGTGGCGGTGTCATCAAGAAGGGCTCCACGCTGGTCTTCTCGGTCGACATCCTGGCGGCGATGTAGCCCGGCCCGGATGTAAGACTGTGCTGTTGCCTTTCCATCACGAGCAGGAGCGTAAGACGTGAGCATCGACAAGCCCGAGATCGACTTCCCGGGCGGCGAGCCCCCGGCGGACCTCGAGATCAAGGACATCTGGGAGGGCGACGGCGCGGTTGCGCAGGCGGGCCAGACCGTCACCGTGCACTACGTGGGTGTCGCCTTCAGCACGGGCGAGGAGTTCGACGCCAGCTGGAACCGCGGCACGCCGTTCCGTTTCCCGCTGGGTGGCGGCCGTGTCATCAAGGGCTGGGACCAGGGCGTGCAGGGCATGAAGGTCGGCGGCCGCCGTCAGCTGACCATCCCGGCCCACCTCGCCTACGGCAACCAGAGCCCGACTCCGGCGATCAAGCCCGGTGAGACCCTGATCTTCGTGGTCGACCTGCTCGGCGTCTGATCGTCGTCTGGCCGTCGTGTCCGACGGTCGCTTCCGATCGGCTGACGGTGATCGGCGTACGACCGGACCGGACTACCTGGGGCCCATGCCTGTCCGGGCATGGGCCCTCGGCTTTGCCAGGCCACCGCGGAGCGGTACGGTCATCGTCCGTAAGCACCATAGGGAAGGCGAAGGGCGTCGATGGCCATTGCCAAGGCCGAGCGGCTCATGAACCTGGCGCTGTGTCTGCTCGGGACGCGGCGGCCGCTGAGCAAGCGCGAGCTGCGTGAGTCCATCGAGGCCTACCTGGAAGCCGGCTCCGACGACTCCTTCAACCGGATGTTCGAGCGCGACAAGGACGATCTGCGCGAGCTCGGCCTGGTCATCGAGACGGTGGAGAACCTGGACGGCGAGGTCGGCTATCTGGCCCGCCGGGACAGCAACCGGCTGCCGCCCATCACGCTGGACGCGGAGGAGGCCGCCGCGCTGGGGCTGGCCGCGAAGGTGTGGCAGCAGGTCCGGCTCGCGGGCGCGGCCAGCGGCGCCCTGCAGAAGCTGCGCGCTGCCGGGCTGCCCGAGGACGTCGACCCGTACGAGGCGCACGGCGCGCTGGAGCCCCGGATCCCGGTGCACGAGGCCGCGTTCGAGCCGCTGATGCTGGCCTGCCGCGACCGTCGTCCCGTCGTCTTCGACTACCGCAAGGCCACCGCCGCCCGCCCCGAACCCCGGCATGTCGAGCCGTGGGCGCTGGAGTGCTGGCGCGGCCACTGGTATCTGGCCGGCTGGGACCGCGACCGCGGTGCGGAGCGGGTGTTCCGGCTGTCCCGGATCACGGGCAAGGTGCGTTCGCGGGGCGCCCGGTTCACCGCGCCCGTCCCCGATGTCGTCACCGTGCGGGAGACCGTGGCGAGCTGGGCGGGGGAGACCGCCGACCGCTCCGCGCTGATCCGGCTGCGAGCGGACGCCGGGTACCCCCTTCGGGCGAAGGCCACGGCGGTGCGGGAACTCGGGGACGGCTGGGACGAGTTGGAGATTCCGTACGGCCACGGGCTGGACGCGTGGCTGGTGGAGTTCGGGCCGGATGTGGTGGTCCTGGAGCCCGCGGAGCTGCGGGCCGACGTGGTGGACCGGCTGCGTGCCGTGGCCAAGGGCTGAGGGGGAGCGGAGCGACACAGTGGCAGGCAAACCGGTTCGGCCCATCAACGCCATCGACCAGACCCGGCGGATGCTCTCCCTGGTGACGTATCTGAGGGAGCGCCCCGGCGCCCGCGTCGAGGACGTGGCGCGCGCCTTCGGCATCTCCGAGGACGAACTGGTCTCCGACCTCGATGTGCTGCCCATGTGCGGCACCAGCTTCCGCGGCGGCGACCTGCTCGACATCGACACCGACGGCGAGCGCATCTGGTGGCACAACCCCGACGACGTCGCCGAGCCGCTGCGGCTCGCCGCCGACGAGGCCACCGCGCTGCTGGTGGCCGCCCGGGCCGTCTCCACGCTTCCCGGTCTGCGCGAGAGCGACCGGCAGGCGCTGCTGCGGGCGACCGCCAAGGTGGAGGCCGCGGCCGGGGAAGCGGCCGGCGCCAGCTCCCGGCTGTCGGTGACCTTCGAATCCGAGGGCGGTGTCTTCGCCGACGTCGACCGGGCGATCTCCGAACGGCGCCGGTTGTGGATCCGCTACTACTCGCCCGCGCGTGACGAGGTCACCGAGCGCGAGATCGACCCGATCCGCCTGGTCAGCGTCGGCCACACCTACGTCGAGGCCTGGTGCCGGCGTTCCGAAGCGCGCCGCACCTTCCGGCTCGACCGGGTCGCCGAGATCAAGATCCTCGACGAGCCGTCCGCGGCGCCCGAGGTCGAGCTGCGGGACCTGTCGGAGGGCCTGGTGCAGCCCGCCGCGGAGGATCCCGAGGTCGTCGTCGAGGTCGGGCCGGGCGGCCGCTGGGTCGCCGAGTACTACCCCCACGACAGCGCCGATGAGCTGGCGGACGGCGGGCTGCGTATCACTCTGCGCACCCCCGACCCCGCGTCGCTGCGGCGCCTGGCGCTCCGGCTCGGGCGTGACGGCCGTATCGTCTCGCCGCCCGAGCTGGCCGACAGTGCCCGGCAGGCGGCCCGCGAGGCGCTGGCGGCGTACGACGGGGTCGAGGCGCAAGGCGCTCACGGGGCGCACTCGATGCCGGACGGGCAGTAGCACAGGCCCGGTGGGACAGGCAGCTCGGCAGGCAGTGGGACAAGCGGTGCGACAGGCGGGAGCAGGACTTTGAGCGAGTCGGCGACGTCCGGGGTGCGGGAGATGACGGTGGCGTCCGCGTTCGCCGGGATGAGAAGCGTTGCCCCGGTGGTGTTCAGGGCGGGCTGCCCGGACTGCCGGGGCAGTTTCGAGCTCACCGCGAGCGCCCTTCGACTCGCCATCGGCGCGACCAGCCGTACGACGTTCTACTCCTTCACCTGCCCCGAATGCGGCGCGTCCGTCCGCAAGCCGGCGGGGGAGCGGATCGTGGAGCTGCTGACGGGCGGCGGGGTCAGCACTCTGCGGCTGCACTCCACGCTGTAGGACGGTGCCGCCCAGGGGTGGTCTAGGCTCGGCGTCATGTTCTGGCCGATGTTCGCGGTAGCTGTGGGTTTTCTGGGTCTCGTGGTGCTCGGTGTGCTCGCCGTGCGGGTCTTCCTGGAGGCACAGCGCCTCGGTCGGCAGGTCACGGACTCCGCGCGACGCATCAGCCGGGCCGCGGAGGACCTGGAACGGGCGACCGTTAGCGCGGCTAAGGCTGTGGACTCGCTGTAGTGCGCTCAAGGATTCGGTGTGAGACCTGAGTCGCGTGCGTTTTGGGCCACTTCGCCCTGTCAACTTGCCGCCTCCGCCAGGTACGCTGCGGATTGCGGCCCGAGAGCGAGGCGCGGGCCCGCGGACTGGGAGTATGCACAGGGATTGTCCCACGTTCACCCCTGAGCGTTACGATCCCTGGCAGCACGGTGGTCGGATGAATGTCCGACCTGCCGGGTAATCGGACCATGTCGCCTCGGTGAAGAAGGTATACAGCTATGGGTAGGCTCGGCCCCACCGAGATCATTCTGATCCTCGTAGTCATCATCCTGCTGTTCGGCGCCAAGAAGCTCCCGGACATGGCCCGTTCCCTCGGCAAGTCGGCTCGCATCCTCAAGAGCGAGGCCAAGGCGATGAAGGACGAGGACAAGTCCGCCGCCCCGGCCGACCCGCCGAACAACAACAGCGACCAGCAGCCCCCCGCCCAGCGCATCATCCAGGCCGCCCCCGGCGACGCGACGAACGCGCGCCCGGTCAACGAGCCGACGGACACCACGAAGCGCTGACGCAGGGCCGGTGACCTCCGGCCCGCCGCACGAGATGGGAACGTGGGTTGCTGAAGTCTGCCCGCAACAAGGAGAAGGATCCCGAGGGGCGGATGCCCCTCGTGGAACACCTTCGTGAGCTCCGCAACCGGCTCGCGAAGGGCATGCTGGCGATCACGGTCGTCACCATCGTGGCCGCCTTCTACAACGCGGAACTCATGAAGTTCCTCTCCGATCCGGTCCCTCGCTGTACCACGGGACTGGGCGAGACCACGGGCGGTGCCTGCGCGGTCGTCGCGTACACCGACCTGCTTTCACCCTTCACGACCACGGTGAAGGTGAGCCTCATGGCGGGCATCGTCCTGTCCAGCCCTTTCTGGCTCTATCAGCTGTGGGCGTTCGTCGCCCCAGGACTGCACAAGAGCGAGCGCAAGTACACGTACTACTTCGTGGCGGCCGCGGTGCCGCTGTTCTTCGGGGGCGCCTGGCTCGCCTACACGATCATGCCGATCAGCATGCGTGTCCTGCTGGGCATCACGCCCGACGGGTCGGCGAACATCCTGCCGATGGACAAGATCCTCGACTTCAGCGTCCGGATGGTTCTTGTCTTCGGTGCGGCCTTCGAGCTTCCCCTGCTCCTGGTCATGCTGAACCTGACGGGCATGGTGACGGGACGCCGAATGCTCGGCTGGTGGCGCGGCGTCGTCATGGGTGTCTTCGTCTTCGGTGCCGTGGCGACCCCCACCACCGACCCCATCGGCATGATGGCCCTCGCCGGGCCGATCGTCATCCTGTACTTCATGGCGGTGGGCTTCTCCATCCTGAACGACCGACGGCGCCGCCGTAACGACCCCGACGCCGAGCTGGACGACGACGAGGCCTCCGACCTCGATCTGACCCCCGAGAGCATCGACGAGGTCGAGACCGTCTCCGCGAGCCGGGCGCTGCCGGAGCAGGCAGGGCGGGAGCGGGTCAACGGTTATGACGACATCACGTAGTCGGTGCCTCGCCGTGCACAAATGCCCCGTCTTGAGGGACTGCGGCACGTGATCTTGCTTCACTGAGCGACGGCAAGAGCGGGGTGAGCGCCTGTTACAGGAACTCACCCCGCTGCTCGGGTAGGTCATAGTCGTGAGTCGGTCAGAATTGCTCGGACCGAGGACTACTGGCCTTCTGTTCTCTCAGTGATCAGTCACCCGTGCCGGGCGGGCACTGCGAGACTTCCTTGAAGCTGTCCGACTTGGGCTTATAGGCGTACTTGTGATGCTCCTGGGAGTTGCCAGCGACCCAAATACATGCGATCGCGTCCCCCGTGCCTTTGAAGCTCAGGCCTCGGCTGCGATTGCACGTGTTGCTGGCGTAGACCGTCCAGGAGATGGTGCCATCTCCCCACGACCAGTTAAAGCAGGCCGTGCTTCCGCGGTGCACTGCCCGCGTGGAAACATCTGCGGCCGAGGCCGATCCGGTACCAACCATGCCCAGGAGCACTGCCGTCGTGGCTGTGAGTACAGAGGCACGTCTCGCGAGACTCAAGTCTCCCCCAGTTGTTTGTTGTCTGACCGCGGCGGTCAGTCGCGGGCTCAAAACCGTGGTGGTGTGACGCACGGGTTGGTTCGGCGTAGACGGTCCGAACCGGAAGGAAACGTTAGTTCGAATGTGAAGCCCGGGCAAGATCGATTTCCGGACGCTTGGCGTCGTGGTCGTGGTGGGAGTCCGATCCGGATAATGATCGTCCTGTTGTCAGTGGCGCCCGGTACGCTCGAAAGCACGATGACAGAGGACCTCTCACCGGCCGAGCGGTACGCGGCAGCACGCAGGCGCGCTGTCGAGCAGGCCACCGCCCTCGCCTCCTTCCGCGAGATGTACGACTTCGGCCTCGACCCCTTCCAGATCGAGGCCTGCCAGGCGCTCGAGGCGGGCAAGGGTGTACTGGTGGCCGCGCCCACCGGCTCCGGCAAGACGATCGTCGGCGAGTTCGCCGTCCACCTCGCCCTGATGCAGGGCAAGAAGTGCTTCTACACGACACCCATCAAGGCGCTGTCGAACCAGAAGTACACCGACCTGTGCCGCCGTTACGGCGACGGCATGGTCGGTCTGCTCACCGGCGACAACAGCATCAACTCCGACGCCCCGGTGGTCGTGATGACGACCGAGGTGCTGCGGAACATGCTGTACGCCGGGTCGCAGACCCTCCTCGGCCTCGGCTATGTGGTCATGGACGAGGTGCACTACCTCTCCGACCGCTTCCGCGGCGCCGTATGGGAAGAGGTGATCATCCACCTCCCCGAGTCGGTCACGCTCGTCTCACTGTCGGCGACCGTGTCGAACGCCGAGGAGTTCGGCGACTGGCTCGACACCGTCCGCGGCGACACCGAGGTGATCGTCTCCGAGCACCGGCCCGTACCGCTGTTCCAGCACGTGCTCGCCGGACGTCGGATGTACGACCTGTTCGAGGAGGGCGAGGGCAGCAAGAAGGCGGTCAACCCCGACCTCATGCGGCTGGCCCGGATGGAGGCCACCCGACCGTCGTACCAGGACCGCAGACGCGGCCGGAACATGCGCGAGGCCGACCGGGAGCGGGAGCGCAGACAGCGCTCCCGGGTGTGGACGCCGGGGCGCCCCGAGGTCATCGAACGCCTCGATGCCGAGGGGCTGCTGCCCGCCATCACCTTCATCTTCAGCCGCGCCGCGTGCGAGGCCGCCGTACAGCAGTGTCTGTACGCCGGGCTCAGGCTGAACGACGACGAGGCGCGGGAGAAGGTGCGTGCCCTCGTCGAGGAGCGCACCGCCGCCATCCCGTCCGAGGACCTCCATGTCCTCGGCTACTACGAATGGCTGGAGGGCCTGGAGCGCGGCATAGCCGCCCACCACGCGGGCATGCTCCCGACCTTCAAGGAGGTCGTCGAGGAGCTGTTCGTCCGCGGCCTGGTGAAGGCCGTGTTCGCCACCGAGACGCTGGCGCTGGGCATCAACATGCCGGCCCGGTCGGTGGTGTTGGAGAAGCTCGTCAAGTGGAACGGCGAGCAGCACGCCGACATCACACCCGGCGAGTACACACAGCTGACCGGTCGCGCGGGCCGCCGCGGCATCGATGTCGAGGGCCACGCCGTGGTGCTGTGGCAGCGCGGCTCCAGCCCCGAGCACCTCGCCGGGCTGGCCGGCACGCGCACGTACCCGCTGAAGTCCAGCTTCAAGCCGTCGTACAACATGGCGGTCAACCTGGTCGAGCAGTTCGGCCGGCACCGCTCGCGCGAACTGCTGGAGACGTCCTTCGCGCAGTTCCAGGCCGACAAGTCGGTCGTCGGGATCTCCCGGCAGGTGCAGCGCAACGAGGAGGGGCTGGAGGGCTACAAGGAGTCCATGACCTGCCACCTCGGCGACTTCGAGGAGTACGCGCGACTGCGCCGCGAACTCAAGGACCGCGAGACGGAGTTGGCCCGCGAGGGCGCGACGCAGCGGCGCGCGGAGGCCGCCGTCGCGCTGGAGAAGCTCAAGCCTGGCGATGTCATCCACGTGCCCACGGGCAAGTACGCCGGTCTCGCGCTCGTGCTGGACCCCGGGCTGCCCGCCGGACGGTCCAACGGCCACCGCGGCTTCGAGCACCACGACGGACCGCGCCCGCTGGTCCTGACCGCCGAACGGCAGGTCAAGCGGCTGGCGTCCATGGACTTCCCGGTGCCCGTCGAGGCGTTGGAGCGGATGCGGATCCCCAAGTCCTTCAACCCGCGCTCCCCGCAGTCCCGTCGGGACCTCGCCTCCGCGCTGCGCACCAAGGCGGGGCACATCGCGCCGGAGCGGCACCGCAAGCGGCGCTCCCAGGCGGCGGACGACCGGGAGATCGCCCGCCTGCGCAAGGACATCCGCGCCCACCCCTGCCACGGCTGCAACGACCGCGAGGACCACGCCCGTTGGGCCGAGCGCTACCACCGGCTGCTGCGGGACACCTCGCAGCTGGAACGCCGTATCGAAGGCCGTACGAACACGATCGCCCGTACGTTTGACCGCATCGTGGCGCTGCTGACCGAACTGGACTATCTGCGCGACGACGAGGTCACCGAACACGGCAAGCGGCTCGCCCGGCTGTACGGCGAACTCGACCTGCTGGCCAGCGAGTGCCTGCGGGAGCGGGTGTGGGAGGGCCTCGGACCGGCCGAACTGGCCGCCTGCGTCTCGGCGTTGGTGTACGAGGCGCGGGTCGGGGACGACGCGATGGCGCCGAAGCTGCCTTCGGGCAAGGCCAAGGCCGCGCTCGGTGAGATGGTGCGGATCTGGGGGCGGCTCGACGCCCTGGAGGAGGACTTCCGGATCACGCAGACCGAAGGGGTCGGGCAGCGTGAACCGGATCTCGGGTTCGCCTGGGCCGCGTACATGTGGGCCAGCGGTTCGGGGTTGGATGAGGTGCTGCGTGAGGCGGAGATGCCGGCCGGGGACTTCGTGCGGTGGTGCAAGCAGGTGATTGATGTGCTGGGGCAGATCGCGGCGGCTTCTCCTGCGGACGGCTCTACTGTGGCCAAGAGTGCGCGTAAGGCTGTGGATGGGCTGTTGCGGGGGGTTGTCGCCTATTCGTCGGTCGGGTGAGGGGGCCTCGGCGGGTGCGGGGGCGTCGTGGCTGGTCGCGCCCACGCGGCGGAGCCGCAAATTGATACAGCCCCGCGCCCCTGGGTAGCCGCCCCCACCGTCTCTCAAGTGGTGAGGATGACGAGCTGCTGGGTCGCCCTTGTCATCGCCACGTAGCGGTCCACTGCCCCCTGGATGCCCTCGCCGAAGGTCTGTGGATCCACAAGGATCACCAGGTCGAACTCCAGGCCCTTCGAGAGTTCTGGAGACAGGGACTGGACCCGGTCCGTCGAGCGGAATGTGGGGTCGCCGATCACGCAGGCGATCCCCTCGGTGTGCTCGGCGAGCCAGGTGCGGATGATCGCGTCGAGGTCGGTAGTGGGTCCATGGACGACCGGGACGCCGGTGCCGCGGATGGACGTCGGTACGTTCGCGTCCGGGAGTGCGGTGCGGATGACCGGCTCGGCCGCCTTCATGATCTCTTCCGGGGTGCGGTAGTTGATGCTCAGGGACGTCAGGTCGATGCGGTCGAAGCCGACACGTTCGAGGCGTTCCCGCCAGGACTCCGTGAAGCCGTGCCTGGCCTGGGCGCGGTCGCCGACGATGGTGAAGCTTCGGGACGGGCAGCGCAGCAGCAGCATCTGCCACTCCGCGTCGGTCAGTTCCTGGGCCTCGTCGACGACGATGTGCGCGAAGGGGCCGGCGAGCAGGTCCGGGTCGGCGGTGGGCAGGGCCGAGTCGTCGACCAGGGAGTTCCGCATGTCCTGGCCGTGCAGCATGATCAGGACGCCTTCGCCGTCGTCGTAGGTGTGGGCTTCGAGGAGGTCGTCGACGACCCTGCCCATGCGCTCGCGTTCGACGGCGACGGTGGCCTCGTGGCGGCGTTTGCGTCGTGACGCCTCGGGGTCACCGAGCCGCTGTCGTGCCGCGTCCAGCAGGGGCAGGTCGGACACCGTCCAGGCCTGGGCGTCCGCGCGCTGGAGGCGCTGGACGTCCTCGCGGCTGAGCCACGGCGCGCACATCCGCAGGTATGCGGGTACCGACCACAGGTCGCCGACCAGGTCCGCCGCTTCGAGCAGCGGCCAGGCGCGGTTGAAGGCCGCCAAGAGCTCCCTGTTCTGTGTCAGTGACCTGCGTAGCAGGTCGGGTGAGACGTCGCCGTCCTGTGTCGAGGCGTCGCCTTCGTGCTTGTCCGCCAGGATCGTCAGCAGTTCCTCCCAGACCTGGTCGCGCGCCTCGTTGTGCGGAGTGCCGGGTTCCGCCGCCTCGAATGCTACGGCCCAGTCGTCGGCGCTCAGCCAGACATCCGACCAGTGGGTCGTGACCGTCATGCCTTTGGCGGGCGGCTCCTCGTAGAACCGGACCGCCTTCTCGATCGCCTTCACCAGATCCGCGGACGACTTCAGACGGGCCACCTCCGGATCGGCCTCGGCGGTCGCCGTGGCGCCCTCGGCGACGAGATCGCGCAGGATGCAGGTCTGTACGCCCTCCTCGCCGAGGCTGGGCAGGACATCGGAGACGTAGGCCAGGTACGGGCGGTGCGGACCCACGAAGAGCACGCCGCCCCGGCGGTGACCGAGGCGGGGGTCGGCGTGCAGGAGGTAGGCGGAGCGGTGCAGGGCGACGACGGTCTTGCCGGTGCCCGGGCCACCGTCGACGACGAGGGCGCCCCGGGAGCCCGCGCGGATGATGGCGTCCTGGTCGGCCTGGATCGTGCCGAGCACATCCCGCATCCGGGATGACCGGTCGCTGCCCAGGCTGGCGATGAAGGCGGACTGGTCGTCGAGGGCGGCATGGTGCCCGTCCAACCCGTCCCAGGTGAACACCTCGTCCCAGTAGTCGCTGATCCGGCCGTCGGTCCAGCGATGCCGGCGGCGGCCGGCCAGCCCCATCGGGTTGGCGTGGGTGGCACCGAAGAACGGCTCGGCGGCCGGGGAGCGCCAGTCGAGCAGCAGGCGGCGGCCGGTGCTGTCCGTCAGGCCGAGGCGTCCGATGTACACGGGCTCGGCGTCGTCCGCGCCGACCATGTGCCCCAGGCACAGGTCCAGGCCGAAGCGGCGCAGGGTGCGCAGGCGCGCGGTCAGCCGGTGGACCTCGATGTCCCGGTCCATGGCCTGCTGCCCTTTGCCGCCGGGTGCCCTGCGTGCGGCGTCGAGGCGGTCGGTGAGCTCGGCGATCGACTGCTCGAGGCACTCCGCGATGGCCGCGAAGTGCTGTTCGTCACCGGCGATCAGGGTCGGGTCGGCCTTGAGGGAGAGGCGGTCGGGGAGGTCGAACGCGCTGGTGGTCAGGGGTTTCAAGGCATCAGCTCCGAATGCGGGACGGTCGATTGCGGTGTTGCGGTGTTGCGGTGTTGCGGTGTCGCGGGTGTCGCGGTGCGGCCTGTTCTCGGACGGCCGCCCCCTACGGCTGCTCGGGCGGGGCTGTCCTCAGAAGGCCCCGTCGAGCAGCAGCTTCGCGGCCACGTCCGTCCCGTCGGTGTGGATCGTCGCCCCCACGGCGGTCGCTCGCGCGCGGGTCTCGGGCGTGAGCGCCGTTTCGAGCGCTGCGGACAGGGACTCCAAGGTGGGCGTCGGGCCGTCGTGCGCCGCGCCGATACCGAGGTCGGCGACCCGGCCGGCCCAGTACGGCTGGTCCGCCAGCTGGGGCACGACGACCTGGGGCGTGCCGGCCCGGGCCGCCGTGGTCGTCGTCCCCGCGCCACCGTGGTGCACGACGGCGGCCACCCGGGCGAACAACGCCTGGTGGTTGGCCTCGCCCACGGCGTAGCAGTCGTCCTGGTCGTCGATCAGGGCGAGGTCGGCCCAGCCCCGGGAGACGAGGACGCGGCGGCCCTGGGCGCGTACCGCGTCGACGGCCACCTGGGCCGCGTCCGGGGAGGCGTGCAGGGGCATGCTGCCGAAGCCGACGTACACCGGCGGAGTGCCGGCGTCCAGAAAGGTCTCCAGTTCCGCCGGCAGCGGGCGGACGTCGGGTGCGATCCAGGCGCCGGTCTGGACGGGGTCGAGGCCGGGCATTTCGTGCAGCGGGTCCAGGACCGGGTCCGTCGCCACCCACGGCCGATCGCCGATGACGTGGTCGCGGACGTTCTCCACCGGCGGCAGGCCGATCGACGCCCGGTTGGTGTTGAGCGCCTCACCGAACAGCGCGTCGATGCTCTGGGCGTCCAGCTCCCACAGCGCGCGGTTGTCGGTCACCTCCGGGGGGAACGGGCGGCCGCGATAGGCGAGCGGTCGGCGATGCGGCGACGGCAGCGTGAGCTGCTGGAAGGTCACGGACACGGAGGGGATGCCCAGTCTCTCGGCCACCGAGCGGGCACCGGCCGCGGCCGGCATCATGCCGGTCGCCACCAGCACATCGCATCCCTCGGCCGCCGCGGGCATCAACTCGAACTGGCCGGCGATCACCTCGGCCGCACGCCGGGGCATCGACGGCGGCGCCACCGCCTTCGTCAGCGCACGCGCCGACGGGCCGACCGGCACCAGCGGCACGTCGACATCTGCCAGCCGTCGCGCGAAGTCCTCGTCCGGCGGGGCGCACACCCGCACCTCGGCACCGAGCTCCCGCAATCGCACCGCGAGCCCGACCATCGGCTCGACATCCCCCCGCGACCCATAGGTCGACAACAGCACACGCACTTCGCGACTCCCCGTTTCCGCTGGTCTTTGGCCTAGGCCGGAGATTCTGCGGTACGACGGGGGCCTTGCCGCAAGCCCCCCGGTGCGCTATAAGTTGAGAGTGGCAAGGAGTCGGAGACCTCCTTGCCTTTCTTTTTTGCCGCCCCGGGCAGGCATTCGCGGCAGGTGACCGCGGCAGGCATCGGCCGGAATACGATCTTCACCCGTCACGGTGAGTAGTCTTCGCACGCTCGTACGCCATGACACAGCGTGTGCGAATGTAATCCGAGCGTATAAATGGGGCCGAGCGTACTACCGCCGCGCACCCCGTTTCAGGTGCTTGCTGAATATGACTCAGCGATGATCCGGTCGGACTAAGCTCGCCCGCAGCGCACCGAGTTGAGGTGTAATCGTGCGCTTGTTCCCCAATCATGCAGAAGATTCCGGCATACCCATGACATTCCCCCATGCAAGCTCCCCCTACACCCACCCGATTCGTTTCAGAGGGCCCACATGGTGAGCGTTCAATCCCCGCCCAGTCGCCGTGAACTCCCGTACGCGCGCGTGCTGTTGCTGCCGGCCATAGCGATGGCCGCGGCGACCGGAGCCGCCGTCGCCGTGGTGACGGAGCCGGCCCGGACGGCCGTCGGCGTATGCGGTGCCGTGGCCATGCTGCTGGTGCTGGTGTCCGCGGCCGAAGTCGTGCGCCGCGGCCGCGCCCTGCGGGATCTGCGGGCCGAGCACGCCCGTCACACCGCGTATCTGGAAGGGCGCGTCGCCGCCCACGACGAGGCGATGGTCCGCCTCGCCACGGAGATCACGCCCGCCGCCATCAACCGGCTCCAGCGCGGCGCTTCCACCTATGAGGTGATGCGCGACCTCGCCAAGCTCGACCCGTCCTACGCCCATCTCTCCCGGGCGGAACTGTCGTTGGTGCAGTCGATGCTCGACATCGTCGACCACCAGGAAGCACTCCGCGACTCCGCCCAGCGCTCGTTCGTCAACATCGCTCGCCGCGTCCAGTCGATCGTGCACCAACAGGCCGTGGAACTCCGGGAGATGGAGGAGGACCACGGACGTAACCCCGAGGTCTTCGACGACCTGCTGCGCATCGACCACGGCACCATGCTGATCGGTCGTCTCGCCGACTCGATCTCCGTGCTCGGCGGCGGCCGGCCGGGCCGTCAGTGGCCCGAACCCGTCCCGCTGTACAGCGTGCTGCGCGGCGCCATGTCCCGGATCCTGGAGTACCGGCGCATCAGCCTGGACTCCATCGCCCAGGTCAACATCGCCGGCATCTCCGTCGAGCCGATCATCCACGCCGCGGCCGAACTCCTCGACAACGCCACCCGCTACTCGCCGCCGCAGACCAAGGTGCACGTCACCGCCACCGAGGTGCAGACCGGCGTCGCCATCGAGATCGAGGACTCCGGCGTCAGCCTCAGCGAGGAGGCCCGCGCCCGGGTCGAGGGCATGCTCGAGCGCGCCAAGCAGGGCACCGACCTCCAGGACATCGGCGAGTCCCCGCGCCTCGGCCTCGCCGTCGTCGGCCGCCTCTGCACGGCCTACAACATGCAGGTCTCGCTGCGCTCCTCCGCGTACGGCGGCGTGCGCGCCATCCTCGTGGTGCCGCGCGACATGATGACCAACGACCCCGCGCCCGGACTCGCCCACGGCATCGGTGCCGGGGCCGCGCCCAAGGCCGACCCCGACGCGCTCGAGGGCCCCAAGCGCGCCCCCAAGAAGCGGCGCCCCACCAGCCCGAAGATCACCGCCGCCATGGCCGCCATGGAGGACGACGTCCCTGTCGTCACCGAATGGACCGCGGGCGGGCTGCCCCAGCGCCGCAGCCGGGTCAAGACGCCGCTCAGCCAGCGCATCGCCGAGCAGGCGGCCATCGAGCAGGCCGAGCGGGAGGGCCGGCCGACCATCTGGTCCAAGCGCAAGCCGGACCCCGAGCCCGAGCCCGCCGAGGACGAGTCCGTCCCCGGTGCCTGGGTCGAGGCGTTCTGGAACGGACTCAAGGACAAGCCCGACCCGCTCACGCTCAAGCCGCGAACCCAACCCGCCCAACCCGCCCAACCGGCCCGCCCCGAGGCCGACGACGAGGGGGACATCAAGTGATCCAGCAGCGCGCCAACTTCGACTGGATGCTCAAGGAGCTCCACGACGGCGTACCGGGCATCGAAATGATCGTCGTGCTCTCCGCCGACGGTCTGCGCATCGCCCGCTACGGCGGCGACCCGGACACCGCCGACCGCGTCGCCGCGGCGTGCGCCGGGCTGCAGAGCCTGGCCAGCGCGGTCGCCACGGAGATCCCGAACAGCGACGGCAAGATGAAGATGGTCCTCATCGAGATCAACGGCGGCTACTTCTATCTGATGGCCGCCGGAGCCAACGCCTACCTCGCCGTGCTCTCCGACACGTTCGCCGAACCCGGCCGGATGAGCAACCGCATGTCCGACCTCGTCGCCCGCATCGGTGCCCATCTCACCAGTCCGCCCAGGCGTAACGGGCAGACCGTATGACTCCTCCGCAACGCCAGCGGCGAACCCCCAAGGAACAACCGCCCTCACCACCCCCCGGGCCCGGGAAGCAGAAGCACCCGGAGCGGCTCTTCGTGGTCGCCGGACCGGACGGTGGCGAGCGCGACGGCGACCTCGACCTCGTCACGTTAATCGTGGCGCGCGCCGACCCCCCGCCCTCCGCCACGCCCGAGCAGTCGGCGCTGCTCCGGCTCTGTTCCACCCCCCTGTCCGTGGCCGAGCTGTCGGCCTACCTCAACCTGCCGTTCAGCATGATGACGGTGCTGCTCACCGACATGCTGACGGCCGGACTGGTGACGGCCCGCAACCCGATCGTGCGCCAGTCCGTCGCCGACCGTTCAATCCTCGAAGCGGTGATGCATGGACTTCAAAGGCTCTGACACCGTCCCCGGCCCCCGGACCGAGGACCAGCTGCCGCACACGGCAGAGGCCGCGGTCAAGATCGTGATCGTGGGCGGCTTCGGTGTCGGCAAGACGACCATGGTCGGTTCGGTCAGCGAGATCAGGCCGCTGACCACCGAAGAGACCATGACGCAGGCGGGCATCGGCGTCGACGACAACTTCGGCTCGGAAACCAAGACGGCCACCACCGTCGCGATGGACTTCGGTCGCATCAGCATCACCGAGCAGCTCGTGCTGTACCTCTTCGGCACCCCCGGCCAGGAGCGCTTCTGGTTCCTGTGGAACGGGCTGTTCGACGGTGCGCTGGGCGCGGTCGTGCTGATCGACACCCGCCGCCTGGAGGTCAGCTTCGACGTCATGGGGCGACTGGAGGAGCGCGGCGTGCCCTTCGTGGTGGCCGTCAACACCTTCCCGGACGCGCCCCGTTACCCCGTCTCCGAACTCCGTACGGCACTCGACCTGCCCGAGGAGATCCCCATCGTCGAGTGCGACGTACGCCGCCGGGCCTCCAGCCGGGACGTCCTGATGACCCTGATGCACTTCCTGCACGCGCTGGCCATGGCGAAGGCCCCCGCCTAGCCGCACACCACCCACACCCCCCACTCACCCTCTGTACACCGGATTCACCTCAGCTTCGGAGCGACCATCGTGACGCCTGAATCCCTCTTCCCCACCGGTACGGACGACCCCACGGCCGCCCCGCCTCCCGGCTGTCCCGCGCACGGCATCGGCCCCGGCGGACTGCGCCGGCTGTACGGCCCCGGCGCGGAGGACCTGGGAGCCGTGTACGAAGAACTCCGCGCCGAGCACGGCCCCGTGGCTCCCGCACTGCTGCACGAGGACGTGCCGGTCTGGGTGGTGCTCGGCCACGCCGAGAATCTGCACATGGTGCGCACTCCTTCGCAGTACTGCCGTGACACTCGGCAGTGGAGCGCCCTGCAGGACGGCACGGTCAAGCCCGACCATCCGCTGATGCCGCATTTCGCCTGGCAGCCCGTCTGCAGTCACGCCGAGGGTGACGAGCATCTGCGGCTGCGTGGTGCGGTCAACGGCGCCGTGTCGACCATCGACCACCGGGGCATCCGCCGCTATATCAACCGTGCCACCCAGCATCTCGTCAACGAGTTCTGTGAGGAGGGCGGCGCCGAGCTGGTCAGTCAGTTCGCCGAGCACCTGCCGATGGTGGTGATGTGCGAGATCCTCGGCATGCCCGAGGAGTACAACGACCGGATCGTGCATGCCGCTCGCGACATGCCCAAGGGCACCGAGACCGCGATCGCCAGCAACGCGTACCTCATGGACGTCCTGATGCGGCTCACCGCCCGCCGCCGGGCCGATCCCAAGGACGACTTCACCAGCCACCTGATCAACCACCCGGCGCGGCTCACCGACGACGAGGTCGGCCAGCACCTGCGTATCATCCTGGTCGCCGCGTACGAGGCCACCGCGAACCTGATCGCCAACGTGCTGCGGGTGGTGCTCACCGACCCGCGGTTCCGTGCCCAGCTCAGCGGCGGTCAGATGACGGTGCCCGAGGCGGTCGAACAGTCCCTGTGGGACGAGCCGCCGTTCAGCACCGTCCTTCCCTACGTCGCCAAGCAGGACACGGAGCTGGGCCACCAGCGCATTCGGAAGAGCGACGCTCTCATCCTCGGCATCGCGCCGGGCAACGTCGATCCGCGCGTCAGGCCCGACCTCAATGCCAACATGCAGGGCAACCGCTCCCACCTGGCCTTCGGCGGCGGCTCCCACGAGTGCCCGGGGCAGGACATCGGCCGTGCCATCGCCGAGGTCGGCGTCGACGCGCTGTTGACCCGCCTGCCCGACGTCCAACTCGCCTGCGAGGAGGACGAGCTGTCTTGGCGGGCGACCATCTCGAACCGGCACCTGGTGGAACTGCCGGTGAAGTTCGCGCCCAAGCCCCAGCAGGACGTCATGGCGCTGCCCGCGCACCCGCTGGCGACGCAGCGTTCCAGCACTTGGTCGATCAGCACACCGCCGGTTTCGGTGGCTCCGGAACCCGTCACTCCACCAGCGGCTCCGCCGCCGGTCCCTGAACCGGCCGCCCGGCCGGGAGTGCTCCGGCGCATCCTACGCTGGTGGCGTGGCGAGTGAGCCGACCGGGCGTCAGGGCTACCCGGCCCACTCGCCGTAGGACGACCAGGCCCGCAGCGCACGCGGGCTGACGAACCGGTGCTCCCGCCCCGTGACCGGATCGGTGAACTCCAGCACCCGCGCCAGCAGTTGCAGCGGACGTCGGAAGTCACCGGCCGGCACGGGGTCGGTCACCACCGGGTAGAGGGGATCGCCGAGGATGGGCACCCCCAGGGCACTCATGTGCACCCTCAGCTGGTGGGTCTGCCCGGTACGAGGTGTCAGGCGGTACCGGGCACGACCGTCCCGGTGTTCCAGCAACTCGACCCGGCTGACTGCGTTGGGCTCACCCTCGACCTCACGGGCCGCAAGGACCCCGCGCTCCTTGACGATCCGGCTGCGCACGATGCGCGGGAGGTCCAGCGCCGGGTCGTGCGGGGCCACCGCCTCGTACTCCTTCGCCACCCGTCTGTCGCGGAACAGGGTCTGGTACGCGCCGCGCTCCTCCGGTCGCACGGTGAACAGCACCAGCCCGGCCGTCAGCCGGTCCAGCCGGTGCGCCGCGCCGAGCGTCGGGACACCCAGCTCCCGCCGCAGGCGCGCCAGGGCCGTTTCGGTGACATGGCTGCCGCGAGGCGTGGTGGCCAGGAAGTGGGGCTTGTCGGCCACGACCACGTGCTCGTCCTGGTAGACGACGTCGACCGCGAACGGCACCCGCGCCTCGTCGGGCAGCTCCCGGTGGAACCACACGTACATTCCTGGCGCGTACGCCATGTCCCGCGGCACCGGATGCCCGGTGGCGTCCACGATCCGCCCCGCGTCGAGCATCCCGTCGATCACCTCGGCACCCGCTGCGAGCCGTGCCACGAGATGATCCCGTACGGTCGCCCACGCGTCTCCGGCCGGCAATCGCACACGCACCGGATCGATCCCGTCGCGCTGCGGCAGTGGGGAGGGCGGGGGTGGTGTACGGCGTCTCATCAGGACCAAGCCTACGAGTCGGCACCGACGGCGAGGGACGAGGCGGGCCGCCGGAACGAGCGCTGCGGCCTTCCTGGGACGGTGCAGCGAGTCCAGGCGTGTGCACCGTCCCATGGGACAGGGTCTTTCCGGTCAGCGGCGCTGGGACGCTAGGGAGACACCGGTGTGAGGTTCGCGGGGTGGAGCTGACCGGTCAGACTCGGGCTCAGGTCGCTTGCGGTGCGTGCGGAGTAGCGGCCGTTGTTGCGGCTCCAGTCGTAGCTGCCGCGAATCCACGTGAACATCGCGGTCTCATAGCGTTGGATCTTCTCGGCCTCCGTGCCGGTGAGCCCGAGCCGGGAGCAGAACAGGGGGGTCCGCCGCGCCTGCTCGAAGAGCTGACTGACTGCCGTCTGGACCAGGGCGACGGCCAGTTTGATGGCTTCCTGCCGGGAGCAGCGGTGTTGCCGCATGAGGCAGTGCACCAGATTGGGGTCGCCTCGCGCGTCGTCGTTCTCCAGGGACATCACCTCGTTGATGAGTTTGACGGCGTCGACAGCTGCTCGGCGCATCGATTCCAGATGGCTGCTGTGCCAGATGATCTGCGGGATCTCGAAGTGCCCCACCCTTTCGGCCAGGTCGAGCGAGGGAATGAGCCCCAGGGTGCGGTGCCCTATCCTCATGCGGGTGGCAAAGTCCTGGGGGGCCCATGTACGACGGTCGATTTCCTCTGTGAGGTTTCCCGACAGGTAGTCCACCCAGTTGTGGGCGGCCCGTCGCTGCCATTCCTCGGACATGCCCCTCTTGGCTCGACGCCAGAGGTCCGCGAAGGCGCTCACCAGAGGCGCGTCGTGGCGTCCGCACCGCGCCGACGGGTGGGTGATGAGTGCGATGAGTTGCTGACACACGTCGACTGCTTCGTCGGCCTGGCGTCCCTCGGGGACATCAAACAGGTCGTCGAACAGGAAGAACCAGCCCATGGTGTCAAAGGCCAGGTCCAGGTCGTTGCCTGCGGCGTCCGGGTAGCTGTAGGCAGCAAGGTCCGCCACCGCCGAGAATGCGTAGCGACGGGCGGCACTATGTCCCAACACCAGTTTCTGTTGGCGCATCCATTCCAGATTGCGTTCCCTCGCGGCTGCCAAACCGGAGTTCAGCCGGGACGGAATGGGTAAATTGATGGTGACGTTCTGGGGCATGGCTCTCTCCCAGTTTCTGCCTCAGCATGCTTATTGGCCCAGGACGTCGGATCGTTGTCGATGCCTGGTGCCTTCGGGTGTCGCTGCCTCGGGGATCTTTGTCCGGAGGCCGATGGAAGTGAGCGGTGACCCCGGCGCGATTAGCCGACGGGCGCAGGGGACGAAGAGAGGCACGCGCACTGGCTGAGGTGCGTGCCCGCCCACGGGTACCGCCCGAGGTGGCTGGGCGGGAGCAGAGCCTTTCATGTTGCCCTCCGGGTGACGGAGTCGACCGAAACCATGAACTACGCGCTGTGCTCCATACGCTGCGACTGCGGCGTGGCTGACTTGTGTACGAAGGGGGCCCGCTGACTGAACCGGTCGAGCGGAGCCTCGTCAACCGCGTGCCGGGACGTGTCGTCGGTCGTGGCGTTCGAGACGACCGCCGAACGGCGCAGATAATCGGTGGTCACCACCGCCACGACCGCGGCGTCGGCGACGCGGTCGTGGATCTCGTCCACCTTCCAGTGCGCCTACCGGTTTAGTCAACTGTCCGAGGCTGGTTACAGCTGAACGCGAGTGACCGTTCCAGGGTGGATCCGTATCGTCGAATGATCGACCTCGGCTGGCTGGTGACCGCAGCGGCGTGTGTCCCGCGGCCGTCTCGTCGGGTCGGCGCCGGGTGCCGCTCACCGCGGGCACGCGTCACGCCCCTGCTCAGCCTGCTCGGCGGGGTGATCCCGTGTCGCGCTGCCGACCGTCGCGGCCATCGGGACACCACCCCCACGGGCCCGGGTGCGACACCCTCATGCCGTCAACTCTCCCTGACAGCCCACCTCTTCGCACCATGCGATGGTTTCCGGCCGCGGGAAAGGGTGTAAATCCCGGCGCGCGGAGCGGACGCCGGGGCCACCGGTCGCGCGGTCTCACGCCCCCTTCGCGTATCGACTTTCGCGTATCGACTGGCGTGTGTCGACGCAGGGCTACGCGGCCGGTGCCGCGCCCTCCTGCTCCGCCTCGATCCGGGCGTTCCAGTCACGCTTGGAGGCCTGCCAGCCGTCCTCGTCGTGGCCGAGCCGCCAGTAGCCCGAGATCGACAGGTCCTCGCGGGCCACGCCGCGCTCGACCCGCAGCAGTTGCCGCAGCTCCTTCACGAAGTGCGCCTCGCCGTGCACGAACGCGTGCACCCTGCCCTCGGGGAACTCCAGTGCCCGCACAGCCTCGACCAGAGCTTGGCCGACAGGTCGGGTGCCGCGGTGCAGCCAGACGACCTCGACATCGGAGTCGATCTTCTGCTCCTCCTCGGGGCCGGCGACCTCCACGAAGGCGTACGCCGTGGCGCCGTCGGGCAGCGACTCAAGAGAGCGGGCGATGGCGGGCAGCGCGCTCTCGTCGCCGACGAGCAGATGCCAGTCGGCGTCCGGGTCGGGGGCGTAGGCTCCGCCGGGGCCCATGAAGCGCACGGTCTCGCCGGGCCGGGCGCGCATCGCCCACGGTCCGGCCAGGCCCTCGTCGCCGTGCAGGACGAAGTCCAGCGTCAGCTCACGGTGCTCCGGGTCCCACGCCCGCACGGTGTAGGTCCGCGTCACCGGCCACTGCTCGCGCGGCAGCTCCTCGCGGATGCGCTCCAGGTCGAAGGGCTCGGGATAGCTGACGCCCTCGGGGGAGAACAGCATCTTCACGTAGTGGTCCGTGCAGGTGTCCGCCGCGAAGTCGGCGAGCCCCTCGCCACCGAGCACCACACGCTGCATGTGCGGGGTCAGCCGTTCGGTACGGATGACCCGCGCGGAGTGGGGCTTCCGCGGCTTGCGGGCAGGGCGTAGCGCCATCACTGGCCTCCCTCGTTCCAAGCTTAGGTTTACCTAAGTTAGCACCTCGCTTCGGAGAATGCCGCTATGACTCGTTCATGAAGGGCGCATGTCGCGCACGCAAGGTCCGAATTCCCCGCCCCGCGGTCCCCATTCACCCGCCCCGCACGCCCTTCGCGCCCGTCACGCCCTTCCTGCCCCTTCGCCCCTCACGCCCCCAGGGTCCCCAGCAGCCGCTGCAGCGACCCGCCCAGGCCCCACCGCAGCGCCAGCTCGTCCAGCCCCGCCGGATCCCGGGGCGTCCGCGGCAGCGTCGTGTCGACGTCGGGCAGCGGAACATCGCCCGCGACCCGCACCACCGTCGGCGCGACGGAGACGTACGCCCGGGACTCGTCCAGCCGCTTGCGCTGCGAGGGCGTGAGCTTCGCCTTCGGGTCGTCGACCGCCGCCATGATTCCGGCCAGGTCGCCGAACTCGGCCAGCAGCTTCGCCGCCGTCTTCTCGCCGATGCCGGGCACGCCCGGGAGGCCGTCGCTGGGGTCGCCGCGCAGCAGCGCCAGATCCGCGTACCCACGGCCGTCGACGCCGTACTTCTCGCGCAGCCACGCCTCGTCGGTGAGCTGGAGGGTGCCGACGCCCTTGAGCGGGTACAGCACGCGGACCCCGCGCGCGTCGTCCACCAGCTGGTACAGGTCGCGGTCGCCGGTGACGATGTCGACCGGGCCCTTCGCCCGCCCGGTGAAGGTGCCGATGACGTCGTCCGCCTCGTACCCCTCGACACCCACCCGCGCGATGCCCAGGGCGTCCAGGACCGCCTCGATGACCGGCACCTGCGGGGACAGCGTGTCGGGCACCTCCTCCTCGTCCGGACCCACCTCGTGCTCCTCGGCCACGCGGTGCGCCTTGTACGACGGGATCAGGTCGACCCGCCACTGGGGTCGCCAGTCGGCGTCCATGCAGGCCACCAGCGCATCGGGTCGATGGTCCTTGACCAGTCGGTCGATGAAGTCGAGGAGCCCGCGCACGGCGTTCACCGGTGTGCCGTCCGGGGCCTTCACGGAGTCCGGGACGCCGAAGTAGGCGCGGAAGTAGAGCGAGGCGGTGTCGAGGAGCATCAGTCGTCCGGTCACGCCTCGCATCATGCCGTACGGCACTGACAGCGGCTCTCGGTGTGCGACGCGTTGCGCGACGTGCTCGCGCTGTGGGCTGGACCACTTGTGCGTTTGTGGCCGGGAATCGAGGGCAGGCGCGCGCTCGGAGCGACGCGCCCGCGCACTCGACGGCGGTGCCCGTCGCTCCCTTCCTTTGCCGTCGAGACAAGAGGTACCCGTGTCATCCAGGCTTGAGGCCGAACATCTGTACAAGGTGTTCGGGAGACGACCGGACGAGGCTGTCGAACGGCTCCGCCAAGGAGCCGACCGGGAGGAGTTGCGCGCCGACGGCACCACCGCCGCCGTGATCGACGCCTCCTTCACCGTGGAACCAGGCCAGATCTTCGTCGTCATGGGCCTGTCCGGATCAGGCAAGTCCACCCTGCTGCGCATGCTCAACGGGCTCCTGGAGCCGACCGCCGGCCATGTCCGCTTCGACGGCCAGGACCTGACCGCGATCGGCGACCGCGAGCTGCGCGAGGTCCGCGCGAACAAGATCAGCATGGTCTTCCAGCACTTCGCGCTCTTCCCGCACCGCAGCGTGCTGGAGAACGCCGCCTACGGCCTGGCCGTGCAGGGCGTGCCCCGCGCCGAGCGCGAGAAGCGCGCCGGCGA
Organism: Streptomyces sp. NPDC028907; assembly: GCF_055564995.1. Taxonomy (NCBI): domain Bacteria; kingdom Bacillati; phylum Actinomycetota; class Actinomycetes; order Kitasatosporales; family Streptomycetaceae; genus Streptomyces; species Streptomyces sp. NPDC028907. Next base: position 233,417 of record NZ_JBVHVE010000007.1, read on the forward strand.
GGCGCTGGCCCTGTGCGGACTGGCCGGCTGGGAGAAGTCCTGGCCCGACGAGCTGTCCGGCGGTATGCAGCAGCGGGTGGGCCTGGCCCGCGCCCTCGCCACCGACGCCGACCTGCTGCTCATGGACGAGTCCTTCAGCGCGCTCGACCCGCTGATCCGCCGGGACATGCAGGACCAGCTGCTCCAGCTCCAGCAGACCCTGAAGAAGACCATCGTCTTCATCACCCACGACCTCAACGAGGCCATGCGCCTCGGCGACCGCATCGCGGTCATGCGGGACGGCCGTATCGTCCAGACCGGCTCGGCGCAGGACATCCTCCTGCGCCCCGCCAACGACTACGTGGCCTCCTTCATCCAGGACGTCGACCGCTCCCGTGTGCTGACCGCGGCGGCCGTCATGGACGAGGACGTCGTCGGCGACGAGGTCGGCTGCGGCTGCGAGACCGCGACGACGGACACCCCGTTCACCGAGCTGTGCGCGATCAGCGCCCGCCTGACGCACCCCGTGGCGGTCCTGGACGCCGACGGGAATCTCGTCGGACGCGTCCCCCGACAACGCCTCGTCGGCCTCCTCGGCGACCAGCAGGGCGAGCCCGAGCCCTGCGACAACCCGCGCGACAGCCGCGACGGGAAGGTGATCGCCAATGCCTAGGCTCCACTTCGGCGACTGGATAGAAGACCTGGTGGGCTGGCTCCAGTCCCACCTGACCTGGCTGTTCGACCTGGTCAACACCGTGCTCGGCGGCATGTACGACGGTGTCAACGCCGTCCTCGGCGGCGGTGAGCCGCTGCTCATGGCCGGGATCCTCGCGGTGATCGCGTGCTGGCTGCGCGGTCTGCTGCCCGGTGCGCTGGCCTTCGTCGGCCTTGCCCTGATCGACTCGCTAGGCCTGTGGGACGACGCGATGGACACGCTCTCGCTCGTCCTCGTCGCCTCGGTCATCACCATCGTCCTCGCGGTGCCGCTCGGCATCTGGGCCGCCCGCAGCGAGCGGGTCGGCGCCCAGTTGCGGCCGGTGCTCGACGTCATGCAGACGATGCCGGCGTTCATCTACCTCATCCCCGGCGTCATGTTCTTCGGGGTCGGCACCACCCCCGGACTCCTCGCGACGATCATCTTCGCCATGCCCCCGGGCGTGCGCATGACCGAGCTGGGCATCCGGCAGGTGGACGGCGAGCTGATCGAGGCGGCCGAGGCCTTCGGTACCAGCCCGCGCAGCACCCTGGCCCGTGTCCAGCTGCCGCTCGCGCTGCCGACGATCATGGCCGGGGTCAACCAGGTCATCATGCTGGCCCTGTCGATGGTGGTCATCGGCGGCATGGCCGGCGCCGGCGGCCTCGGCGAGCAGGTCTACTCCGCGATCACCCAGCTCAAGGTCGGCCTGGCCGCCGAGAGCGGGGTCGCCGTGGTCATCCTCGCGATGTACCTGGACCGGATGACCGGGGCGCTGGGCCGGCGGGTCTCCCCGCTCGGCCGCCGGGCCGCGGCCAAGGCCGCCGTCGCCGCCGCGGGCCGCTTCCGGCTCGCCCACTACAAGCCGGGCGGCGCCGTGGCGGTCATCGGCGTCGTGATCCTCGCGCTCGTCGCGGGCGGCATGAACCTGGCCGGCTCCGGGAGCAGCCAGGAGGCGGCGGCCGGCACGAACGTCGGCCACGGCAAGAAGATCAACATCGGCTACATCCCCTGGGACGAGGGCACCGCCACCACGTATCTGTGGAAGGAGCTCCTGGAGCAGCGCGGCTACGAGACCGACGTCAAGCAGCTCGACCCCGGCCCGCTCTACTCGGGCGTGGCCCGCGGTGACATCGACTTCCAGACCGACGCCTGGCTGCCGACCACGCACAAGGCGTACTGGGACAAGTACAGCTCCCAGCTCGACGACATGGGTGCCTGGTACGGGCCGACGTCGTTGGAGCTGACGGTTCCGTCGTATGTGAAGGGCGTCGACTCGCTGGCCGACCTGAAGGGTCGGGGCAAGGAGTTCGGCGGGAAGATCATCGGCATTGAGGCGAGTGCCGGGATGATGGGCACGCTGAACAAGTCGGTGCTGAAGGCGTACGGCCTTGAGGGCGAGTACAAGGTGGTGTCGTCGAGTACGTCGTCGATGCTGGCGGAGCTGGACCGGTCGATCAAGAAGCGTGAGCCGGTCGTGGTGACGCTGTGGTCGCCGCACTGGGCGTACGGCAAGTACGACCTGAAGAAGCTCAAGGACCCCGAGGGCGCCTGGGGCGAGGGCGAGCAGATCCACACCGTCGCGCACAAGGGCTTCGCCGAGAAGGACCCGACCGTCGCGAAGTGGCTGAAGGACTTCAAGCTCACCGAGCAGCAGCTGACCGGCCTGGAGAACGACATCCGCGCCGCGGGCGAAGGCCACGAGCAGGACGGTGTCCGCGCCTGGCTGAAGAAGAACCCCGGCCTGGTGAACAAGCTCGCCCCGGTCGCCGGCGCCGCGAAGGCACAGGGCAAGGACGCGGGCAAGACCGTCGACATGGGCTACTTCCCGTGGGACGAGGCCATCGCCGCCACCTACCTCTGGCAGAACATCCTGGAGGACCGCGGCTACAAGCCGAACGTCAAACAGCTCGACCCCGGCCCGCTCTACACCTCGCTCGCCCAGGGGCAGATGGACGTCCAGCTGGACGGCTGGCTGCCGACCACGCACAAGGAGTACGTGGACCGCTTCAAGGGCAAGCTGGACGACCTCGGTTCCTGGTACGGGCCGACGTCGCTGGAGCTGACGGTTCCGTCGTATGTGAAGGGCGTCGACTCGCTGGCCGACCTGAAGGGTCGGGGCAAGGAGTTCGGCGGGAAGATCATCGGTATCGAGGCGAGTGCCGGGATGATGGGCACGCTGAACAAGTCGGTGCTGAAGGCGTACGGCCTTGAGGGCGAGTACAAGGTGGTGTCGTCGAGTACGTCGTCGATGCTGGCGGAGCTGGACCGGTCGATCAAGAAGCGTGAGCCGGTCGTGGTGACGCTGTGGTCGCCGCACTGGGCGTACGGCAAGTACGACCTGAAGAAGCTCAAGGACCCCGAGGGCGCCTGGGGCGAGGGCGAGCGGATCCACACGGTTGCCAAGAAGGGCTTCGGCCAGGAGTTCCCCGAACTCAGCGGCTGGCTCAAGGACTTCAAGCTGACCGAGGAACAACTCGCCTCACTGGAGGTGGAGATCCAGAAGGGCGGCGCCGGAAACGAGAAGGAGTCGGCCCGCCGTTGGATGGACGCTCACCCCGGGATCGTGGACGAGCTGGCGCCCGTGGCGGGATAGCTCCACGGGCCTTGCCGTAGACACAGGCAGGGACACGGGCACCGGGTGCGGGATTCATGCGTACGTGAATCCCGCCCCCGGTTCTGTATGCCCGGTTCCGTGTGCCATACCGCGCGCGGCCATGCGGACACCTGTCCGCGCCTACGAGAAGGATCCGGCCAACCACAGAGCGCTACGCCCCGCCCCCGGCCCTCCCCGCCTCTCCCTACCCGGCCAGGCACTCCGCCCGTACTCACCAGGGAACACGGGAAGCCGCCGCAGCATTGAAATGAACACGGGATACTGGTGTTGATCGGGGATCAGCGGTGACGCGGGGGCGGCCCACGCGTTCCGGGAGCCGATCCGGCTGGCGCGAACCCATGGGTCGTACTCCCCCTGACGTGTCGTCGATGTGACGGGCGCATGAAACGGTTTGCCGAACATGCGTAGGGTGCAGAGAACTCAACAGAAGGTGTGCGCCGGGCGACGGGCGCGAGGACAGCGGACCGACGAGCGAAGGAGGGAGCCGGAGCGATGGGCGACCACAAAGAACAGGCCCTTCGGGTGGGCGCCGCAGTGCGGCGGCGACGCCGTGCGCTGGACCTCACCCTCGCTGTCGTGTCCGAGCGCAGCGGCCTGTCCGTGCCCTTCCTGAGCCAGGTCGAGAACGACCGGGCGCGCCCCAGCCGAAGCTCCCTCGAAAAGGTCGCCGACGCGCTGCGAACGACCGCCGTCGAACTCCTCGCCGCCGCGGACCCGGCGTGCAGTGTCGACGTGGTCCGGGCCGAGACCTCCGAGCTGGCACCGGAACCACGGACGCGTTCCCTGGTGCGCGGTCACCATCAGATGCACGCCTCGGAGTTCACCGGCGACCATGACGCGGGCCGTGAATTCCAGTACCGCAACGACCAGTTGATGTACGTCGCCGACGGCGCCGTGGAGATCGAGGCCGAGGGCCGGGCCTACCGACTCGGCCGGGGCGACACCCTCTACCTGACCGGCGGCGTGCGCCACCGCTGGCGGGCGACGGTGCCGGACACTCGGGTGGTCGTCGTCGCGGTGGCCGAGCACATCGAGGCGGTCCGGGACCGGCCGGGGCGCTGATGCGCGTCGTCTCGCTCGTGCCGTCCCTGACGGAGGCCGTGGCCGTGTCGGCCCCCGGTGTCCTGGTCGGCGCGACGGACTGGTGCAGTCACCCCGCCGATCTCGACGTCACCCGCGTGGGCGGCACGAAGAACCCCAAGGTCGACCGGATCCTCGCCCTCGCCCCGGACCTGGTGCTCGCCAACGAGGAGGAGAACCGCGAACCCGACCTCTGCGCCCTCCGCGCGGCCGGCGTCGAGGTCCTGGTCACCGAGGTGCGGGACGTACCGCAGGCCTTCCGCGAACTGGAGCGCGTACTGGACGCCTGCGGTGCGCCGGCCCGCCCGCGCTGGCTGGACGAGGCGGAGGGCATCTGGTCGTCGCTGCCGGTCCAGTCCCTCCGTACGACAGCCGTGGTCCCGATCTGGCGCCGGCCCTGGATGGTGCTGGGCCGCGACACCTTCGCGGGCGACGTCCTGTCCCGCCTCGGCATCGACCATCCGTACGCCGCCCACGAGGACCGCTACCCCCGCATCCCCCTGGACGACCTCCTGGCGGCGGCCCCGGACGTCGTGGTTCTCCCCGACGAGCCGTACCGCTTCACGGCCGACGACGGCCCGGAGGCCTTCCCCGGCCTGCCCTGTGCCCTGGTCAGCGGACGGCACCTGACGTGGTACGGGCCGTCGCTGGCAGAGGCGCCACGGGTGTTGGGCGGGGCGCTGCGAGCAGCGTGCCGTTGAGCAGCCCTTGGGCGGTACGCGCGGCGGCGACGGCCCAGGCGGCGACGAGCACGCCGTACAGGCCGATGGCGAGGATCTCGTAGACGACGAGTCCGGTGTGCCGTGCCAGGGCCTCGGCGCCGGTGACGCAGGTGCCGACCGGGAAGGTGAACGCCCACCACGTCATCGCGAAGCCCATGCCGTGCCGTCGCGCGCGCAGGACGTGGGCGGTGGCGAGCCCGGACCACAGGAGGGCGAAGCCCATGACGGGAACGCCGTAGAGGACGGCGAGCAGGCCGAAGCCCTCGCTGTACGGCGGCGGGAGCACTCCGGGCGCGACGTCCGCGAACGTGCCGACGGCGGTGGTGGACTGCCCGAGCGGGCCCAGCACCAGGAACAGGGTCGGCGTGAGGGCGAGCGGGAGCGGTCCTCCCGTGATCAGGCGGGCGAAGACCAGCGGCAGCATCAGCAGCGTGGCCAGGAGGCTGAGCCCGAACATCGCGAGGCACGCGAGGAGCAGCGTCTGCCGCGCCTGCCCCGGCGGCAGATGCGGCACCAGGAGCGGGCCGAGCGCGGCGGACACCATGGGCGCCACCAGCGGCAGCAGCCACACGGGCGTGGCCTGCGACGGTTCCGCGCGATGGCGTACGGCCATGAGGTACGGGACGGCGACGGCGGCCGCCAGTCCGACGGCCGTCCCGACGCTGAACAGCACGGCGTCGAGAACGACCGCCGCCGCGCCGCCGATCCAGTCCTGGCCGACGGTGATCGCGCCGCCCCCGACGGCGAGCAACGCCATGGCCAGGCAGCCGTAGAAGGGTGCCGTGGCCGGGTCGAGGAGGTGGGCGCGGGCCTGGTCGCGGTGGTGGGTCCAGTGCAGGGCGCGGGCGGTGAGAAGGGTGAGCAGCAGGACCAGGGAGAGCGCCCAGACGGCCGTGCAGGCGGTACGCAGGCCGGGGACGTGGACCGGCAGCCCGGCTCCGGCGGTGGCGACGGCGGCGGTGCCCATGACGGCGGCGTACCAGTTGGGTCCGAGATGACGGACGGCGGTGACCATGGGATCAGCGTTGTGGCGTCTGTCAGCTCCCACCAGGGAGTTTGCCTCTATGGCGACATAAACTGGGTTTATGACTCAGTCGGCGGAGGGGCAGATTCGCGCGGGATCCCTGGCACATAGGGTCCCCGATCTCGGCGCGCTGGAGCTGTTGCTGGCGGTGGCCCGGCTCGGCAGCCTCGGTGGGGCGGCGCGTGAGCTGGGGATCACCCAGCCGGCGGCGAGCAGCCGGATCCGGTCGATGGAACGCCAGTTGGGGGTGGCGTTGGTCGACCGGTCACCGAGGGGTTCCCGGCTCACGGACGCCGGGGCGTTGGTGACGGACTGGGCGCGGCGGGTCGTGGAGGCCGCGGAGGCGTTCGACGCGGGGGCGCAGGCGTTGCGGGACCGGCGGGACTCGCGGCTGCGGGTGGCCGCGAGCATGACGATCGCCGAGTACCTGTTGCCGGGGTGGCTGCTCGCGCTGCGCGCCCAGCGACCGGACACCGCGGTGTCCCTTCTCGCCGGGAACTCGGCGGCCGTCGCGGAGCGGTTGCTGGCGGACGAGGCGGACCTGGGGTTCGTGGAGGGGGTGAGTGTGCCGACGGGGCTGGACTCCGTGGTCATCGCTCACGACAGCCTCATCGTGGTGACCGCGCCGGGGCATGTCTGGGCTCGGCGGCGGCGTCCGTTGGAGGCGTCGGAACTGGCGGTGACACCGTTGATCCTTCGGGAGAAGGGGTCGGGTACGCGGCAGGTGCTGGACGCGGCGTTGGGCGGGTTGGCCCGGCCGCTGATCGAACTGTCCTCGACCACCGCGGTGAAGGCGGCGGCCGTGGGTGGGGCGGGGCCTGCGGTTCTCAGTGAGCTCGCTGTGGGGGAGGAGCTGTCCATGCGGCGACTGGTGAGGGTGCCGTTGTCCGACGTCTCCCTGGCGCGGGACCTGCGAGCGGTGTGGCCGACGGGCCACCGCCCGGTGGGCCCGGCCCGGGACCTGCTGTCCCTGACCCGCGGCTAGTCCTTCGCCCCCGCCGCCCCTACCCGTCCCGTCCCTGGGGGCTGCGCCCCCAGACCCCCGCTGTCGGCCCTGCGGGCCTCGTCCTCAAACGCCGGACGGGCTGAAGATGCATGGGCCGGCGTAGCTCCCTGCGGGTGGGTGGGGGTTCGGGACGGCGATGGTCTCGTCCTCGAACGCCGGACGGGCTGAAAGGCCCAGCCGTCCCGGCGTAGCTCCCTGCGCGTGGGTGGGGGGTTCGGGATGGTGATGGCCTCGTCCTCGAACGCCGGACGGGCTGGAGTACTCAGCCTCTCCGGCGTTTGAGGAGCGGGGTCTGGGGCGGAGCCCCAGAAGGATGGGACGGGTAGGGGCGGCGGGGGCGGGAATCGTCTGTCAGCCGGCGGCCGCGCGCACCAGACCCCCCATCACCCGCACATCCCTCCCCATCTCCGGATGCCACTGCACCCCCAACACCCACCCCCCGGAGGCCAGTTCCACCGCCTCCACCGTCCCGTCGCCCGCGTACGCCGAAGCGACCAGACCCTCACCCAGCCGATCCACGGCCTGATGGTGGTACGTCGGCACCGAGGTCTCCTCCGGCACGAGACCGGCGTACAGACTCCCCGGCTCCGGCTTGACGGTGTGCGTGCCGAAAGCGCCGACGACCTCGGCATGCCCGTCGAGGTGCTGGACGAGCGTGCCGCCGAGGGCGACGTTCAGGAGCTGCATGCCGCGGCAGATACCGAGCAGGGGCAGGCCCGCGGCCAGCGCGGCGTCGATCAGGGCCAGCTCCCACGCGTCCCGCGCCCGCGCGGGCGGCCCGGTCCGCGGCTCCCGCTCCGCGCCGTAGCGGACCGGCTCCACATCGGGCCCGCCCGCGATGACCAGCCCGTCCAGCCGGGCGACCGCGGCCGCGGCGTGTGCCGGGTCGTCCGGCGGGAGCATCGCGGCGAGACCGCCGGCCCGCTGCACGAGCCGCGGGTAGCCCACGGGCAGCAGCGCGGCGTCCAGCTCCCAGACCCCCCACCGCACACCGGACTCCAGATAGGTGCTGACACCGATCAACGGCCTGGCCACGACGACTCCCTCACTGCTCGCTCCTTCAGTCCCGCGTCAACTCTGCCTCGGCCGCCGCCAGCGCCGCGAACTCCTCCTCCGGCGCCTTCGCCACCAGGTGTTTACGGCTGTAGAGGCCGAAGTAGGCGACCGCCACCACGTACACCACCAGCGCGATCACCGCCGCCGTCACGTCCACCAGGAACGTGGCCACCAGCGCCGCACAGGCCAGCACCAGGGCGACCGAGGAGGTCAGCACCCCGCCCGGCGTACGGTACGGCCGCGGGAGTTCGGGCTCGCGGCGGCGCAGCACGATGTGCGACAGGGACATCAGGGCGTACGAGATGGTCGCGCCGAAGACCGCGATGTTCAGCATCCGGGCGCCGTTGCCGGACACCGCCGCGAGCAGGAAGCCGATCGTGCCGGGCACCAGCAGGCCCAGGTACGGCGCCTTGCGGCTGCTGGTGAGGGAGAGGAAGCGGGGGAGGTAGCCCGCGCGGGACAGGGCGAACAGCTGGCGGGAGCCCGCGTAGATCAGGGAGAAGAAGGAGGCCACGAGGCCGGCCAGGCCCGCGTAGTTCACGATCCGGCTCAGCGTGGTCGCCTCGCCGTCCGGCTGGAGCGCCTCCACCAGCGGGTTGCCCGCCTCCTGGATCGCCGCGGAACCGCGCGCCCCGGCCGCCGCGAAGAACGTGACCACCGCGAGGACCACCAGGATGCCCATCGACCAGCGGATCGCCTTCGGCAGCGTACGGGCCGGCTCCTTGGTCTCCTCGGCGGCCAGTGGCACGCCCTCCACGCCCAGGAAGAACCACATGCCGAACGGGAACGCCGCCCAGATGCCGAGCAGGCCGAAGGGCAGCCAGGAGTTCGACCCCGCCGCCGACGCGTCGACCGGTATGTCGTCCAGCGAGCCGAAGGAGAAGTCGGGCAGCGCCGCCAGCGCGAACACGATCAGGGCCGCCACCGCGATGCCGGTGACGACGAAGCTGAAGCGCAGCGCCTCACCGACGCCCCAGAGATGAATGCCGAGGAAGATGGCGAAGCAGACCAGGTATATCGGCCAGCCGGACTCCAGGCCGAACAGGCCCAGCGACTCGACGTAGTCGCCGATGAAGATGACGATGGCGGCGGGCGCGAGGACGTACTCGATGAGGATGGCCGTACCGGTGAGGAAGCCGCCCCAGGGGCCGAGCGCCCGGCGGGCGAAACCGTAGCCACCGCCTGCCGTCGGCAGGATCGAGGACAGCTCGGCGAGCGCGAACACCATGCAGGCGTACATCGCGCCCATCAGCACCATGGCGATGGCCAGGCCCCCGAAGCCGCCTTCGGCCAGGCCGAAGTTCCAGCCCGAGTAGTCGCCGGAGACGACGTAGGCGACACCGAGACCGGTCAGCAGCACCCAGCCGGCGCTGCCGCGGCGCAGGGTCCTGCGTTGCAGATAGTCGTCCCCCTCGGGGGCGGGTGTACCGGGTGTACTGGTGGATTCCAACGACATGGACAGACTCCCCACGGGGCGGCGGACAGGAGCTCTTCCCGGGCACGGTGGGGTCGACCGAGCTCCGGTTCAATGGAGTGGATGCATACCTTTGCGGGGTCGGCGGTGGGAAGGCAATACCCGTGCGTCAATCGCCCGTAAATCCGTGCTCACTGCGAGCCGAGCCGAAACCACGCTCACCGATGGATGAAGGGCTCAGCCCAGGAAGCCCCGCAACAGCGCCGCCGTGCCCGCGCAGTGCTCGCGCATGATCTCCCGCGCGCACTCCGCGTTGCCCTCGATCACGGCTTCCACGAGGGCGGTGTGCTGGCGCTGCGAGTGCTCCAGGTTGCGGACCAGGAGCGGGATGCAGTCGAGCAGGTCGTTGACCGTCGCCCGGACGGCCGCGTACTGGGCCGTCAGCGTGGGGGAGCCGGACAGCTCGGCGAGCGTCAGATGCAGCAGGGTGTCCAGGCGGCGGTACTCGGCGAGTGGGGCGTCGTGCGTGCGCGCCAGGGCCTCGCGGAGCCGGCCGGCCTGCTCCTCGGCCAGCCCGTGCGCGGCGCACAGCCCGGCCGCACCCACCTCCAGCACCTCGCGGAAGCGCAGCGCGTCCTCGACGTCGACGTCCTTCAGGCGGCGGCGCAGCTCCTCCTCGCCGGGTGTCTCGGGGCGCGGCAGCACGAACGTGCCGCCGTAGCGTCCGCGCCGCGACTCGACCAGGCCCTGGTCCTGGAGGACCTTCAGCACCTCGCGCAGCGTCACCCGGCTGATCCCCAGCCGGTCGGCCAGTTCGCGCTCGGCCGGGAGCCGCTCGCCGCCCGGTACCAGGCCGAGCCGGACGACCTGGAGCACCTGCTCCAGGGCCTCCTCGAAACCGTTGCCCGCCCGCACCGGCCGCAGGACCGACGTCAGCCGGTCGTCGGCCCCTGTCGCCCCCGGCGTCCCCGACGCCCCGGACGTCCCGGCCGCCCCGTGTCCCGTGCCCGCCTGCGACATATGGCCGTACCCCCTTCCCAAGCAATGGTCATCAGTCATACCTTATGGCTCCCGGCTGACCGAAGTAGCCGAATGGAGGCTCTCCCGTGGCAGACCGCACACCCCCGCTGAGCGTCGAGGAGCTGCACGCCCTCGTCGCGAGCGGTGAGATCGACACTGTCGTCCTGGCCTTCCCCGATATGCAAGGGCGGCTCCAGGGCAAGCGGTTCGCCGCCCGCTTCTTCCTCGACGAGGTGCTCCACCACGGCACCGAGGGCTGCAACTACCTCCTTGCCGTCGACACCGAGATGAACACCGTCGACGGCTACGAGATGTCCTCCTGGGACCGCGGCTACGGCGACTTCGCCATGCACCCCGACCTGGCCACCCTCCGCCGCGTCCCCTGGAACGCCGGCACGGCCATGCTCGTCGCCGACCTGGCCTGGGAGGACGGCTCGCCCGTGGTCGCCGCGCCCCGCCAGATCCTGCGCCGCCAGCTGGAGCGCCTCGCAGAGCTCGGGTACACGGCCAAGGTCGGCACGGAACTCGAGTTCATCGTCTTCAAGGACACCTACGAGCAGGCCTGGGACGCGGGCTACCGCGGGCTGACCCCGGCCAACCAGTACAACATCGACTACTCGGTGCTGGGCACCGGACGGATCGAGCCCCTGCTGCGCCGTATCCGCAACGAGATGGCGGGCGCCGGGCTCACCGTCGAGTCGGCCAAGGGCGAGTGCAACCCGGGCCAGCACGAGATCGCCTTCAAGTACGACGACGCCCTGGTCACCTGCGACCAGCACGCCATCTACAAGACCGGCACCAAGGAGATCGCCGCCCAGGAGGGCGTCTCGATCACCTTCATGGCCAAGTACAACGAGCGCGAGGGCAACTCCTGCCACATCCACCTCTCCCTCGCGGACGACGCCGGCAACAGCGTCATGGCGGGCACCTCCGACGACCCCGGCGGCATGTCCGAGGTCATGCGGCACTTCCTCGCGGGCCAGCTGGCCGCCCTGCGGGACTTCTCGCTCCTCTACGCCCCCAACATCAACTCCTACAAGCGGTTCCAGCCCGGCTCCTTCGCCCCGACCGCCGTCGCCTGGGGCCGCGACAACCGCACCTGCGCCCTGCGCGTCGTCGGCCACGGCCGCTCCCTGCGCTTCGAGAACCGGCTCCCCGGCGGCGACGTCAACCCGCACCTCGCCGTCGCCGGACTGGTCGCCGCGGGCCTGTACGGCATCGAGCAGAAGCTGGAGCTGCCCGATCCCTGCCCCGGCAACGCCTACGCCGCCGACTTCGAGCACGTCCCCACCACGCTCCGCGAGGCCGCCGAGCTCTGGGAGAACAGCCCGATCGCCAAGGCCGCCTTCGGCGACGAGGTCGTCGCCCACTACCGCAACATGGCGCGCGTCGAACTGGACGCCTTCGACGCCGCGGTGACCGACTGGGAGCTGCGCCGCTCCTTCGAACGCATGTGAGGCCCTTCTTGTCCGACCAGCTCCAGGTACTCAATCCGGCCACCGAAGAAGTCGTCGCCACCGTCCCCGCCGCCACCGCGGCCGACGTCGACGCCGCCGTCGTACGGGCCACGAAGGCGCAGTCCGCGTGGGCCGCCCTCGCACCCGGCGAACGCGCCCGGCTGCTGCGCCGGTTCGCCGTCGCCGTCGACGAACACCTCGAAGAACTCGCCCGGTTGGAGGTCCGCGAGGCCGGGCACACCGTCGGCAACGCCCGCTGGGAGGCGGGCAACGTCCGCGATCTGCTCGACTACGCGGCCGGGGGAGTGGAGCGGCTCACGGGCCACCAGATCCCGGTGCCCGGCGGCCTGAACGTCACGATCCTCGAACCGCTCGGCGTCGTCGGCGTCATCGCCCCCTGGAACTTCCCGATGCCGATCGCCGCCTGGGGCACCGCCCCCGCACTCGCGGCCGGCAACGCGGTCCTCCTCAAGCCCGCCGAGACGACCCCGCTGACCGCCCTGCGGCTGGCGGAGCTGGCCCTGGAGGCGGGGCTTCCCGAGGGGCTGTTCCAGGTGCTGCCCGGCCACGGGCCCGTCGCGGGCAACGCGCTCGTCGAGCACCCCGGCGTCGCGAAGATCGTCTTCACCGGGTCGACGACCGTGGGCAAACAGGTGTTGGCCAAGGGCTCAGCGCTGCTCAAGCGCGTCACCCTCGAACTCGGCGGCAAGAGCCCCAACATCGTCTTCGCCGACGCCGACCTCGAAGCCGCCGCGGCGGCAGCCCCCATGTCCTTCCTCGACAACTCCGGCCAGGACTGCTGCGCCCGCACCCGCATCCTCGTCCAGCGCTCCGCCCACGACCGCTTCCTCGACCTGCTCGCCCCCGCCATCGAGGCGGTGACGGTCGGCGACCCGGCCGACGAGAACACCGACATGGGCCCGCTGATCTCCAAGTCCCAGCTGGACCGGGTGCGTTCGTACGTCGACCAGGGCGCCGAGGGCATCCGCGGCAAGGCTCCCGAAGGCCCCGGCTTCTGGTTCCCGCCGACCGTCCTCACCGGTGTCGACTCACGCGCGCGCGTGGCCGTCGAGGAGGTCTTCGGCCCCGTGGCCGTGGTCCTCCCGTTCGACGACGAGGCCGACGCGATCCGGCTGGCCAACGCCACCGACTACGGCCTCTCCGGCTCCGTCTGGACCCGGGACGTCGGCCGCGCCCTGCGCGTCTCCCAGGCCGTCCGGGCCGGCAACCTGTCCGTCAACTCCCACTCCAGCGTCCGCTACTGGACCCCCTTCGGCGGCTTCAAGCAGTCCGGCATCGGCCGCGAACTGGGCCCGGACGCCCTGACCGCCTTCACCGAAACCAAGAACGTCTTCATCAGCACGGAGGCCTGAGCCGCTCATGACCGAAGAGAACATCTGCCGTCGCCTCGTCGGCCGTACCGCCGTCATCACCGGAGCCGGCAGCGGCATCGGCCTCGCCACCGCCCGCCGCCTCGCCTCCGAGGGTGCCCACGTCGTCTGCGGCGACGTCGACGAACAGCGCGGCAAGGCCGCCGCCGAGGAGGTCGGCGGGACCTTCGTCAAGGTCGACGTCACCGACGCCGAGCAGGTCGAGGCGCTGTTCAGGACGGCGTACGACACCTACGGCAGCGTCGACATCGCCTTCAACAACGCCGGCATCTCGCCGCCCGACGACGACTCCATCCTGGAGACCGGCCTGGAGGCCTGGAAGCGCGTCCAGGAGGTCAACCTGACCTCGGTCTACCTGTGCTGCAAGGCCGCCATCCCCTACATGCGGCAGCAGGGCAAGGGCTCCATCATCAACACGGCGTCCTTCGTGGCCAGGATGGGCGCCGCCACGTCCCAGATCTCGTACACGGCCTCCAAGGGCGGCGTCCTCGCCATGTCCCGTGAACTCGGCGTGCAGTTCGCCCGCGACGGAATCCGGGTCAACGCCCTGTGCCCGGGACCGGTCAACACCCCGCTCCTCCAGGAACTGTTCGCCAAGGACCCCGAGCGCGCCGCCCGCCGCCTGGTCCACATCCCGGTCGGCCGTTTCGCCGAGGCCGAGGAGATCGCCGCCGCCGTCGCCTTCCTGGCCAGCGACGACTCCTCCTTCGTCAACGCCACCGACTTCCTGGTCGACGGCGGAATCTCCGGGGCGTACGTCACACCGCTGTAGGCCGCCCTACAGTGGCCGGGATGAGCAGCACGCCACCACCCGGCTGGTACCGCGACCCCAAGGCCCCGCATCTGGAGCGCTGGTGGGACGGAACGGCCTGGACCGAGCACCGGCGCGCTCCCGAACCCTCGGGACCGCCGGTGCCGGGGCCGCCGTTCGCCGGTGACGCGGCCGGGCGGCGGTCCAGGATCGTCGCCCTCACCGCCGCCGGCGCCGTCCTGGTCACCGCCGTCGTCACCGGCACACTCGTGCTCGGCGATGACGACGGCGCGGAGGTGACCACCGCACCCACGCTCGCGGCCTCGGAGCCCACGTCCCACGAGCCGACCCCCGACACACCGACCCCGACGCCCACTCCGTCGCAGTCCACCTCGGAGCCCTCCGCCGACGACCCGGCCGTCGTCGTGGACCAGCTCAACGGCATCACCCTGCCGCTGCTCACCGGCTGGGTCAGACCGCGCAGCCCCGCCGAGGCCGACGTCCTCATGACCACCGACGGCACCTACGACTGCCCGGCCGACTTCGGCCTCTGCCGACACGGCAAGGTCATCTCCCGCACGGCGAGCGCGGACGACGGGACATCCCCCGAGACCCTCGCCAAGGCCGACATCCAGGACGCGGCCGACGACGCCTACGGCCGCGACAGGGTCGGCCGACGCCCCTTCGGCGGCATCAAGTCCCACCAGGTCGTCAAGTCCGGCCCGGCACAGGTGGCGGGCCGCGCCGGGTACTTCGTGCGCTGGCGGGTCAGGACGGCCGAGGGACCGGGCGGTTACGTCCAGTCGCTGGCCTTCCCGTCCCGCGTCGGCACCGAGGCACCGGTCATCGTCCGCTACGTCTTCGACGCGGGCGAGGACGGGCCGCCGCTGACCGACATGGACCGCCTGACCGAGGGCATCCGGTCCACGTCGGACTGAGCGACGCGAGGAAAAACCCCCTAGAGGAACGTGAGCCCCTCGCCCCGATACGTCGGTACGGCCCCCGTCACCGCGTCGCCCTCGACGAGATGCAGCGTGTCGAACCGCTCGCACAGTTCACCGGCCTTGGCATGCCGGAACCACACCTTGTCGCCGAGCAGCAGATCGTCGGCCGGGGAGCCCATCAGCGGCGTCTGCACCTCGCCGGGCCCCTCCTGGGGGTCGTACCGCAGCCCCTCCGGCAGATACGGCACCGGCAGCCGGTCCACTCCCGCCGCACCCGAGGCCGGATACCCGCCCCCGAGGACGGTCACCACCCCCACCCCCGGCCGGCGCACGACGGGCAGGGCGAACAGCGCGGCCGGACGCCCGCTGAACGACGTGTAGTTGTCGAACAGCCGCGGCACATACAGCCCCGACCCGGCCCCGATCTCCGTCACGCAGTCCTCGGCGGCGGTGAACTGCACACTGCCCGTCCCGCCGCCGTTGACGAACTCGAGACCCGGCGCCACCGCCCGCACGGCCCGCACCACCGCGGCCCGCCGCTCGGCCAGCTCCCGGCGGGCGGCGGCCTGCATCAGCCGCACGGCACGCGACCGCAACGGCCGCCCGGCCAGGGAGTCCCCGACCCCGGCGATGTGTCCCTCGTACGCCATGATCCCGACCACCTCGAACCCCGGCCGCCGGGCGACGAACCGGGCCATGTCGGCGACCTGCGCGGGGGAGTGCAGCGGCGAACGCCGGGCGCCGACGCGCACCCGCCCGCCGAGCAGCTTCAGCGAGGTGTCCAACTCCAGGCAGACCCGCACCACTTCCCGCCCGCCGTCCCGGGCCTCGTCGATGAGCCGGAGCTGGGCCGGGTCGTCGATCATCACGGTGACGGCGGAGGCGAGCTTGGGATCACCGGTCAGCTCGGCGAAAGCGGCCTTGTCGGCGGAGGGATAGGCGAGCAGGACGTCGTCGAACCCGGATCGCGCCAGCCACAGGGACTCGGCGAGGGTGAACGACATGATCCCAGCGAACCCGTCCTTGGCGAGCACCCGTTCCAGCAGGGCCCGGCAGCGTACGGACTTGCTGGCGACGCGGATCGGCTTCCCGCCGGCCCGGCGGACCAGGTCGTCCGCGTTGGCGTCGAAGGCGTCCAGGTCCACGATCGCGAGAGGGGCGTCGAGATGGGCGGTGGCCCGGTCGTAACGGGCCCGGTCGGCGGCGCGCGCAGTCATGAACGAAGCCTGCCATGCAGGATTACCGCAGGGTAGGGGGATGTTCCGGGCAGATGCACACGGGGTCCCGGACTGGTTCCCGTTCGCCCAGGATCAACCCGTAGAGTGACGCGCACGCATGTGGGGAGCGTTCCCGGGCGCGTACTCGCCGGGATGACGCCTCTTCCGTGCGGGTATGCGTGCCTGGTCGGACGAAGTCCGCGCCGGGCCGGGGCAGGGAACACGGAACGACGGCCCGCGTACGGGATCGGGCCCGGGACATGAGGAAACGGGGGGTGCATGAGCACGGAAGCGCGGCGCGCCCCCATCCCCCCACGCCCGGCGACACCCCCGCCCCCTTCCGCCCCGCCCCGTCCGACGACGCCGCCGCCGAGACCGGCGGACCCGCCCACGGCCGACGACGCCGCGCAGCCGCTCCCCGACCCGAACGTCCCGGCGGCAGACGGCACTGCCACGGCCCCGCCCCCGCCAAGCGCCTCCGCCCGCTTCCCGGACACACCGCCGACGGCGGGGTTCGCGGAAAGCGCCGGATCGTTGCGCCGCGAGACCCCCGGCCCAGCCGCACCGGGCGCCACCCCGCCCCGCCGCACGGGCGCCCCCGCCGAGACCGCGGCGGAGACCACCTTCCGCCTGCGCCCCATCAAGGCGGACCCTCCCCGCGAGTCCGGCAACCGCCCGCCGGGCACACCGCCACAACCGGGCTCAGGCCCGGCCCAGGGCTCCGCCGGCCTGCCCAGGCAGTCGGACTCCGGGCCCGCGCGGCGTCCTGCCGGTACGCCCCCGCAGCCGCCCACCGGATCCCCCCAGGGCGCCGTCGGCATGCCCCCGAAGCCGCCCAGCCACTCCGGCACCCCCGCCTCCGCCCCGCTGCCCCCACAGCGCCCCATGCCCGAGCCCTCCACCGCAGGCGGCTCGGCAGGCCGTGGGTACGCCGCCCCGGCCGACCCGTCCCGTGGCGCCGAGCGTTCCACCGGCGGCCACGGGCCCAACGGGTTCGCCCCGGACCCGTCCTTCTCCTGGAGCGCCCCGATGGCGCCCGGCGGAGCCCCCGGGGCCGGGCGGCCCGTCGTCTCGTTCGGGCAGCCCGAGGGATTCGGCGAGCAGACGCGCCCGCGGCCGCTGGGCGTGCGGATCCACCCCCGGCTCGCCGCGGCGGCCGCCTGTGTCGTGCTCGGGGTGGGACTCATCGGCGGGGCCGTGACCGGGAGTTGGCTGATCGGCGACTCGGGAGACGGCGACGCGCAGGACACCTTCGTCGCGGCCGGAAGCCTGTGGCACAGCATCCCCGTCGACCGGCTGTTCCCGCCCACCGTGACCGGGCAGGGCGCGGGCCCCGGCGGCGCCGACCGGATCTGGACGCGGATCGCCGTCGCCCCGGACACCGGCTGCGCGAGCGCCTTCGACCCGCTGCTGCGCAAGGCCCTCGCCCCCGTCGGCTGCGAACGCCTCCTGCGCGCCACTTACACCGACGCCACCCGCAGCTACGTCACCACCGTCGGCCTGCTCTTCACCACGGCCGACTCCGCCGCGATGCGCTCGTTCGACACCAGCTTCACCAAAGAGGGCCTCGACCGCCGCACGGACCTGATGCCCCGCCCCTACGCGGCGAAGGGCACCCTGGCCGCCGGATTCGGCGACGAGCAGCGTGCCTCCTGGACCGTCTCCGTCCTCACCGACGCCCCTGTCGTCGTCTACGCCGTCTCCGGCTGGGCCGACGGCCGCGCCGTCGACGAGCCCGAGCCCGCCGAGGAGGCCATGGAATCGGGCGCCACCACGTCCGTCGCCCAAGCCGGCCTCGGCCACGAGGCGAAGGGTCTCGCCGACCGCGTCGAACGCGCCCTGCGCAAGAACGTCGGCCCGTCCACGGAGCAGTCGTCGTGACCAGTGCTGTGAAGACATTCATGACCCGGCGGACCGGCCCCCTCGCCGTCCTCCTCGGCGCCTGCCTCGCCGTCCTGCCGTCCACCGCCGCGCACGCCGACTCCATACGCGCCCAGCAGTGGACCCTGGACGCCATGCGCACCGAGGACGCCTGGCAGACCACCAAGGGCAAGGGCATCACCGTCGCCGTCCTCGACACGGGCGTCGAGGCCGACCACCCCGACCTCGTCGGCAACGTCCTCGAAGGCAAGGACATGGTCGGCTTCGGAGCCGAGCGCGGCGACCGCGCCTGGGCCCGGCACGGCACCGCGATGGCCGGCATCATCGCCGGCCACGGACACGGCGCCGGCGGCAGTGAGGGGGTCATGGGCATCGCCCCCGAGGCGAAGATCCTCCCCGTCCGCGTCATCCTCGAGGACGGCGACCGCTCCCGCGCCAGGGCCCGCAGCACCCGCGGCAACGCCCTCGCCGAAGGCATCCGCTGGGCCGCCGACCACGGCGCCGACGTCATCAACCTCTCCCTCGGCGACGACTCCAAGTCCGCCCACCCCGAAGCCGGCGAGGACGAGGCTGTCCAGTACGCCCTGAAGAAGGGCGCCGTCGTCGTCGCCTCGGCCGGAAACGGCGGCGAGAAGGGCGACCACATCTCTTTCCCGGCCGCCTACCCGGGCGTCATCGCCGTGACCGCCGTCGACAAGTTCGGGACCCGCGCCGTCTTCTCCACCCGCCGCTGGTACGCCACGGTCAGCGCCCCCGGCGTCGACGTCGTCATCGCGGATCCCGACCACAAGTACTACAAGGGCTGGGGCACGAGTGCCGCGGCCGCCTTCGTCTCCGGCGCGGTGGCCCTGGTCAAGGCCGCCCACCCCGGCCTGACCCCGGCCCAGATCAAGAAGCTCCTGGAGGACACGGCACGCAACGCCCCGGCCGACGGCCGCGACGACTCCCGTGGCTACGGCTTCATCGACCCGGCCGCGGCCATCGAGAAGGCCTCCCACATGAAACGGGAGAACCTTGAGCCGGCGGGGTACGGCGAGGAGTACTTCGGCTCGGGCCCCGACGCCGCCAAGTCCGATGACGACACGACGAGTTGGACCGCCCCGCTCGCGGGCGGCGCCGGCGGCCTCCTGCTGGTCTGGGCGGTCGTCCTGTGGCGCGGCCGCCGCGAACGCCACGATTGCTAGCAACCGGCACCGGACCGCCTAAGACGCGCCCGCAGCGGCCGCGGCCGAGGAACCGGGCGAGGAAGCAGACGCGGTCGCGGACGGGGCTTCCTCGGCGAACACCGACACCGCCGCCACCGCCGCCGCCTCGACCAGCGCGATCCCGTCCGCCTGCGTCGCGTTGCCGTCCGACAGCACGGCCAGCAGACAGTCCCGGCCGTCGACCGTGACCCGCCCGACGCTGTTGGTGTCCCACAACCCCGTCGCCGTACGCGGCAGCCACCCGTTCTTCAACGCCCACCCGGACCCGTCGCCCGCCGCCGACACCCCCCACCGCTGACCCACCGCGATCCGCCCCATCAGCCCGCTCAGATACGCCCGCGAGTCCTCGTTCAGCTCCGATGCCTCCCCGAACACCTGCCGCAACAGCCGGATCTGGTCGTCCGCGGTGGTCTGCGTCAGCCCCCACAGCATCCCGTCACCGCCCTCGGTCCCCGTGAGTCCGAGACGCGCGTTCGCGGCGTCCAGCCCTTCGGCCTGCCCGATGGCCCGCCACAGCTCCGACGCGGAGGCGTTGTCGCTGTCCTCGATCATCGCGGTCGCGTACGCCTTCTCCGCCACCGTCAGCTCCCGCCCCGCGTCCTGCGCCTGGAGCAGCAGCGCCGCCAGGATGTCGACCTTGACGATGCTCGCCGTGTCGAAGGCCCCGTCCCCGTACGAGGCACCCGCACCGGACGCCGGGGCCAGCACGGCCACCGACACCTCGACGCCCTCGGGGACGTCCACCGCCTCCATGGCCTTGGCCAGCAGCTCGTCGTGGTCCACCGCCGGACGCGCCGCAGACTCCACCGAAACCTCCTCGCTCACCGGCGGCGTCACCGCCGCCGCCGACGATACGGCGCTCGTCCCCTGGGACTCCATGCCGCGATCGTCGGGGCGGCAACGCCTCACAGCCCGGTTTCCGGGCCCGCACAAGCGCGGCGGCATCCCCCCGATAGGGTCGGTGACCGTGGCGAACAAGAACATTCCCGACTCTCCCTTCTCCGACGACGACGGCTCCGCCTCCCCCCGGCTGAGCGCCGCGCTCGCCGCCTGGGCCGAGGACCGCACCGCCGAGGGCCCGGTCCTGGCGGCGCTCAAGGAGGCCCGGCTGCTCGTCCCCGTCGTGGCCGTGCTCGGCGAGGTCGAGGAGGACGAGAACGGGCTGCGCCACGAGAAGACCAGCGACATGGCCGTACCGACACTGAAGGCCGGCGACCGTGTCGCCCTGCCCGCCTTCACGTCCACCGAGTCGCTCGCCCGCTGGGATCCGGCGGCCCGCCCCGTCGCAGTCCCCCTGCACCAGGCCCTCCAGGCCGCCGCGCACGAGAAGGCGGACACGCTCGTGCTGGACCTGGCCGGTCCGGTGCCGTACGAGCTGACGGGCCGCGCGCTGCTCGCGCTGGCCGAGGGCCGGACCACGACCGACCCGCTCGCCGACCCGGCAGTCCGGGAGGCCGTGCGGGCAGCCGTGGCCGCCGAGCCCGCCGTGCTCAGCGCCCACCTCGGGCCCGGACAGGCCGACGGCACCCTCGCCCTCGTACTCGACGAGTCCGCCGCACCCGCCAAGGCCGCCCGCTCGGTCGCCGAGCGGCTCGCCGCCGACGAAACGCTGAGGGCCCGCCTGGTGCGCGGCCTCGACCTGGCACTGCTGCCGGCCGAGGCGACGCCTCCGGGCGAGCCCCTGTACGTGCGCGGATGAACTAGCCGTAGACCGGGCCGGTGTACTTCTCGCCCGGTCCCTGACCCGGCTCGTCCGGGACGATCGACGCCTCACGGAAGGCCAGCTGCAGCGACTTCAGGCCGTCGCGCAGCGGCGCCGCGTGGAAGGAGCTGATCTCGGTCGTGCTCGCGTCCAGCAGACCGGCGAGGGCGTGCACCAGCTTGCGGGCCTCGTCCAGGTCCTTGTGCTTGTCGCCCTCCTCGGTCAGACCGAGCTTCACGGCGGCCGCGCTCATCAGGTTGACGGCGACCGTCACGATCACCTCGACGGCGGGGACCTCGGCGATGTCGCGGGTCATCTCGTCGAAGTCGGGAGCCTCGGAAGACTCAGCAGGGGTGTCACTCATGTCCCACACGATAGGCCCCGGTGCAAGCCGATTAGCACCACCCCCGGCTAGCTGCTAACCTTGTGTAACGACCGGCTGGACAGCTACTGCCCAGCCCACAAGTGGAGGCTCCGACTTCCCACCTGACCGTCCCCCGGGACGGCGGGTCACCCCGGTCAGGCGGCCACCATCGTTCCGTACGGACGATGGAGTCGCCCGAAAGCGCGCCCCGCGATCATCGCGCGGTGCTCCGGCAGTGTTTGGAGCCCCGCCTGTGATCGTCCGGGGCATTTTTTGTGCTTCGGCGCGGTTAGGTCTACGGAAAAGAGACATACGCGGCTGTCCGCCAGACCGCCGTGTGGTGCTAACCGAGGAGGATCCATCAGCGCCGAGCCCCGCATCAACGACCGGATTCGCGTTCCCGAGGTGCGACTTGTCGGTCCCAGTGGCGAGCAGGTGGGCATCGTCCCGCTGGCCAAGGCACTGGAGCTTGCGCAGGAGTACGACCTGGACCTGGTCGAGGTCGCGGCGAACGCCCGTCCGCCCGTGTGCAAGCTCATGGACTACGGGAAGTTCAAGTACGAGTCGGCCATGAAGGCCCGTGAGGCGCGCAAGAACCAGGCGCACACGGTCATCAAGGAGATGAAGCTCCGGCCGAAGATCGACCCGCACGACTATGACACCAAGAAGGGTCACGTCGTCCGGTTCCTCAAGCAGGGCGACAAGGTCAAGATCACGATCATGTTCCGTGGTCGCGAGCAGTCCCGGCCCGAGCTGGGCTACCGACTGCTGCAGCGTCTCGCGGAGGACGTCCAGGACCTCGGTTTCGTCGAGTCGAACCCGAAGCAGGACGGCCGGAACATGATCATGGTTCTCGGTCCGCACAAGAAGAAGACCGAGGCGATGGCCGAGGCTCGCCAGGCGCAGGAAGCCCGCAAGGCGGATGCGAAGGCCAACCCCGGCAAGTCGCAGAACGCCGCGGACTCCGAGAACGGCGTGGAGACCGAGGCACCTGCCGAGGCTTCCGCCGAGGCGTGATCCCGGGGGACGCGAGTCCCCAGGACGTAACCGATACAAGAGCGACGTTCCACAGTGCCCGGTTTCACGACCGGGCACCGGAACGCCACCGACGAGGAGAGAACGGCGCTATGCCGAAGAACAAGTCGCACAGCGGTGCCAGCAAGCGCTTCAAGATCACCGGCTCCGGCAAGGTGCTCCGTGAGCGCGCCGGCAAGCGCCACTACCTCGAGCACAAGCCGTCGACCTTGACGCGCCGCCTCACCGGCAACGCCGAGATGGCCCCGGGCGACGCCAAGAAGATCAAGAAGCTTCTCGGCAAGTGACGTACCCGGCGGTTGATCTTCTGATCGATCCGCGCCGTACGTCTGGACCGGGACCCAATCGTTTCCGGGCCGTGTGAGTCCAACCGCGGCCCCGCTACAAGGAGTTAAAAAGTGGCACGCGTCAAGCGGGCAGTGAACGCCCACAAGAAGCGCCGGGCGATCCTCGAGCAGGCCTCCGGCTACCGCGGTCAGCGTTCGCGCCTGTACCGCAAGGCCAAGGAGCAGGTCACCCACTCGCTGGTCTACAACTACAACGACCGCAAGAAGCGCAAGGGTGACTTCCGCCAGCTGTGGATCCAGCGCATCAACGCCGCTGCCCGCGCCAACGGCATCACGTACAACCGCTTCATCCAGGGTCTGAAGGCCGCGAACGTCGAGGTCGACCGCAAGATCCTGGCCGAGCTGGCCGTCAACGACGCGGGCGCCTTCGCGGCGCTGGTCGAGGTCGCGCAGAAGGCGCTGCCGAGCGACGTCAACGCTCCGAAGGCGGCGTGACGCTGCGCTGGCTCTGAGCCGACGTAACTGAAGGACCCGCAGGCTTCATGGCTTGCGGGTCCTGTTGTTGGTGGCACCCGGAATCGCCGAACCGAACTGCTGAAGGAACAGACATGCCCCCGGCCAGCCCCGAGCTGATCTCCCCCCGTTCCCCCCGTGTCTCCGCCGCCCGGCGGCTCGGTAAGCGGAACTTCCGGGGCAAGGAGCGGCTGTTCCTGGCCGAGGGGCCGCAGGCTGTGCGGGAGGCGGCCGGGCACGCGGACACCCTGGTGGAGCTGTTCGCCACGCTGGACGCCGCGGAGCGGTACGCCGACATCATCGGGGAGGCCCGTGCGGCCGGCGCGCGGGTGCACCTGGCCGCGGAGCAGGTGATCGCCGACATCTCCACCACCGTCACCCCGCAGGGGCTCGTCGGTGTCTGCCGGTTCATCGATACCCCGTTCGAGGAGATCCTCGCCGCCCGGCCCAGGCTCGTGGCCGTCCTCGCCCATGTGCGGGACCCCGGGAACGCCGGGACCGTGCTGCGGTGCGCCGATGCCGCCGGTGCCGAGGCCGTCGTCCTCACCGATGCTTCCGTGGACCTGTACAACCCGAAGGCGGTCCGGGCCTCGGTGGGCTCCCTGTTCCACCTGCCGGTCGCCGTGGGCGTGCCCGTCGAGCGGGCCGTGGCCGGACTGAAGGACGCCGGGGTGCGGATTCTCGCCGCCGATGGTGCCGGGACCGACGACCTCGACGACGAGCTCGACAAGGGCACCATGGGCGGGCCGACCGCCTGGGTGTTCGGGAACGAGGCCTGGGGGCTTCCGGAGGAGACCCGCGCGCTGGCCGACGCCGTCGTGCGCGTCCCGATCCACGGGAAGGCCGAGAGCCTGAACCTCGCCACCGCCGCCGCCGTATGTCTCTATGCGTCGGCCCGTGCACAGCGCGCCTCCGGAGGGTGCCGCACCGTCACCGAGAGCTAGTAGGGTGACCAGCTCGGGGGCCCCAAAGCCGTCGTGAGAGGTGGGGTACGGGGATGAGTGTCGGCACGAGCAGCGCGCCGGGGGCACGGGAGGTGCGGCGGCCGTCCGCGTCCCGGCCCGGTGATCTCGCCGAGCTCGGAATCGATCCCGACGACCTGCCCGACGGCCTCGTCGTCGCCGACGAGCAGGGGCACGTCGTCTGCTTCAACGCCGCCGCCGAGCGCATCACCGCCGTCCGTGCCGCCGACGCCCTCGGGCAGCGGCTGGAGAAGGCCCTGCCGTTAGAGGACCTGGAGGGGCGGCGCTGGTGGCAGGTGACCGACCCGTACGGCGGGCTGGCGATCAGGCGCAGGCAGCCGGAGCGGAATCTTCTGCTTCCTGGCGGACGCGAGGTCCTCGTCTCCGTGCGGTACGTCAGGACCGAGGCCACCGGGCCCGTCCACCGCGTCGTCGTCTCGCTGCGCGACACCGAGGCCCGTCGCCGCACCGAGCGCAGCCACGCCGAGCTGATCGCCACCGTCGCGCACGAGCTGCGCTCCCCGCTCACCTCCGTCAAGGGCTTCACGGCCACGCTGCTGGCCAAGTGGGCACGGTTCACCGACGACCAGAAGCGGCTGATGCTGGAGACCGTCGACGCCGACGCCGACCGGGTCACCCGGCTCATCGCCGAGCTGCTCGACATCTCGCGGATCGACAGCGGTCGGCTGGAGGTGCGGCGCCAGCCCGTCGACATCGGCGCGGCCGTCGGGCGGCACATCCAGGCCTACGTCGCCGCCGGGCAGCCCGCCGACCGGTTCCTGCTGCGTCTGGAGCAGCCGCTGCCCGATCTGTGGGCCGACCCCGACAAGATCGACCAGGTGCTCAGCAACCTCATCGAAAATGCCGTGCGGCACGGCGACGGAACGGTCACCATTGACATCACGGCCACGGCGTCCCCGCGCGAAGGGGAAGGCCATGAGAGTGCAGCCACGTCGGTCACGGTGAGCGACGAGGGGCCCGGCATCCCGGAGGAGTCCATGAACCGCGTCTTCACCCGCTTCTGGCGGGGCAGCAAGCGCGGTGGCACGGGCCTCGGGCTCTACATCGTCAAGGGCATCGTCGAGGCACACGGCGGCGCCGTCGAGGTCGGCCGCGCCCCCGGCGGCGGCGCACAGTTCCGATTTACGTTGCCCGTGGCGGCCCCGGCGTATCTCACCTGAGACCCGGACCGAGCCCCACGGGCGCATTCGCTTACCCCGACCCCGTTAGACTCGGCCATTGGCACCTTTGCGTCCAAAACCAGAGACGGATCGTCTCCAGGTCGAGACGGGGCACTTCAGCCAGCCAATCGGAAGCACGGGAAGAGATGTCGGCACCGAATAAGTCGTACGACCCTGTCGAGGTCGAGGCGTTGAAACCGGAAGAGATCGAGCGCATGCGGGACGAGGCGCTCGCCGCCTTCGCCGCCGCGGACTCCCTCGACGCGCTCCAGGAGGCCAAGGTCGCCCACACCGGCGGCACGTCCCCGCTGGCGCTCGCCAACCGGGAGATCGGCGCCCTGCCCCCGCACGCCAAGGCGGAGGCCGGCAAGCGCGTCGGCCAGGCCCGCGGCGCCGTGAGCAAGGCCCTCGCCGCCCGCCAGGCCGAGCTGGAGGCCGAGCGCGACCAGCGGGTGCTGGTCGAGGAGGCCGTGGACGTCACACTGCCGTACGACCGCGTACCGGCCGGCGCCCGCCACCCGCTCACCACCCTGTCCGAGCGCATCGAGGACATCTTCGTGGCCATGGGCTACGAGGTCGCCGAGGGCCCGCAGGTCGAGGCCGAGTGGTTCAACTTCGACGCCCTCAACATCGGCCCGGACCACCCGGCCCGCGGCGAGGCCGACACGTTCTTCGTGCAGGGCCCCGACGGCGGCACCGAGTCCGGTGTCGTGCTGCGCACCCACACCTCGCCCGTGCAGATCCGCTCCCTGCTCGACCGCGAGCTGCCGGTCTACGTGATCTGCCCCGGCCGGGTGTACCGCACCGACGAGCTGGACGCCACGCACACCCCGGTCTTCCACCAGGTCGAGCTGCTCGCCGTGGACGAGGGCCTGACCATGGCCGACCTCAAGGGAACCCTGGACCACATGGTCCAGTCCCTGTTCGGCGAGGGCATGAAGACCCGGCTGCGGCCGAACTTCTTCCCGTTCACCGAGCCGTCCGCCGAGATGGACATGGTGTGCTACGTCTGCCGCGGCGAGTCCGTCGGCAACCCCGACCGGCCCTGCCGTACCTGCTCCTCCGAGGGCTGGATCGAGCTCGGTGGCTGCGGCATGGTCAACCCGCGGGTGCTCACCGCCTGCGGCGTCGACCCGGAGAAGTACAGCGGCTTCGCCTTCGGGTTCGGCATCGAGCGGATGCTGATGTTCCGCCACAACGTCGAGGACATGCGAGACATGGTCGAGGGTGACGTCCGGTTCACCCGGCCGTTCGGGATGGAGATCTGATGCGGGTCCCGCTTTCTTGGCTGCGGGAGTACGTCGACCTGCCGGCCACCGAAACCGGCCGTGACGTCCAGGCCAAGCTCATTTCGGCCGGTCTTGAGGTCGAGAGCGTCGAGCACCTCGGCGCCGACCTCAAGGGCCCGCTCGTCGTCGGCCAGGTGCTGACCATCGAGGAGCTGACGGAGTTCAAGAAGCCGATCCGCTTCTGCACCGTCGACGTCGGCCAGGCCAACGGCACCGGCGAGCCCCAGGAGCTCATCTGCGGCGCCCGGAACTTCCAGGTCGGCGACAAGGTCGTGGTCGTCCTCCCCGGCGCCGTGCTGCCCGGCGGCTTCTCGATCGCCGCGCGCAAGACCTACGGCCGCGTCTCGCACGGCATGATCTGCTCCACCAGCGAGCTGGGCATGGGCGACGACGGCACCCACGGCATCATCGTGCTGCCGCCGGAGACCGAGGTCGGCAAGGACGCCATCGAGCTGCTTGAGCTGGTCGACGAGGTCCTGGACATCGCCGTCACCGCCAACCGCGGCGACTGCCTGTCCATCCGCGGCGTCGCCCGCGAGACGGCCATCGCCTACGGCCGTCCGCTGCGCGATCCCGCGCTGCTGGACGTGCCCGGCCCGAACGCCTTCGGCTACCCGGTGCAGGTCTCGGACCCGATGGGCTGCGACCGCTTCACCGCCCGCACGGTGACCGGCCTGAGCCCCGAGGCCCGCTCCCCGATCTGGCTGCAGCGCCGTCTGCAGAAGGTCGGCATGCGCCCGATCTCGCTCGCCGTCGACGTCACCAACTACGTGATGATGGAGCTCGGCCAGCCGCTGCACGCCTACGACCGCAACCTGGTCCAGGGCACCATCGGCGTACGGCGGGCGGAGGAGGGCGAGAAGCTCGTCACCCTCGACGGCGTCGAGCGTGAGCTGCACGCCGAGGACCTCGTCATCACCGACGAGCGCGGCCCCATCGGCCTCGCCGGCGTCATGGGCGGCGCCAACACGGAGATCGCCGACCACGACGACCTGGAGAACGCCTCCACCGAGGTCGTCATCGAGGCCGCCCACTTCGACCAGGTCGCCATCGCGCGTACCGCTCGCCGCCACAAGCTCTCCTCCGAGGCGTCCCGCCGCTTCGAGCGCGGCGTCGACCCGGCTGCCGCCGCGGCTGCCGCCCAGCGCACGGTCGACCTGCTGGTGCTGCTCGCGGGCGGCACCGCCGAGGCCGGCGTCACCGAGGTCGTCACGCCGTCCGCGCCGCACACCATCACCGTCCCGGCCGACCACCCGGACAAGGTCGCGGGCGTCGAGTACGGCCGCGAGACCGTCGTACGGCGACTCCAGCAGATCGGCTGCGACGTGTACGGGCAGGACGAGCTGATCGTCACCGTGCCGTCCTGGCGGCCCGACCTGCTGGAGCCGAACGACCTCGCCGAAGAGGTCATCCGCCTGGAGGGCTACGAGAACCTGCCCTCCACCCTGCCCAAGCCGCCGTCCGGCCGAGGCCTCACCCACCGCCAGCGGCTGCACCGCAGGGTCGGCCGCGCGCTGGCCGGCGCGGGCTACGTCGAGGCACCGAACTACCCCTTCGTCAGCGAGCAGGTCTTCGACCAGCTCGGTCTGGCCGCCGGCGACCCGGCCCGCCGCGTCGTCAAGCTGGTCAACCCGCTCAACGACGAGGAGCCCGCGCTCCGCACATCGCTGCTGCCCGGTCTGCTCGGCGCGCTGCGCCGCAACGACGGGCGGGGCTCGCACGATCTGGCGCTGTTCGAGACCGGCCTGGTCTTCCAGCCGCGCGAGGAGCAGCGCGTCGCCGGGCACCTGCCCGTCGACCGCCGCCCGACCGACGAGGAGATCGCCGCGCTGGACGCCGTGCTGCCCGAGCAGCCGCGCCACGTCGCCGTCGTGCTCGCCGGGGCGCTGGAGCAGGCCGGCTGGTGGGGCAAGGGCCGTCCGGCCGACTGGGCCGACGCGGTCGAGGCGGCGCGTGCCGTCGCGCGGGAGGCCGGGGCCGAGCTGATCGTGCGGGCCGGGCAGTACGGGCCGTGGCACCCGGGGCGGTGCGCCGAGCTTGCGATCGCCGTCGACGGCGCGGAGCGCGTCATCGGGCATGCCGGTGAGCTGCACCCGCGGGTGCTCAAGGCGCTGGGGCTGCCCGCGCGCACCTGTGCGATGGAGCTGGACCTGGACGCCCTGGAGCAGGTCGGTGACGGTGCGCCGCAGGCGCCGAGCATCTCCACGTTCCCGGTGGCCACGCAGGATGTCGCCCTCGTCGTCGACAAGCCGGTACCGGCCGCGGAGGTCGAGGCGGCGTTGCGGGACGGGGCGGGTGAACTTCTCGAGGGGATCCGGCTGTTCGACGTGTACGTCAATGACGAGCAGCTCGGGGACGGGAAGAAGTCGCTGGCGTATGCGTTGCGCTTCCGCGCGGGTGACCGGACGCTGACCGTCGACGAGGCTTCGGCGGCTCGGGACGCTGCGGTGGCCCTCGCGGGCGAGCGTACGGGGGCGGTGCTGCGGGGTTAGTTCGCCCAAGCGGTGGGGGACTGCGGTGGTTCGGCGGCTGCGGCGTGTTCGTGGTTGCTCGCGCAGTTCCCCGCGCCCCTGAAGGGGCGCCTTATGGTCACCTCACTCAATAGGGTGACTTCTCTGGGTGATCTGGTACTTCCGGGTCATCCCTCGACAGAATCGGACCGGCCTTTCGGGGTCGGTCCGTTCTGCGCTGTCAGGGCCTATTGGGGGGCCATCGGCATGTTCCGCATCAAGGGTCGGGGTCCCCGCAAGGTGCTCACGGTCGTCACCGGCGCCGTGTTCTTCGCCCTCGGTACAGGGCTGATCGTGTATGTCCGGCAGGCGCTGTTGCGTGAGCTGCGGCAGGTCCGCAAGGTCGCCGGTGCCGCGCAGAGTGCGTTGCTGCGGACGCTGCCCTCGCGCGTCGACGGGCTGAACGTCGCCGCCGCCCAGCTCTCCGCCGACCGCAGTGCCTGTGTCGGGGGCGACCTGTACGAGGTCATCGCCACCGAGCACGGTGTACGGGCGGTCATGGGCGACGTCCGCGGCCATGGCATCGCCGCCATCGGTACGGTGGCAGCGGTCCTCGGCAGCTTCCGCGAGGCGGTCCACGACGAACCCGACCTGAGCCGGGTGCTCGGCAGACTGGACCGGGCCCTGGCCCGGCACCTGCGCGAACGGGTGCGTGACGACCCGGTCTCCGAGGAGTTCGTCACCGTACTGCTGCTGGAGATCGGCCGGGACGGCGAGATGACCGCCCTCAACTGCGGTCACCCCTGGCCGTATCTGCTGAGCGGCACGACCGTGGAGCCGCTCGCCCGCGCCGACCCCCTCCCACCCCTGGGGCTCTTCCCGCTCCCCACCGAACTGCCCGCGTTGAGTTGCGGCACCTTGGAGCCCGGCGACTCCCTGGTCCTGTATACGGACGGCGTCGAGGATGCGAGGGACGCGAGCGGCCGGTTCTTTTCGCTCCAGGCGGCCCTCGTCGGCGCCGTACGAGACTCCCCGATCACTCCCCAGACGATCCTGCGCACCGTCTTCACAGCCGTTCTCCGCCACACAAGGGGCAGGCAGTCGGACGACATAGCGCTACTGGTTCTACGGAACGATCGAACGAGGGTCGACTGTAGTTCCCTGGGGGCGCGGGGAACTGCGCGACCGACCACGACGAACCCGCAGCCGACCAACTACCCGTAGCGCACCGGCCCTTGGTCGCCCGGCGTGGCCAGCGCGGCGCCGGAGTCGCCGTCCGCCCCGCCACGGAGTGTCGGGCAGGCAGCTGGGCGGACGGCGCGGATGCGGGCCGCCGCACTGTACGAGGGGGAGCCGGCGGCCCGGCCGGCCTCTTGCGAGGCATTTCAGTCAACCGGTCGGAAACTCTCCGCAACAGCGCGCGCACGCTGCGGATTCGAGCACTCCGTTCACACCCCGTGTGAAGCGGTTCGCACTACTCTGACGGCACCGAGCCACCCGGGGGGCCTACATGCAGCCCAACACTCTGCTCGACGCGATCCTGGACGAGGCCGGGATCTCGCACGCGGGGCTGGCCGCACACGTGAACCAGGCGGGGCGGGCGCGCGGCCTGGCGCTCAGATACGAACACACCGCCGTCGCCCGGTGGTTGAAGGGGCAGCGGCCGCGCGGCCAGGTACCCGACCTGATCTGCGAGGTGCTCGCCGGCCGACTGCACCGTACCGTCACGCTCGACGACATCGGTCTCGGCGTGCCCGGTGAGCAGTCCGCCGCGCACACCACCTCGCTGTCCGGCTTCGTCGAGCGGGCCACCGCGCTGTGGCGCTCCGACGAGCAGCAGCGGCCGCACATCCTGGGGGCGCCTGCGGTCACCGGTACGCCCGCCGTCATGCCCGTGTGGGAGTGGGAGAACCCACCCGAGGACGTCGATGTGTCACGCGGGGGGCGGCACCGGGTCACCCCCGCCGACCTGGAGATGCTGCGTGCCGCCCGTACCCACTACGAGCAGATGTACCGCAAGGCGGGCGGCATAGCGACCCGCACCCGGATCGTCGGCTTCCTCAACTCCGAAGCCGCTCCGCTGCTGCGCGGCAGCTACACCGACGCCACCGGCCGTCAACTCCACCGGGCGACGGGAGGGCTGGTGGCGATCGCGGGTATCTGTGCCTACGACTCAGACGCGCACGGTCTCGCGCAGCGCTATTTTCATCAGGCGCTGCGGCTGGCAAAGGCGAGTGGGGACCGGGGGCTCGGGGCGTATGTGATCGCGCTGCTGGTCAACCAGGCGTTGTTCATGCGGGAGTTCCGGCAGGCCGTCGCCTTCGCGGAGGCCGCGCTGCGGGCCGCCGGCAAGCACATCACCCCGGCCCTCGCCTCCGACCTGTACGCGATGCAGGCGAAGGCGTACGCCCACCTCGGCGACGGCACGAGCGCCCTGTCCTGCATCCGTCGTGCCGAGCAGGCCGCCGAACGCATCCGGCGCGGATACGAACCCGACGAGACCGGCTATGTCCAGCCGGGGCTGGTCAACGTCCAGGTGGCGGAGGCGCTGCTCAGCCTCGGGGAGCTGGTGGCGGCCGGGGAGCACGCCGCGGCCGCCGTGGACAATCCGGCGCACGACCGGGGCCGGGTGCACCGGCTGGCGATGCTCAGCACGATCGAACTCCGTCAGGGCAACGCGGACAAGGCTGTGGCCATCGCGGTGCAGATGGCCGAGCAGGCACGGGGAATGGAGTCCCAGCGCCTGCGCGACAGACTTCGGGCGGTGCGCGAACACCTGGTGCGCAGCGGCTGCGCGGGCACGGCCGAGGCCGCCGAACTCATCGACGGCGCACTGCGCGTACCGCTCTAGGCCGGTACAAGTCGGTACAGGCCGGTACTCGAACAGCGACACCTGCATAGTCCCTGCTGCGATATTGCCACTTACTCGACGGAAGGTGGCAGAACCGTGCAGTGGACGAAACAGAACGAACAAACTGTGTATGAAAACCGCTGGTTCACCGTCAACCTGGCAGACGTGGAGCTGCCGGACGGCCGGCACCTGGACCACTTCCTCATACGGCTGCGGCCGGTCGCCGTGGCCACGGTGGTCAACGAGGCCAATGAAGTCCTCCTCCTGTGGCGCCACCGTTTCATCACCGACAGCTGGGGGTGGGAACTCGCGGCGGGCGTCGTCGAGGACGGCGAGGACATCGTCCGCGCGGCCGCCAGGGAGCTCGAGGAGGAGACCGGGTGGCGGCCGGGACCCCTGCACCACCTCATGAGCGTGGAGCCCTCCAACGGGCTCACCGACGCCCGGCACCACATCTACTGGGCCGACGAGGGCGAGTACGTCGGACATCCCGTGGACGACTACGAGTCGGACCGCCGGGAGTGGGTTCCGCTCAAGCTCGTCCCCGACATGGTCGCCCGTGGGGAGGTCCCGGCCGCCAACATGGCGGCCGCGTTACTGATGCTGCACCATCTCAGGCTCGGCTAGTGCCCCACGGCCTGCCAGATCGCCACGACGAGGGCACCCACGGCGGTGAGGGCGGCGACCGCGGGCAGCGGCCAGCGCGCGTGTTCCAGTGTGTTGATCCGGGTGTTCAGCTCGTCGAGTTCCTTGGCGGTCTCCTCGGTGCGGTGCGTGAGCAGAGCCAGCCCGCCCTCCACGCGGGCGTAGGCGACGTCGAGGCGACGTCGTAACTCTGCGAGTTCTCCCTGTACGACCGGATGCTCGGGATCGACGGTCACGAGTCCGCTCCTTTCCGTAGTGGTCTCACATCCCTTGCATGCGCAGGGAAAGTGAACTCGCCTGGTGGACGCGTGGGGAGAGTGTGCGACGGGCATATGCGGGCCCGGCGCGCACACGGTGTGTGAATGACGCGGGCCCGGCACCTTCGCGGTGCCGGGCCCGTGCGGTTGGCCGGAATCTGACCGTCTGTAATCAGCCGTAGGTGTAGAAGCCGGAGTTCGTCTTGCGGCCGAGCCGGCCCGCGTCGACCATGCGCTGGAGCAGCGGGGGAGCGGCGTACAGCGGCTCCTTGTACTCGTCGTACATGCTCTGCGCCACGGAGGCCACCGTGTCCAGGCCGATCAGGTCGGACAGCTTCAGCGGGCCCATCGGGTGGGCGCAGCCGAGTTCCATGCCGTTGTCGATGTCCTCGCGGCTGGCGATGCCCGACTCGAACATCCGGATCGCGGAGAGCAGATACGGGATCAGCAGCGCGTTCACCACGAAGCCGGACCGGTCCTGGGCGCGGATCGCGTGCTTGCCCAGCAGCTTCTCGGCGAAGGTCTGGGCGCGGGCGATCGTGCCCTCGGAGGTGGTGAGCGCCGGGATCAGCTCGACGAGCTTCTGCACCGGGGCCGGGTTGAAGAAGTGCACGCCGATGACCTGGTCGGGGCGCGAGGTGGCGACCGCCAGCTTCACCAGCGGGATCGAGGAGGTGTTGGAGGCGAGGATCGCGTCAGGCCGGGTCACGACCTGGTCGAGGACCTGGAAGATCTCGGTCTTCACCTGCTCGTTCTCGACGACGGCCTCGATCACCAGGTCACGGTCGGCGAACTCGCCGAGGTCCGTGGTGAAGGACAGCCGGGCCTGCGTGGCGTCCAGCTCCTCGTCGCTGATCTTGCCGCGCTCGGCGGCCTTGGCCAGGGAGGTGAACAGCCGGGTGCGGCCGATCTCCAGGGCCTCGCCGGTGGTCTCGGCGACCTTCACGTCCAGCCCGGCGCGGGCGCACACCTCGGCGATGCCCGCTCCCATCTGGCCGCAGCCCACCACGCCGACGCGTGCAATATCTCCGGAGATGCCGGTCACATCGTCCCCTTCGCTGATCCACGACTGCGGCAGGTCCGCCGTTGTTCGGCGCCTGCTCCAAACCTGCACGTTACCTTCGGCGAAGCTTGATCGATCGTTCGGGTGCCTCATGAAAGGCTGTCGCCGGGACAGGTCCGCAACGCGCTGATCTGTCATGGGGTGGGCCATTGACCACGGCACACACGGAGGTACGAAGAAGATGCTGCACCGGAAGTCCCGGATGTCACGGCGGGCGTTCACGGTGACCGCCCTGTCGGCGCTCGTGGCGTCAGGCGGCGCGATGGCCGCCGGTTCCGCCATGGCGGACGGAAAGGGCCGGAACCGGCGGCGGGCCACCCGCGAGATGCGCGGCGTGTGGATCGCGACCGTGGCCAACCGGGACTGGCCCTCCAAGCAGGGCCTGACCGCGGACGAGCAGCGCGCCGAGCTGATCGCCCACCTCGACGCGGCCGTGGAGTCCCGCCTGAACACCGTGGTCTTCCAGGTACGGCCCACGGCCGACGCCCTGTGGCCCTCGCCGTACGAGCCGTGGTCGCAGGTCCTCACCGGCACCCAGGGCGAGGACCCCGGCTGGGACCCGCTCGGCACGGCCGTCGAGGAGGCCCACGCCCGCGGTCTGCAACTGCACGCCTGGTTCAACCCGTACCGCATCGCCAACCACACCGACCTCGGCAAGCTGGCCGCGTCCCACCCCGCCCGGGAGCACGAGGACTGGGTGGTGACGTACGGCGGCAAGCTCTACTACAACCCGGGGCTGCCCGAGGTCCGCGAGTTCGTGCGGAAGGCGATGCTCGACGCGGTGGAGAAGTACGAGATCGACGCCGTCCACTTCGACGACTACTTCTACCCGTATCCGGTGGCCGGCCAGACCTTCGACGACGACGAGGCCTACGACCGCTACGGCGGCGACTTCTCGGTGCGGGCCGACTGGCGGCGCGACAACATCGACAAGCTGGTCACGGAGATGGCGGCCGGTATCCGGAAGATCCGGACCGGCACGGAGTTCGGCATCAGCCCGTTCGGCGTGTGGCGCAACGCCGGCACCGACCCGCTCGGCTCCGACACCCGGGGCGGGGTGCAGACGTACGACGATCTGTACGCGGACACCCGCAAGTGGGTCCGAGAGGGCTGGATCGACTACATCTGCCCGCAGCTGTACTGGAACATCGGCTTCGCCGCCGCCGACTACGCCAAGCTCGTGCCCTGGTGGTCGGAGGTCGCGCGGGGCAGCAGGACCAAGCTGTACGTCGGTGAGGCGCTGTACAAGGCCGGGGACCCGGCGCAGCCCGCCGCCTGGCAGGAACCGGCCGAGCTGTCCCGGCATCTCACGCTGACCAAGGAGCACGCGGAGGTCTGCGGGCACGTCTACTTCGCGGCGAAGGACGTCGCGACCGACCGGATCGGGGCCATGGCACGGGTCGTCGCCGACCACTACGGGCAGCCGGCGATTCCCCCGCGCTGAACGGCTCGCCGAGCTATTTGATCGTGTCCCTGTGACGGATCTCGGTGTCGGGGCCGGGGGAGCACAGGCCCTCGTGCCCGTCCTCGAAGCGGACGCGGTACGGAGGATTGCCCTCCTGGCCCAGGACTTCGACGATCTCGCCGACCTTGTCGTGTTGCCCGACCACCCTGCCGTGCTGGACAAGCTGGTCGCCCACGGTTGCACGCATCTGTCGGTCCTCCTCACCAAGTGTGGGAGCAGCGGTCCGTGGCCTTGAGTCTACGGCGTGGAGCGGTGGTTGGAAGTGGGTCGCCAGGGCCCGCTCAGCCACGCGCCCGCTGGGTCACGGCGATGCACACCAGCACCGCCGCGGCCGTCAGCGGGGCGGCCACTGTCAGGTGCTCGCCCAGCAGCAGCACCGACCACACCAGTGTGAGCAGCGGCTGGGCCAACTGCAACTGGCTGGCCTTCGGGATGCCGATCGCGGCCATGCCCCGGTACCAGACGACCAGACCGAGGAACTGCGAACCCGCCGCGACCCAGAGCAGTCCGGTGACGCCGTGCCAGGTCAGCTGGACGGGCTCGTACGACAGCGCCACGGCGGCGGCCGGCACGCTCAGCGGCAGACACAGCACCAGCGCCCAGCCCACCACCTGCCAGCCCGGCATGACCCGGGCCAGCCGGCCGCCCTCGGTGTAGCCGGCCGCGCACACCAGCAGCGCCCCGAAGAGATACAGGTCGGCGGTGGTCAGGGTGCCGCCGCTCTGCTGCACGGTGAAGGCGACGACCGCGGCGGCGCCCACGAGGGCGGCGATCCAGAAGGTGCGCGACGGGCGGGCGCCGACGCGCAGGGCCGAGAACAGCGCGGTGGTGAGCGGGAGCAGACCGACCACGACCGCCGCGTGCGCGGTGGTGGAGGTCTGCAGCGCCAGCGTGGTCAGGAGCGGGAAGCCGAAGACCACTCCGGCGGCGACCACCGCGAGGCCCGCCCAGTGCCGGCGACCGGGAAGCGGCACTCGCAACGCCAGCAGGCAGCCGCCCGCGATCAGCGCGGCCAGCACGCTGCGCACCGCGACCAGGGACCAGGGGCCGAAGCCCTCCAGACCCCAGGCGGTGGCAGGGAAGGTGAGGGAGAAGGCCGCGACACCGAGAGCGGCCTGGAGGGTGCCGGTAGAGGTGCCGGGCCGACCACTGACCGCTATCCCAGTCGGGGCGATAGCGCTACTCTGTGTTCTCATGCAAGAGCGTAGCAGCGTGGCTGAACTGGCGGAACAGCTCCGAAGGGAGCTCGACCGCTACTCTCCCGGTGGAAAGCTCCCGTCGAGCCGGTCGCTCGTCGAGCGGTTCCGGGTGAGTCCGGTGACCGTCTCGCGCGCCCTCGCGCGGCTCACCGCCGAGGGGCTGGTGGTGACCCGGCCCGGCGCGGGCGCCTTCCGCGCCCCGCAGCGCACCCCGCTCGTGGCGGCGGGCGACACCTCCTGGCAGGAGGTCGCCCTCAGCGCCGACAGTGCCGCCGACGTCGTACCGCGCACCGTGGACGCTTCCGGTGTCACGGTCTGTCTCGCCACTCCGCCGCCCGGAGTGATCGAGTTCAGCGGCGGCTATCCCCACCCCTCGCTCCAGCCCGAGAAGGCCATGGCCGCGGCGCTGTCCCGGGCCGGCCGCCGACCCGGCGCCTGGGGCCGGCCGCCGCTGGACGGACTGCCCGAGCTGCGCGAGTGGTTCGCCCGCGAGATCGGCGGCACCGTCACCGCCGCCGAGGTGCTGATCGCGGCGGGCGGCCAGTCCGCGCTGACCACCGCGCTGCGCGCACTGGCCCCGCCCGGCGCGCCGGTGCTGGTCGAATCGCCCACCTACCCCGGCATGCTGGCCATCGCCCGCGCGGCCGGACTGCGCCCGGTGCCCGTACCGGTGGACTCGGACGGAGTGAAGCCGGCCCTGCTCGCCGACGCCTTCCGCGCCACCGGCGCCCGTGTCTTCGTCTGCCAGCCGCTCTTCCAGAACCCCACCGGCGCGGTCCTCGCCCCCGAGCGCCGCCCGGAGGTGCTGCGCATCGCGCGCGAGGCCGGTGCCTTCGTCGTGGAGGACGACTTCGTACGGCGTCTGGTGCACGAGGACGCGGGTCCGCTGCCGCGTCCGCTCGCCGCCGACGACCCCGACGGTGTCGTCGTCCATGTCTGCTCGCTCACCAAGGCGACCTCGCCCAGCTTCCGGGTCGGCGCGCTCACCGCGCGCGGTCCGGTGCTGGAACGGCTGCGCGCCATCCAGGTCGTCGACACCTTCTTCGTGTCCCGCCCGCTCCAGGAGGCGGCCCTGGAACTCGTCGGCTCGCCCGCCTGGCCCCGCCATCTGCGGACCCTGTCCGCCGAACTCAGGGCCCGCCGTGACGTCATGACCG
This sequence comes from Streptomyces sp. NPDC028907, assembly GCF_055564995.1. NCBI lineage: Bacteria > Bacillati > Actinomycetota > Actinomycetes > Kitasatosporales > Streptomycetaceae > Streptomyces > Streptomyces sp. NPDC028907. The sequence continues at coordinate 271,295 of NZ_JBVHVE010000007.1, forward strand.
CGGGCCTGCGGCTGCACCTGCCCGAACTCTCCCTTCCGCACGTCCCGTCCGGCGGCTACCACCTCTGGCTCCGCCTGCCCGACGGCACCGACGAAGCGGCCCTGACCGCGGCCGCCCTGCGCACCGGCGTCGCGATCACCCCCGGCCGCCCCTACTTCAGCGCGGAGCCCCCGGCGGGGCATCTGCGGTTGAGCTTCGCGGCGGTGGCCGGGACGGGGGAGATCGTGGAGGGGGTGCGGCGACTGCGGGCGTCGTGGGACGAGGCGCTCCAACCACGGGGCGGCGCGGCGGCGGGGCACTGACGACCGCCCGCCCACCGGGAAAAGCGCTCGACGCCCGGCATCCCGGCCTGCGAACGTCGGCGCATGACCGACGCCACCCCCCTGCCCCAGACCGACGGCTACGAGATCTCGACCGACGCCCGGCGCATCGACGCCGAGCGGGTGCACCGGTGGCTGTCCACCGACGCGTACTGGGCGATCGGGCGGCCGCGGGAGAAGCAGGACCGGGCGATCGAGGGTTCGCTGAACTTCGGGGTGTACGACACGGTTTCGGGGGAGCAGGTGGCGTATGCCCGGGTCATCACGGACCGGGTGACCTTCGCGTGGCTGTGTGACGTGTACGTCGACCCTTCGGTGCGCGGCAAGGGCATCGGGACGTCGCTCGTCGGGGCGGTGCGCGAGCACCTGCGGCCGTACGGGCTGCGGCGGATGCTGCTCGCGACGCACGACGCGCACGGGGTCTACGAGAAGCTCGGGTTCAAGGTGCTGGAGCACCCGGACCAATGGATGGCGCTCTACTTCTAGTTGCGTACTTGAACATCCAACAGCCGTTTTCCAGTGACTTGTCCGCCTGGTCCTGACCCCGCAGTAAGCTTTCGTCCACCCTCGGTGACGCCTGCACAAAGCCTCTTGACCTGCGTACTTCCGCGACACACCATCGCCGCATGTCGCTTCGGGTCACGTTCGTCGCCGCCGCGCGCAGCTCCCCGCTGCTCGCCGAGCGCTTCGAGGACGACCGGCCGCTGGACCAGGCCGGCTGGGACGAGGTGCAGCGTGTCGCGCGCGACCTGCTGCCGCTGGCGGCGGCCGAGCTGCGCTACTGCTCGCCGACCCCGCGCAGCCGCGCCACCGGCGACGCCCTCGGCTACGCGCCGCTGGTCCAACTCGCCCTGCGCGATTGCGGCATGGGCCGCTGGCGCGGGCTCACGCTGGGCGAGGCGATGGCCCGGGAACCGGACGCGGTGGACGCCTGGCTCGCCGACCCGCGCGGCACACCGCACGGCGGGGAGTCCCTGCTCGCGTTCATCGGCCGGGTCGGCGGCTGGCTCGACACGCGGCCCGTGGAGGACGGCGGCCGGATCGTCGCCGTGGCCGAACCGTCCGTGATCCGGGCCGCCCTGGTCTACGCCCTGAAGGCACCCCCCGCCACGTACTGGAACATCGACGTACGCCCCCTGTCGACCACCACCGTGACCGGTCACGCGGGCCGCTGGAACCTCCGCTTCGACGGGGCGCCGACTCAGCCCTCGCGGGCGTAGTCCGTGGTGAGGACGAGGTCCTTCGCCGGACCCCGTACCCGCCACACGGTCCGCCAGTGGTTCTCGTCCCGGACGGTGAACTCGCCCCGGTAGAGGTCGGCCGAGCACGGGTGGTCGGTGACGTGACGGCCGGTCGTCAGGTTCAGGTCGTGGAAGAAGCGGCCGTCGGCGAAGTGGACGTCCGCCGTTCCCGGTGAACCGCCCGGCAGGAAGCGCAGGGTGCGCTCGGCGGGGCGCGCGACTCCACCCCACAGGAAAGTGCCGGTCTCCTGGTGCAGGAGGCCGGAGTCGTCGTCCCGTCCGAATACCGTCGTACCGGAGAACTCCCCCTCCTCTCCGCTCGCCAGATCCCGCACCGACCGCCCGACCCTCCCCCACGCTCGAATCGAGCTCACGCGGGGGCACCCCCATCGCTCCCGGTCAGATAGGTCAGCGCATCCGGTACTGGCCAGAACTCGCCCATCCGCTCCTCGCTTCCGACACTTTCGGTACCGCGCGACCCGTTGACGCTATGGATCCCCCTCCCTATCTTGCCGTTCGAAGTGCTGATCAGCGTTTGATATTTCGAACATCGAGCCGCGGAGTATCCATGCCACGCAATGCCAGCCGCTGGAGATTCGGCCTCGCAGCCACCGCCTTCCTGGTGGCAGCCGGTCTCATCCCGTCGCCCGCCCACGCCGAGGACGTCACCGACTACGCGATCACCGTCGACCCGACCGCCAAGGGTGCGGCGATCGACGACACGATGTACGGCGTCTTCTTCGAGGACATCAACCGGGCCGCGGACGGCGGACTGTACGCCGAGCTCGTGCAGAACCGGTCCTTCGAGTACTCCACCGCCGACAACGGCTCGTACACGCCCCTGACGTCCTGGACGGTCGGCGGTACGGCCCGGGTCGTGAACGACACCGGCCGCCTCAACGAGAGCAACCGCAACTACCTGTCCCTGGACGCCGGTTCGACCGTGACGAACACCGGATACAACACCGGCATCCGGGTCGAGCAGGGCAAGAAGTACGACTTCTCCGTGTGGGCCCGTGCCGAGAGCGGCAGCACGCTCACGATCTCCCTCAAGGACGCCGCCGGCACGCTGGCCACCGCCCGGCAGGTCGCCGTGAAGGGCGGCTGGGCCAAGTACAAGGCCACCTTCACCGCCACCCGCACCAGCAACCGCGGCCGCCTCACCGTGGCCGCGACCGCCGCCGCCGCGCTCGACGAGGTCTCGCTGTTCCCGCGCGACACCTACAAGAACCAGCCGAACGGCCTGCGCAAGGACCTCGCCGAGAAGATCGCCGCCCTGAAGCCGGGCTTCGTGCGCTTCCCCGGCGGCTGCCTGGTCAACACCGGCTCGATGGAGGACTACAGCGAGGCCTCGAACTGGCAGCGCAAGCGCAGCTACCAGTGGAAGGACACCATAGGCCCGGTCGAGCAGCGCGCCACCAACGCCAACTTCTGGGGCTACAACCAGAGTTACGGCCTCGGCTACTACGAGTACTTCCGCTTCTCCGAGGACATCGGCGCCATGCCGCTGCCCGTCGTCCCCGCCCTGGTGACCGGGTGCGGCCAGAACAAGGCCACCGACAACGAGGCGCTGCTCAAGCGGCACATCCAGGACACCCTCGACCTCATCGAGTTCGCAGGCGGCCCGGCGACCTCCAAGTGGGGCAAGGTCCGCGCGCAGATGGGCCACCCCAAGCCCTTCCGGCTGACCCACATCGGGGTCGGCAACGAGGAGAACCTCCCCAAGGAGTTCTTCGCCCGCTTCGAGCAGTTCCGGGCCGCCATCAAGGCCAAGTACCCGGACATCACCGTCATCTCCAACTCCGGCCCGGACGACGCCGGCACGACCTTCGACACCGCGTGGCAGCTCAACCGCGAGGGCAAGGTCGACATGGTCGACGAGCACTACTACAACAGCCCGAACTGGTTCCTCCAGAACAACGACCGCTACGACTCCTACGACAGGAACGGCCCCAAGGTCTTCCTCGGCGAGTACGCCTCCCAGGGCAACGCCTGGAAGAACGGCCTCTCCGAAGCCGCCTTCATGACCGGTCTGGAGCGCAACGCGGACGTCGTCAAGCTCGCCTCCTACGCCCCGCTGCTCGCCAACGAGGACTACGTCCAGTGGCGGCCGGACATGATCTGGTTCAACAACCGGGCCTCCTGGAACTCGGCCAACTACGAGGTCCAGCGGCTGTTCATGAACAACGTCGGCGACCGCGTGGTCCCGTCCAGGGCCACCACCACCCCGAACGTCAGCGGCCCCATCACCGGTGCCGTCGGCCTGTCCACGTGGGCGACCAGCGCCGCGTACGACGACGTCAAGGTCACCTCGGCGGACGGCTCGACGCTGTTCGGCGACGACTTCTCCGGTGACGCCTCGAAGTGGACGCACAGCGGTGCGGGCAGCTGGAGCATCCAGGACGGCCAGTACGTCCAGACCGACGCCGCCGCCGAGAACACCATGGTCACGGCGGGCGACCCGGCCTGGAAGGACTACGACCTGCATGTGAAGGCCACCAAGAAGTCCGGCAAGGAGGGCTTCCTCGTCGCCTTCGGCGTCAAGGACACCGGCAACTACTACTGGTGGAACCTGGGCGGCTGGAACAACACCCAGTCGGCGATCGAGCAGGCCGTCGACGGCGGCAAGGGCACCCTGATGACCAAGCCCGGGTCGATCGAGACGGGCCGCGCCTACGACATCGACATCAAGGTGCGCGGCCGCCAGGTGACCCTGCTCCTCGACGGCAAGGAGTGGGGCAGCTTCACCGACGACAAGCCGGCCGAGCCGTTCCGCCAGGTCGTCACCAAGGACGCCAGGACCGGTGACCTGATCGTCAAGGTCGTCAACGCCCAGTCCGCCGAGGCCCGCACGGCCGTCGACCTCGGCGGCGCCAAGGTCGCCTCCACCGCCCGTGTGACCACGCTGGCCGCCGACCAGGACGCGGTGAACACCGAGACGGACACGCCGGTGACCCCGGTGACGTCCACCTTCCGGGGCGTGGCCGCGAAGTTCACGTACACCTTCCCGGCGAACTCCGTCACCTTCCTGCGGATCAAGCAGAGGTAGGAGCGCCCGAGACGCTCAGCTGCCGGCGGCCCACCCCGGGACCGTCGGCAGCACCTTCTCGGCGACCCGGAGCAGTACGGCGCCGTCCGGCACCATGCCGTCCGCACGCCACAGGGTCACGTCGTAGGAGCCGCCGCCGTCCTTCACGTCCTGGGCCACCATGACGGAGCGCAGCGGGACGCCGGTGCCGGTCTCGGCGTCGCCGCCGTCGAGACGGAAGTTGATCCTGATGGTGCGGTTCGAGTACAGCACCGCCGGCCGGCCCAGCACCGTGCGCTGCGTCTCGTCCCATCCCAGTACGTCGGTACGACGCGGTGACGGGGAGGTCGTCGTACGTCGCCGAGAGCGTCACGGTGTAGGTGTCGAACTCGACCTCCGCGGTGGGCATCGGGATCTTCTCGGCCCCGTCGAGTCCGGCGGAGCCGTCGTTGCCGAAGGCGGTCTTCGCGGTCTCCGTCGGCGTGCCCAGCAGCTCGGCGAGGTCGGGTCGCAGCAGCGCCTCGCACAGCTGCTTTCCGCTCACCCGGCCGGTCGGCTTGCCGGGCTCCTTCTCGTCGGAGCAGCTGCCACGGCCGCGAAGGCCTGCCCCCACGCGTTGTGGCCCTTCTCGGGCGAGCCGATCTTTTCGGTCATGTCCCCCACCTGCCGTGATCCCCTGATACGCGCCCGGGGACACTAGCTCATGGACATGACACGAACAAAGGCGGCTTCCGTGCCCTGTCTCCCGGTCGGCGGCCGACGCCCGGCCAAGATTGCATAAACCTGCGGCGAAACGTATAGTCATGCCATCTAGGAGGAGGATTCCATGGCGGTACGTGCGGCAGTGGCCGGAGCGAGCGGATACGCGGGCGGGGAACTGCTGCGTCTGCTCCTGGCGCACCCCGATGTCGAGATCGGGGCCCTGACCGGCAACTCGAACGCGGGACAGCGGCTCGGCGCGCTCCAGCCGCACCTGCTGCCCCTCGCCGACCGCATACTCCAGGCGACGACCCCCGAGGTCCTCGCCGGACACGACGTCGTCTTCCTCGCCCTGCCTCACGGGCAGTCGGCGGCCGTCGCCGAGCAGCTCGGCCCGGACGTGCTCGTCGTCGACATGGGGGCCGACTTCCGGCTGAAGGACGCGGCCGACTGGGAGACCTTCTACGGCTCCCCGCACGCCGGCACCTGGCCCTACGGCCTCCCCGAACTGCCGGGTGGCCGCGCCGCGCTGGAGGGGTCCAAGCGCATCGCGGTACCCGGCTGCTACCCGACCGCCGTCTCACTCGCCCTCTTCCCGGCCTACGCCGCCGGCCTCGCCGAGCCCGACGCCGTGATCGTCGCCGCCTCCGGCACCTCCGGCGCGGGCAAGGCACCCAAGCCCCATCTGCTGGGCAGCGAGGTCATGGGCTCCATGACGCCGTACGGCGTCGGCGGCGGCCACCGGCACACCCCCGAGATGATCCAGAACCTCAGCGGCGCGGCGGGCGAGCGGGTGTCCGTCTCCTTCACACCGACCCTCGCCCCGATGCCCCGCGGCATCCTCGCCACGTGCAGCGCGAACGCCCGCCCCGGCGTCACCGCGGACTCCGTGCGCGCCGCCTACGACAAGGCCTTCGCCGACGAGCCCTTCGTCCACCTCCTTCCGGAGGGACAGTGGCCCGCCACGGCGTCCGTCTACGGTTCGAACGCCGTTCAGGTGCAGGTCGCGTACGACGCCGCCGCGAACCGCATCATCGCGATCAGCGCCATCGACAACCTGACCAAGGGCACCGCCGGCGGTGCCGTCCAGAGCATGAACCTCGCCCTGGGTCTCGCCGAGACCACCGGACTGACGACGATCGGAGTTGCGCCGTGAGCGTGACGGCAGCAAAGGGATTCACGGCGGCGGGCATCGCCGCCGGGATCAAGGAGAACGGCAACCCGGACCTGGCCCTCGTGGTCAACACCGGGCCCCGCCGCGCCGCCGCCGGTGTCTTCACGTCCAACCGTGTGAAGGCCGCGCCCGTACTGTGGTCCGAGCAGGTCCTGAAGAGCGGGCAGGTCTCCGCGGTCGTCCTCAACTCCGGTGGCGCCAACGCCTGCACGGGGCCCAAGGGCTTCCAGGACACCCACGCGACCGCCGAGAAAGCCGCCGAGGTCCTCGGACGAGGCGCCGTCGAGATCGCCGTCTGCTCCACCGGCCTCATCGGCGTCCTCCTCCCCATGGACAAGCTCCTCCCGGGCGTCGAGACCGCCGCCGCGCAGCTCTCCGAGCACGGCGGCGAGAGGGCCGCCATCGCCATCAAGACCACCGACACCGTCCACAAGACGTCCGTCGTGACCAAGGACGGCTGGACCGTCGGCGGCATGGCGAAGGGCGCGGGCATGCTCGCCCCCGGCCTCGCCACCATGCTGGTCGTCCTCACCACCGACGCCGCCGTCGACAACGACGTACTGGACAAGGCCCTGCGCGCCGCCACCAAGGTCACCTTCGACCGCGTCGACTCCGACGGCTGCATGTCCACCAACGACACCGTGCTGCTGCTCGCCTCCGGCGCCGCCGAAGTCACCCCGGAGTACGAGGAGTTCGCCGCAGCGGTACGGCAGGTCTGCGACGACCTCGGCCAGCAGCTGATCCGGGACGCCGAGGGCGCCAGCAAGGACATCAAGGTCGAGGTCATCAACGCCGCGACCGAGGACGACGCCGTCGAGGTGGGCCGCTCCATCGCCCGCAACAACCTCCTCAAGTGCGCCATCCACGGCGAGGACCCCAACTGGGGCCGCGTGCTCTCCGCCATCGGCACGACAACCGCGGCCTTCGAACCCGACCAGCTCAACGTCGCCATCAACGGCGTCTGGGTGTGCAAGAACGGCGGCGTGGGCGAGGACCGCGAGAAGGTCGACATGCGCTACCGCGAGGTGCACGTCGTCGCCGACCTCGCGGCCGGCACCGAGACCGCCACCATCTGGACCAACGACCTCACCGCCGACTACGTCCACGAGAACAGCGCGTACTCGTCATGACCAACTCACCCGCGCGCAAGCACACCGCGCTCCCCAAGGCCCAGATCCTCATCGAGGCGCTGCCCTGGCTGGTCCGGCACAACGGCAAGACCGTCGTCATCAAGTTCGGCGGCAACGCCATGATCGACGAGGACCTGAAGGCCGCCTTCGCCCAGGACGTCGTCTTCCTGCACCACGCCGGCCTCAAGCCGGTCGTCGTGCACGGCGGCGGCCCGCAGATCAGCGCCGCCCTCGACAAGCACGGCATCGTCAGCGAGTTCAAGGCCGGTCTCCGGGTCACCACCGAGGACGCCATGGACGTCGTACGGATGGTGCTGGCCGGGCAGGTACAGCGCGAGCTGGTCAACCTGCTCAACCAGCACGGCCCGCTCGCCGTCGGCCTGACCGGCGAGGACGCGCACACCATCTCCGCCACCAGGCACCAGCCCGAGATCGACGGCGAGCTGGTCGACATCGGGCGGGTCGGCGAGATCACCGGCATCGACACGGGCGCGATCGAGGCCCTGCTGGCCGACGGCCGGATCCCGGTCGTCTCCTCGATCGCCCGTTCCGAGGACGACGGACATGTCTACAACGTCAATGCTGATACGGCGGCTGCGGCACTCGCTGCTGCTCTGGGCGCCGAAACCCTCATGGTCCTCACGGACGTCGAGGGCCTCTACGAGGACTGGCCCAACTCCGACGAGGTGATCAGCCGCCTCACCGCTTCCCAACTGGAGAAGCTGTTGCCGGAGTTGAGCTCCGGCATGGTGCCCAAGATGGAGGGCTGTCTGCACGCCGTGCGCAACGGCGTCCAGACCGCCCGCGTCATCGACGGCCGGGTCCAGCACTCGATCCTGCTGGAGATCTTCACCGATGAAGGCATCGGCACGATGGTCGTGCCGGACGCGCAAGAGGGGGATGCGGAATGACCGGGACCGCGACCAACGCAGAGTACGCCCAGCGGTGGCAGGGCTCGCTCATGAACAACTACGGCACCCCGCGACTCCCTCTCGTACGCGGTGAAGGCCTCAAGGTCTGGGACGCCGACGGCAAGCAGTACCTCGACTTCGTCGGCGGCATCGCGACCAACGCGCTCGGCCACGCCCACCCGGCGATCGTCGAGGCCGTGAGCAAGCAGATCGCGTCCCTCGGTCACATCTCCAACTTCTTCATGGCCGAGCCGACCATCGCCCTCGCCGAACGGCTCCTGGAGCTCTTCGGCCGGGACGGCAGGGTCTTCTTCTGCAACTCCGGCGCGGAGGCCAACGAGGCCGCCTTCAAGATCGGGCGGCTGACCGGGCGCACCCACGTCGTCGCCACCGAGGGCGGCTTCCACGGCCGCACCATGGGCGCCCTCGCGATGACCGGCCAGCCCGGCAAGCGGGAGCCGTTCCTGCCGCTGCCCGGTGACGTCACGCATGTGCCGTTCGGTGACGCGCAGGCACTGGCCGCCGCCGTCACCGAGGAGACGGCCCTGGTGATCATCGAGCCCATCCAGGGCGAGCTCGGGGTCGTCGTGCCGCCGGCCGGCTATCTGAAGGCCGCGCGGGCGATCACCGCCGCCAGCGGGGCGCTGCTCGTCCTCGACGAGGTGCAGACCGGCGTCGGCCGTACCGGGCACTGGTTCGAGTACCAGGCCCACGAGGGCGTCCTGCCCGACGTCGTCACCCTCGCCAAGCAGCTCGGCGGCGGGCTGCCGCTGGGCGCCACGGTCGCCTTCGGGCGGGCCGCGGACCTGCTCCAGCCCGGACACCACGGGACGACCTTCGGCGGCAACCCGGTCGCGTGCGCCGCCGGCCTGGCGGTTGTGGACACCATCGCGAACGAGGGGTTGCTGGAGAACGTCAAGCAGCAGAGCGAGAAGTTGCGCGACGGGATCGAGGCGCTGGGCCACCCGCTGATCGACTATGTCCGGGGCGCGGGACTGCTCCTGGGTATCGTGCTCACCGAGCCGCACGCCGCCAAGGTGCAGCAGGCGGCTCAGGATGCCGGATTCCTGGTGAACGCGCCCGCCCCCGATGTCGTGCGGCTCATGCCGCCGCTGAACCTCGGGGACGACGAAGTGGAAGCGCTTCTTCAGGCCCTTCCCGGCATCCTGGACCAGGCCAACGGGGACGGATGATCCGGGAATGAGACGACGATGAGTCAGGCGCAGGACCACGAGCACAACGGGGCCGCCGGGCCTGCCGTGCCGCAGACCCGTACCGCACGCCACCGCCGGATCGTGGACATCCTCAACCGGCAGCCCGTGCGGTCGCAGAGTCAGTTGGCGAAGCTGCTGTCGGACGACGGGCTGAGCGTCACGCAGGCGACGCTCTCCCGGGATCTGGACGAGCTGAACGCGGTGAAGATCCGTAACAATGACGGTGACCTGATCTACGCGGTGCCGAGTGAGGGCGGGTTTCGTACGCCGCGTGCCCCTCTCGGGGAGTCGGCGAAGGAGGAGCGGATGCGGCGGTTGTCGCAGGAGCTGCTCATCTCCGCGGAGGCTTCCGCGAATCTCGTGGTCCTGCGGACCCCTCCGGGGGCGGCGCAGTTCCTGGCCTCGGCCATCGATCAGGCCGAGCTGCAGGACATCCTGGGGACCATTGCCGGTGACGACACGTTGCTTTTGATCAGCCGGAATCCCACGGGGGGTCAGGCTCTCGCTGATCACTTGCTTCGGTTGGCTCAGAACGGCCACTAGTCGCCGAAGGGGGGCCTGGGATTCGTTGGCCGCGGGTTGTTCGTGGCTGGTCGCGCAGTTCCCCGCGCCCCTTGGGCGTTGTGGCCGGCGGCACCCGCCGGCGCGGTGAGCGTCACGCCCACGCAGGTACTCAGCCCAGCCGCGCCGCCAACCCCCCGGTACAGCGGACCTCGTCGCCCGCCGTGATCAAGAGCGCCTCCACGTCCGGCAAGGACTCCAGCCAGCGCGAACCCTGGCGTGAACCCATGGCGAAAGCCGCCGTCGCCCAGCAGTCCGCCCAGGTCACCGAGGGGGCGACGACCGTCACCGCCACCAGGTCCGTCACCGCGGAGCGGCCCGTGCGGGGGTCGACTATGTGGGCGCCCCGTTCTGCCGTGCCGGAGGTGGCGACCGCCAGTTCGGACAGGCCGGCGGCGGAGATGACGGCCGCGAGGCCGCCCGGGCGGAGGGGGTCGGAGACGCCGACCCGCCAGGGGCGCTGGGGGCCCGGTACACCCAGCAGCTGGACGTCGCCGCCGCCGTTGAGGCTGACGCCGCTCACGCCGGGGACGTCCGCGAGGCGGCGGGCCGCGCGTTCCACGGACCAGCCCTTGACGATGCCGGTCGGGTCGAGGCGGCCCTGGTACGACGTGCTGAACCAGCCCTCGCTGGTCCGCTCGGCCTCGGCGCCCAGCTCCAGCACCTCGGCGACCTCCGGATCGCACTCGTCGACGGTCAGCTCACCGCGTACCAGCCGGGAGATCTGGCTGTCGCCGCGGTAGGTGCTGAACACCTCGTCGACCCGGTGCAGTCCGGCGACCGCCTCTTCCAGTGCCGACCGCACGGCACCGGGGTCCCCGCCGCGGACGTCGAAGGAGAAGACCGTCCCCATGACCTCCTCCGCATGACGCGCCGCGGCGGGAGCTTCTGTCGGTTCCACCACCGTGTCAGCCACCGGCCTGGTCCAGTGCCGACTGGAGGGATTCCTTGTATCCGGCGCTGGTGTAGGTGGCTCCGGAGACGGCGTCGATGTCGGCGGTGCCTGCTGCGACAGCTGCCTGGTTGAGTTTCGGCACGGCGTTGGCGGTGACCTGGTCGCTCTGGCCGCCCTTGGGCGTCTGGACCGTCTCCGCCTTGGTGATCTTCCCGCCGGCGACCGTGACGCGGACCTGGACCGGGCCGTACTGCGTCTGGGAGACCTTGCCGGTGACGGTACGAGCCTGCGCGGCGCCCGAACCCTGGGACCCGGAACCCTGGGAGCCCGACCCCTGTGACGCACCGGCGCTCGCCTGCGCCTTGTCGAGGGCGGACTGGAGGGATTCCTTGTATCCGGCGCTGGTGTAGGTGGCTCCGGAGACGGCGTCGATGTCGGCGGTGCCTGCTGTGACGGCTGCCTGGTTGAGTTTCGGTACGGCGTTGGCGGTGACCTGGTCGCTCTGGCCGCCCTTGGGGGCCTGGACCGTCTCCGCCTTGGTGATCTTGCCGCCGTTGACGGTGATACGGACCTGGACCGCGCCGTACTGGGTCTGTACGGCGTCGCCGGTCACCGTGGCGGCCTGGGCGGAGCCGGACCCCTGCGCACCGGCGCTCGCCTGCGCCTTGTCGAGGGCGGACTGGAGGGATTCCTTGTATCCGGCGCTGGTGTAGGTGGCTCCGGAGACGGCGTCGATGTCGGCGGTGCCCGCTGTGACGGCTGCCTGGTTGAGCTTGGGTACGGCGTTGGCGGTGACCTGGTCGCTCTGGCCGCCCTTGGGGGCCTGGACCGTCTCCGCCTTGGTGATCTTGCCGTTGGCCACCGTCAGGCGTACCTGCACGGCCCCGTACTGGGTCTGCGCCGCGTCACCGGTGAAGGTGCCGGTGGCCGCCGCCTGGGCGCCGCCCTGGGCCGAGGCCGCAGGCGGTGCGCCGACGCCCGCCGCCTGCGCGGAACCCGGGTCGGAGGCCGGCTTCAGCGACAGCAGCAGCACGATCCCGGACACGGTGGCGGCGCCGGCCAGCACGACACGCCGGATGGGGTGACTCTTCCTCATCGCTTCTACAGCTCCTGAAGTCTTGAAGTCTCGAAGTCCCGTCGCTCACATCTCGAACGACTCGTGATGGATGCGGCGGGCGGGCACACCCGCGCCGCGCAGTGCTTCGTAGACGGACTGCGCGAAGCCGGCCGGCCCGCACATGAACACGTCGTGCTTGTCGATGTCGGGCAGCTTCTGCTGCAACCGCTCCGCCGAGATGTCGGGCCGCTCGCCGTCCGGGCTGTTCACCGCGTACATCAGACGGGCGCCGCGCTCGTCGGCGATCTTGGCCAGCTCGTCCCACAGCGCCAGGTCCTGGGTGCTGTTGGCCCGGTAGAGGAGGGTGATGTCACCGGACGCGCCGGGCAGCGTCTCGAACAGGGCCCGCATCGGCGTGATGCCGACACCGCCGGCGACCAGCAGCACCTTGCCGCGGCTGCGTCGCTGCGCCGTCATCGCGCCGTACGGCCCCTCGGCCCACACCTTGGTGCCGGGCGTCAGGTCACGCAGCCGCGACGTGTGGTCGCCGATCGCCTTGACCGTGATCCGCAGCATGTCCGGGCGGGGCGCCGCCGACAACGAGTACGGGTGGGAGCTGAACCGCATCCCCGGCGCCTTGAACCGCCACCGGAAGAACTGCCCGGCCTCCGCGCCCATCCGGTGCAGCTTGCGCCCGCCGATCAGCACCGACACGATGCCCGGCGTCTCCTCGATGACGGCCTCGACGTACATCCGGTGCCGCAGGTTGAGCCGGATCGGGGTGAGGACCCGGTACCAGAGCACCAGCGCGGTCACGATGCCGTACAGCCCGTACCAGAAGGTCTTCGCGGTGGGCTCGACGGCGAACTCGTTGCCGGTGGTGATCTGGTGCCAGAACGTCAGGTACACCGCCGCGTACGTGAGCAGGTGCACGTGGTACCAGGTGTCGTACCCGATCATGCGGCGGACGCCACCGATCGAGAGGAACGCGATGAGGAAGAGCAGCCCGGTGCCGATGGCCGCCTTGCCCATGTCCGGCAGCGTGTTGACCGAGTCGATCGTCTGCTGGACGACGTCACCGAGCGTCTTGCCCGCCTGGAGCGCGTATGCCCACATGGTCAGGAAGACATGCGCGATGACCAGGCAGATCGTGTAGCGCCCGCTCATCGCGTGCCAGCGGGCGACCCGGTCCGAGCCCACCCGCCGCTCCAGCGCCGGCACCCGCGCCATCTGGAGCACGACGAGCGCCATCAGGTACCCGGCGAGCAGCCCGGTGATCCGCCCGGCCGCGAGGATCTTCGCCGTGTTGTCCGCGAGGGACGGCGTGTTGTCCCACCACAGCCACAGCACCGCCGCCGCGCCCGCCCATAGGGCGATCACCAGCGGTACGGCCGGGGAGCGGCGCGGGCGGATGCGGCGCATCGTCTGGCGGCGAGCGGCACGGCCGCCTGCGAGCGTGGTGGTCACGGTTCCTCCGGGGACGGGGCAAGGGGGGTGCGTGATGGGCGTGGTCCCTTGGCCCTGAGATACGTGCGGGGAGGTCCGTGTGTTCAGTGGTGCGCGCTCAGTACCGGGTGATGGCCGTGGGCCCCTTCGCCGTTCCGATCGCGATGTGCGGCTTGCGCCCCGGATCGGCCCATTTGAGGATCCGGCGCATCGCGTCCCGCGACACCGACACACAACCGGCCGTCGCCCCGCGCCCCTTCACATGAAGGAAGATCCCGGCTCCGCGGCCCTTGACCGGGCGGTCGTAGTTGAAGCCGATGACGAGTGCGTGCGCGTACAGCGAGCCGTAGGAGATCAGGTGCTCGGACTCGGCGGCCCGGCAGTCGCGGGCTCGCGGCTCGCTCCACCGGTTGTAGGCACGGGAGTCGTTGTCCTGGCACCACCAGGAGCCCTTGCGCACCCGGCGGTACTCGTACGTCGTCCCGCGCGGCGCCGCGTTGATGCCGAAGGCGTACGGCAGCCCGTACAGCCCGGTCGGCGTGGTGTTCGTGCTCTGCTTGCGCCTGGCCCCCTCGACGAGCCCCTTCGCGCCGAACCGGGCGGACGCCGACCCGGCCTTCAGCCATGTCCCGTCGACCCGGTCCCACCAGGTCACGGTGCCGGACGTAGAACCCGCTCGCGGTGCCACGGCGGTGATCAGCTGGGTGCCGCCCCCGGTGTCGGCCATGCGTGCGGGCAGTGGCCGCGGCGGCCCCTCACCCGGCGCGGCGCCGAGGACGAGGAGGGACGCGGACGCGAGGGCGACGACACCGGGGCGCATGGCTCAGACGCTAGACGGCGGGAGCGGCAACGGCACCCCGGGTAGGCCGTCCAGGCTGGTCGCGATGTGCCTCTTGGCGAAGTACGCGCTCAGCGAGTCGTCGTCCTCGCGCGCGAACCGCCGGGCGTGCAGGTCGCGGTCCTCGTCGTACGTCATGAGCGGGACCGCGTATCCACAGGAGTCGCGAATGACATCGGCCCGCACCACGACGATCGCGCGCAGACCGTGCAGGGACGGGTCGATGTCGGGAAAGTGCCCGAGCAGTTCCTCGAACCGTTCGTCGTCACGGAAGACGGCCTCACCGCGGCCGTGCACCCGGACGATGTTGGGCGGGCCCTGGAAGGCGCACCACATCAGGGTGATCCGGCCGTTCTCCCGCAGGTGCGCGACCGTCTCGGCGTTGGAGCCGGCGAAGTCGAGGTAGGCCAGGGTCAGTTCGTCGAGGATCGCGAAGGAGCCCTTCAGGCCCTTGGGGGAGAGGTTGACCGTGCCGTCGGCCGACAGGGGAGCGGTCGCGGTGAAGAAGAGGGGCTGCTCCTCGATGAACGTGCGGAGTCTGCCGTCTATGCGTTCATAAGTTTTTCCCACGTCAACCGATTATGGGCGCGTGTCGTTCGTTTGTCTAAAGAATTGTGGGTGCGTGCGGAATCACCGCGGCCGCCCCGGCCGGCGTGCCAACGGGGCGGCCACGGCTGCCTGTCACGTCACCGGGTGAGCGTGCAGGCGGCGAACGCCTCCAGTCCCTCGGGCTTCGCCGCTGCCCGGCCGATGGCGGTCTCGATGCGGTTGAGGGCGGCGACGCGCTTGTCCTCCAGCGGGCCGAGGATGGCGTTCTGGACGAAGTTGGGTCCGCCCTGGCCGACGGTGTTGACGAGGCGCTGGTTGGCTTCGTCGATCTGGGTCTGGAGCTGGGCGAGGTTGCGGTCGACCTCGGCCTGCGCGGAGGCCGGGATCGCGGGCAGCTGGCCGGTCACGTCCGGACACGTGATGGTGCCGGGTCCGGCCAGTGTGCGGGCGTTCGTGCCGGCGCTCTTCGAAGACGAGCTCGTCTCCCCGGCGAGGGCGAAGCCGGCGATCACCGTGCCGGACAGCGCCACCGCGGCGGCGCCGCCGATGAACGCGACGCGGCGCTTGTTGTACTTCGGAAGAGCCCTGGACATGCGGATGCCTCACTCGGGTTCGGGGGTGTCGTCTGTACGTGATGTCTGTTGCAAACGCGGCGCCTGCGTTCGGCGAGAGGTACGGGTAAGCGGTTTCCCGCGTTCAAAGGGAGCGCGAATTTCCCGCTGCCGTCGGCCGATCGACCCCCTGAATTGACGAATCATGCAGACCTCTGCATACTCATGCAGGTGAATGTGTGGTCAAGCGCACTAGCCTGACGACCGCCTCCCCGTTCACGCCACGGGGAGGCGGTGCCACATCCAGACCCTCCCGAGGAGCGCAGCAAGTGAGCAGCAACAGCGGTGACGTCCGGCTCTGGGGCGGCCGTTTCGCCGACGGCCCCGCCGAGGCCCTGGCCAAGCTGTCCGCATCGGTCCACTTCGACTGGCGGCTGGCCCCGTACGACATCGCCGGTTCGCGTGCCCACGCGCGCGTGCTGCACAAGGCGGGGCTGCTCACGCAGGACGAGCTGACCCGGATGATCGCGGGACTGGACCAGCTCGAAGCGGATGTCGCCGACGGCTCCTTCGTGGGCACCATCGCCGACGAGGACGTCCACACCGCCCTGGAGCGCGGCCTGCTGGAGCGCCTCGGCGCCGACCTCGGCGGCAAGCTGCGCGCCGGCCGGTCCAGGAACGACCAGGTGGCCACCCTTTTCCGGATGTACCTCCGGGACCACGCCCGCGTCATCGGCGGCCTGATCGCCGACCTCCAGGACGCGCTGATCGGCCTCGCGCAGGCCCACTCGGACGTGGCCATGCCCGGCCGCACCCACCTCCAGCACGCCCAGCCGGTGCTCTTCGCCCACCACGTCCTGGCCCACGTCCAGTCCCTGTCCCGGGACGCGGAGCGGCTGCGCCAGTGGGACGAGCGCACGGCCGTCTCGCCGTACGGCTCCGGCGCCCTCGCGGGCAGCAGCCTCGGCCTGGACCCGGAGGCGGTGGCGAAGGACCTCGGCTTCGAGCACGGGTCGGCGGCCAACTCGATCGACGGCACGGCTTCGCGTGACTTCGTCGCCGAATTCGCCTTCATCACCGCGATGATCGGCGTGAACCTCTCCCGGATCGCCGAGGAGATCATCATCTGGAACACGAAGGAGTTCTCCTTCGTGACGCTGCACGACGCGTTCTCCACCGGCTCGTCGATCATGCCGCAGAAGAAGAACCCGGACATCGCGGAGCTCGCGCGCGGCAAGTCCGGCCGCCTGATCGGCAACCTGACGGGCCTCATGGCCACGCTCAAGGCCCTGCCCCTCGCCTACAACCGCGACCTCCAGGAGGACAAGGAGCCGGTCTTCGACTCCTGCGACCAGCTGGAAGTCCTGCTCCCCGCCTTCACCGGCATGATGGCCACCCTCACCGTCAACCGCGAGCGCATGGAGGAACTGGCCCCGGCCGGCTTCTCCCTCGCCACCGACATCGCCGAGTGGCTGGTCAAGCAGGGCGTCCCCTTCCGCGTCGCCCACGAGGTCGCCGGCGAGTGCGTCAAGGTCGCCGAGGCCGAGGGCAAGGAACTGGACGACCTGACGGACGAACAGTTCGCGAAGATCAGCGCCCATCTGACGCCGGAGGTGCGGACGGTGCTGAATGTGCCTGGCGCGCTGGCTTCCAGGAACGGCCGGGGAGGTACGGCTCCGAGCGCGGTCGCCGTCCAACTGGCCGAAGTGAAGGCGGACGTGGCGGCCCAGCACGAGTGGGCGGCGGCCAAAGAGAAGCCGTAAAGGGAGCGTCCCCAGGGGCGCGAAGAACTGCGCGACCAGCCGCGACGCACCCGCACCCGCCAGAACACCGTACGAACCGAGGTCCAAGGCGAAGGTCGTCGCGGGTTACGTTGGTCATGAGCCGTACCGGACCGACCGAACGGAGCCCGCGATGCCCTTCGCCCGACTGGCAACAGCAACCACCCCCACCTGCCACATCGGACTCGGCCTCGCCGCCGTCGGCCGTCCCGGCTATATCAACCTCGGCCGGGACCAGGACCTCGGAGACGACCGCAGCGTCGAGACGCTGCGCACCCGTACCCACGAACTCCTCGACGCCGCCTACGCCCAGGGCGTCCGCTACTTCGACGCCGCCCGCTCCTACGGCCGCTCGGAGGAGTTCCTCGCCGAGTGGCTGAAGGCCCGTCCCGCATTCGACGACATCGTCGTGGGCAGCAAATGGGGCTACACGTACACCGCCGAATGGTCCACCGACGCGGAGAAGCACGAGGTCAAGGACCACAGCCTCCAGACCTATGAGCGTCAGCGCGCCGAGTCCGAGGCCCTGCTCGGCGCCCGCCTCGACCTCTACCAGATCCACTCGGTGACCCCGGACAGCCCCGCCCTCACCGACAAGGAACTCCACGCGAGGCTCGCCGAAGCCGCGGCCGCCGGCCTCACCATCGGCTTCTCCACCAGCGGCCCGGACCAAGCGGCGGCGATCCGCGCCGCCCTCGCCGTGACCGTCGACGGCGAGCCCCTCTTCCGTACCGTCCAGTCGACGTACAACGCCCTGGAGACCTCGGCCGGCCCCGCCCTCGCCGAGGCCCACGACGCCGGGCTCACCGTGATCGTCAAGGAGGGCATGGCCAACGGGCGGCTCGCGGACCCGTACGCGCCGGACGCGCTGAAAGCCGTGGCCGAGGAGACGGAACTCGGCTGCGACGCCGTAGCCCTGGCGCTGATCCTCCGCCAGGCCTGGGCCGGGGTGGTCCTCTCCGGCGCGGCGACGACCGTCCAGCTCGCGTCCAACCTGCACGCGGCCGTCGTGGATCTCGACGAGAAGCAGCTGGAGCGGTTGGCCGGACTGGTGGAGGAGCCGGGCCCCTACTGGGAGCGGCGCGGGCAGCTGCCCTGGCGCTGATGTAGACCCCGCTGATCGACAGGCCATGAGTCACGCATGCCCATCGTGAGACATCAACGTCTCACATGGGCTATTCTTGTCTCATGGCCGTTGATCGTGACCACGTACTGCGCACCGCCGCAGCCCTGCTGACCCGCAAATCCACCGCGACCATGGACGAGGTCGCCAAGGCGGCCGGGATCAGCCGGGCCACGCTGCACCGGCACTTCGCCGGGCGTGACGCGCTGGTGCGGGCGCTGGAGTCGCTCGGTATCGCGGAGTGCGAGGCCGCGCTGGACGCGGCCCGCCTGGACGAGGGCACGGCGCGTGACGCCGTGCACCGGCTGGTCCGCGAGATCGAGCCCGCCGCCGCACTGCTCGCGTTCCTCTACACGGAGAACCAACTCTTCGAGGGGGAGGAGCAGAACGCGGGCTGGGCGCGTATCGACGACCGGGTCGCCGCACTGTTCCGGCGCGGCCAGCAGAGCGGCGAGTTCCGCATCGACCTGAGCCCGGTCTGGCTCACCGAGGCGCTCTACGGCCTGCTCGGCTCAGGAGCCTGGGCCGTCGCCGAGGGCCGGGTCGCCCGCAACGACTTCACCCACATGATCGTCGAGCTGCTGCTCGGCGGCGCACTACGGAGAGAGGCATCATGACCAGCACCGTGCAGGCGGCGACCACGACCGAGGCGGTGACCAAGCGCCCGGGCCGCTGGCTCGCGCTGTCCGTCCTCGTGCTCGCCGTGCTGCTGGTGGCCGTCGACGCGACCGTCCTCGGTCTCGCGACCCCCTATATCAGCGAGGACCTGAAGCCCTCCGGCACCCAGCTCCTCTGGATCGGCGACGTCTACTCCTTCGTGATCGCCGGTCTGCTCGTCTCGATGGGCAGCCTCGGCGACCGCATAGGCCGCAAGCGGATCCTGCTCGTCGGTGCCACGGCGTTCGGTGCGATATCCGTCCTCAACGCCTATGCGACGACCCCGGAGCTGATGATCGTCGCCCGGGCGCTGCTCGGTGTCGCGGGCGCGACCCTGATGCCGGCGACCCTCGCCCTGATCCGCAACCTCTTCCACGACCCGCGCGAACGCAGCCTCGCCATCGGCATCTGGGGCGCGACCGCCTCCGCCGGTACCGCCGTCGGCCCGATCGCCGGTGGCTTCCTGCTGGAACACTTCTGGTGGGGCTCGGTCTTCCTGATCAATTTGCCCGTGATGGTCGTCCTCGTCCTCGTCGGCGTCAAGCTGCTGCCCGAGTCACGCAACCCGAGCCCCGGCCCCTGGGACATGACCAGCGTCGCCCTCTCCCTCATCGGCATGATCGGTGTCGTGTACGCCGTCAAGGAAGCGGCCGCACACGGCTTCACCTGGACCACGCTCGCCGCGGGCCTGGCCGGCGCGGCCGCGCTCTACGCCTTCGTACGCCGCCAGCTCACGCTGCCGTCCCCGCTGCTGGACATGCGGCTCTTCCGGCACCGTGGCTTCAGCGGCGCGGTGCTGGCCGACCTGCTGACCATCCTCGGCCTGTCCGGCCTTGTCTTCTTCCTCTCCCAGTTCCTGCAACTCGTGCAGGGCAGGGGCCCGTTGGAGGCGGGCCTGGCCGAACTGCCCGCCGCGATCGGCGCGGTCGTGGCCGGCCTCGTCGCCGGCCGCGTGGCTCGCCGCTACTCGGTACGCGCCGTCGTCTCCGGCGGCCTCGCGGCGATCGGCCTCGCGCTGGCCGCGCTCACGGTCGTCGACCGCACGACGGGCTACCCCCTGCTGGGCGCCTCCCTCCTGGTGGTCGGCGTCGGCGCCGGCTTCTCCTTCACGGTCACGTCCGACGTGATCCTCTCCTCCGTTCCGAAGGAACAGGCGGGCACGGCGTCGGCGGTGTCGGAGACGGCGTACGAGCTGGGCGCGGCCCTGGGAATCGCCGTGCTGGGTTCGATCGTGACGGGTGTCTACCGGGACTTCACCGCCCCGGCGGGCACTCCGGCCGAGGCCCACGAATCACTGGGCGGCGCGGTGGAGGCGGCGGCGGGGATGCCGGCGCAGACGTCCGCGGCGATGCTGGAGGCGGCCCGCAGTTCCTTCGTGGACGGGCTGGCGATCGCGGCAGGCGCAGGCGCGGCGGTCCTGCTGGCGGCGGCGGTGGCAGCGTGGTTCCTCCTGCGCGGCCAACGGCTGGACAACGCCGCCTAGGTACGCCGACCCCGGAAAACGCCCCTTCGGGGCGCTGTTCCAGGGGCGCGCGGAACTGCGCGACCAGCCCCAGTGCACCGGCACCGGAACGCGATCCGGCGTTCCGACGAGTCCGGTGGCCTGGTTCATGCTGCGGATCCAGCGGTCGGACAGCTGGCTTCAGGGGCGCGGGGATCTGCGCGACCGGCCCCAGTGCACCGGTACCGGAATGTGATCCGGCGTTCCGACGAGTCCGGTGGCCTGGTTCATGCTGCGGATCCAGCGGTCGGACAGCTGGCTTCAGGGGCGCGGGGAACTGCGCGACCAGCCACAGCGCGCCGGTACCGGAAAGTGACCCCGCACCCCCACGAACCCCCCGGCCCAACCAGCGGAGCTACGCCGCTGCCTTGGCCTTCGTGGCGTACATGTCCACGTACTCCTGCCCCGACAGCCGCATGACCTCCGCCATCACCGAGTCGGTCACGGCCCGCAGGACATAACGGTCGCGGTCCATCCCCTCGTACCGCGAGAACTCCATCGCCTCACCGAACCGCACCGTCACCTTGCTCGGGCGGGGCATCCCCGCCCCACCCGGCTGGATCTTGTCGGTGCCGATCATGGCGAACGGGACGACCGGCGCGCCGGTCATCAGCGTCAGCCGCGCGATGCCGGTGCGCCCCCGGTAGAGCCGCCCGTCGGGGGACCGGGTGCCCTCGGGGTAGATACCGAAGACCCGGCCCTCATCCAGGATGCGGCGGCCGGTCATCAGCGCCGCGACACCGCCCTTGCCGCCGTCCCGGTCGACAGGGATCATGCCCACGCCGGTGAAGAACCAGGCCATCAGACGGCCCTTGAGGCCCTTGCCGGTGACGTACTCGTCCTTGCCGATGAAGAAGACCTGACGGTCGCAGACCAGCGGAAGGATCATCGAGTCGATGAAGGTGAGGTGATTGCCGGCCAGGATGACCGGACCGTCGCCCGGGATGTGCTCCGCGCCCTCCACCTGTGGGCGGAACATCAGGCGCATGATCGGTCCGAGCACTGCCTTGATGAGCGCGAAGCGGGACAACGGGCCCTCCGGTGTCAAGGGATTCGGTATGAGTCTGTGCAGGTGAGGACGATACTCGCGGTTCCCGGGGTCCCGCACATCGGGTGGGCCGACTTCACCGAGGCCTTACGCACTGTTGACACAGGTTTACCTGCGGTGACGCGGCGTGGACGGGCGGTAACGCGCCCGACACGATGTGACGGACATCGCCCCGAGGGCCTAGCGGACGACTTCCCCGCGCTCCGGGACCCATTCCGACGGAACGTCACCTCACCTTCCCCGTACGACATTCAGCGTCACCCGCGAGTTCCGCCGGAGGTCTCCCATCCGTCACGCACGCGCACCTACGATCGGCGCGCACTGAATGAGCGGACGGTCAGGGAGGGCCCACATGGGAACCCAGGAGAACGAGCAGGCGGGAATCACCGGACGGCGGATGCTTCTCGGCGCGGCCGTGCTCGGCGCGGGCGGAGCGGTCCTCGGGCTCTCCGGCACGGCGAGGGCGGCGGAGACCCGGCACGGAGGCGGTGGCGGCGGTCTGAAGAGCCTGCCCAAGCCGACGATCATCGGCCACCGCGGCGCCAGCGGCTACCGGCCCGAGCACACCCTCGGCTCCTACCAGCTGGCCCTCGACCTGGGCGCCGACATCGTCGAGGCGGGCGACCTGGTGCCCACCAAGGACGGCCACCTGGTCTGCCGCCACGAGCCGGAGATCGGCGGCACGACCGATGTCGCGGACCATCCCGAGTTCGCCGACCGGAAGAAGACGAAGTCCCTCGACGGTGTCTCCACCACCGGCTGGTTCACCGAGGACTTCACGCTCGCCGAGCTGAAGACCCTGTGCGCCACCGAGCGCATCCCGGCCAACCGCCCGCACAACACCCTCTACGACGGCCGCTGGGAGATCCCCACCTTCGAAGAGGTGCTGCGCTGGCAGGACGAGCAGACCCGTAAGCGCGGCAAGCGGGTCTGGATCTACCCCGAGCTCAAGCACCCCACCTACTTCCGCAAGCAGGGCCTGGCCCTGGAGGAGCGGGTCGCCAAGGTGCTGCACAAGCACGGCAAGGACCGGCGCAACTCCCCGGTCATCCTCCAGTCCTTCGAACCGACGAGCATCCAGCGCCTGAACAAGCTCGTCGACAACCCGCTCGTGGTCCTGCTCTCCGGCGCGACCTCCCGCCCCTGGGACTTCGTCGAGACGGGCGACCCGCGCACGGTCGCCGACCTGATCAAGCCGGCCGGCCTCAGGGAGATCGCCTCCTACGCCCAGGGCATCGGCCCCACCCTGGACCTGGTCATCCCGAAGGACGCGAACGGCAACCTCACCACGCCCACCACGCTGGTCGGCGACGCGCACAAGGTCGGCCTGATCCTGCACCCCTACACGATGCGCAACGAGAACCCCTTCCTCCCCACGAACTTCCGCAAGGGCACCGACGCGGACGCCTACGGCGACGTCTTCGGCGCCTACCGGACGTACTTCGCGACGGGCATCGACGGTGTCTTCACCGACAATCCCGACACCGGCCTGCTGGCCCGCGAGGACTTCGTCAACAGCTGAGCGCCACGCCCCGGTTGGGGTGACGGACGGCCGCCGGGGCAACCCCCTGCCCGGGCGGCCGCGTCGTGCCGCATATGACGCACGACCTGGTTGCCGCCCTGCGCCCCCTGCTCCTCGCGGAGGCCTCCGCCGAGGCCCACGCCTGCGGAACCGAGCCGGCCGACCTGGAACAAGCGGTCTGGCTCCGCCTCCTGGAACGCCTCGACAGCGACGGCCCGCCCCCGGACCCGCCGGGCTGGCTGCGCCGGGCCGTCCGCTCCGAGGCTCGCCGAAGCCGCCGTACGACACGACGCGAACGGCCGTACGAGCACGACCCCGCCGCCGACACCGACCGGCACGATCCAGAACACCTCGCCCTCATGGCCGCCCGTCGCCGCGCCCTGCGGGAGGCGGTCCGCCGGCTCCCCGGCCGCTGCCCCCGGCTCGTCGAGGCCCTCCTCTCCCCGCGCGACCCGACATACCGGGAAATCGCGGGGGAGTTGGGTATCTCACAGGGAAGTCTCGGCCCGGAACGTTCCAGATGCCTGGGATGTCTGCGCCGATTGCTCACGCCGGAGGTTGCGGCCCGCGAAGCGCGGGGATAGGAGTGGGGGACGACAGGCGATCAGGTGAGCGGGAGGCGTGCGCACATGGGCATGAGCGTGACCATCTCTGCGGCGACCGAGCAGGACGCGGAGCAGATCTTCAGGTTGCAGTACCTGTGCTTCCAGAGCGAAGCGGCGCTGTACGGCAACTACCGCATCGACCCGCTCGTCCAAACCCTGGACTCGGTCCGGGCCGAGGTCGCCGGGGACTGTGTCTTCGTGGCGCGGCTCGGCGAGGAGGTCGTCGGCTCGGTCCGCGGCAGTGTCACCGAGGACGGCTCGGCCGCCATCGGCAAGCTCTGCGTCCACCCGCGCCTCCAGGGCCACGGCATCGGCGCGAGGCTGCTGCGCGCGGCGGAAGCGGCCCTGACCGAACAGCGCGGCGCCAAGAGGTTCCGCCTGGAGACCGGCCACCGCAGCGAGGGCAACCTCCGCCTCTACCGCAAGGTGGGCTACGAGGCGGTCGGCACGTCGAAGGGCCCGGACGGCGTCCCGATGGTCGTCCTGGAGAAACTGGCGGGGACGTACGCAAAGACGGCGTGACGTCGACGCCCCTTCAAGGGGCGGGGGCGTCGACGGGATCGGGACCGCCTGACAACCTCAGGCGGTGTCCCCGCGCGGCGCCCGCTTCCGCAGCCAGTACAGCGCGGACAGCGGCAAGAGCACCGGAATGAACACGTACCCCATCCCGAAGTCGGACCACACAGTCGCATCGGGGAACGCCGACGGCTCGACCAGCGTCCACGTCCCGACCGTCAGCACACCCAGCAACTCGGCGACGCAGCACACCGACGCGGCCTTACGGGCCGTCTCCCCGCCCCGCACCAGCGAGTACGTGATGAACCCGTACACGAGCCCCGCCACCGCCGACAACGAATAGGCCAGCGGCGCCCGGTCGAACTCCGTCGCGATCTGGTACGCCGACCGCGACACGGCCCCGACGACCATCACGCCGTACAGCCACACGAGCAGCATCCCGGGCCCGCTGATCAGCCGCGTCGGCCTGTCCCCGGTCACGGCCACCTCAGCCTCCCCAGATGTCATAGAGCCGCACCTCGAGCACGGCCAGCACCACACCGCCGGCGGCGACCGTCACCGAACCCCACTTGGACCGCTCGGCCAGCGACATGAAGCCCGCGGCCGGAACGCAGGCGAACGACCCCAGCAGATACGCCACGAAGATCGTCGTGCCCTGCTCCGGCTTCTCGCCCCGCGCCAGCAGCACGATCCCGACCACCAGCTGCACCAGGGCCAGTACCGTCACCACGGCCATCCCGATGAAGTGCCAGTCCTTCGTCGGCTGGTCACGGTAGGCCGCCCAGCCGCACCAGGCGGCGAGCAACAGCGCGGCGACCCCGGTCACCAGCGTCAGGGCATCAAACATGCGGCGAGCCTATTACGGCCCAAAAGACCTGATGCGGCCGACCCCGGCGGTCAGGCGGGCGGCTCGTCGGCGACGAGCCCGGCGTTCACGCACCGCTGCCACAACCTGTGCTGCCACTCGTCGGCCTCGGGTGCGGGCCGCACAGTGAGAACGGGGTTCGGCCCCGTCTCGATCAGGTGCAGCAGCGTCCAGGCCACGCCGTAGCAGTCGTCGGGCCCGAAGCAGTCGGCCAGTGCGCGGGCCTCGTCGCCCGTCACCGGTTCCGTGATCGCCTCCAGCTGCGCCACCCGCAGGTCGATCTCGTCTTCCTCGGCGTCCTCGTCGGGCAGCGGTCCGGCGGTCAGAAAGGCCTGCACCTCTGGTCTCATGCCGGTCATGATCGACGCCGGAGGGCGGGTCCGGCAATCCGCGGCGGACCCGTAGGGTCTAGACCATGACGATCCGCGCACGCGCCCTCCTGTTCGACAACGACGGCACCCTTGTCTCCTCCCTCGACTCCGTGGACCGCTGCTGGGCACGCTGGGCCGAGGAGTACGGCATCACGGAGGAGTTCGGCAGGGTCGAGCTGCACGGACGTCCGGCCGTCGAGATAGTCGCCGAACTGCTGCCGGCCGACGTCGTGCCAGAGGCTCTCGCCCGGATCGAGACGCTGGAGGTCGAGGACGTACCGAACGACGGCGTGCACCTGCTGCCCGGCACCAAGGCCTTCCTGGACTCACTGCCTGCCGACCGCTGGGCCGTCGTCACCTCCGCCACCCGGCGACTCGCCGAGGCCCGCCTCGACGCCGTCGGCATCCTGCCCAAGACACTGATCGCCGCCGACGACATCACGCGCGGCAAGCCCGACCCCGAGCCCTACCTCCTCGCCGCCCGGCAGCTCGGCGTCGACCCGGCGCACTGCGTGGTCTTCGAGGACGCCCCCGCCGGTCTCCAGGCGGGTCGCGCCGCCGGGATGACCACCGTGGCATTCACCACAACCCACCAGGCCCATGAGCTCGACGCCGACCTGGTGGTGCGGGACCTGTCGGCCCTGTCCGCCCTGGTCACCGACGACGGGGTCGATATCTCCGTACGCGGCTGAGAGCTGTCCGCCGCTGTCCGGTATGTGGACAGCGGCGGTCGGTAAGGACCGTAGGTCTGGTTTACTGATCGCATGACCACGACGAGCTGCCGCATCCTTGCGACCGAGGCGACCCTGACGCCCGGTGCTCGTTGTATGTGTCGAATGTGCGCCTTCTAGAGGGCCCCCGCACCACCGCTGAGCCTCGCGCCCCGAAGCGAGAGCCCGCTCAAGTCCGCCCGTACGCCCCGCGTAGGTGACTGAGCCGCGCCCCGCGCACACGATTCTCCTCTCCGGTTCCACCGCGCCCCGGAGAACCGTGCTGCGTCCTGGCTGCCTCCGACCATGAATGCCCCGTGCCCGGCGCCCACGACGTGCCGTGCACTCGACAGTGACGGAAACCCCAGTGATCACCACCACGGGCCTGACCAAGGTCTACCGCTCACGCGGCCGTGAGGTCACCGCCCTCGACGGCGTCGATCTCCACGTCCGCGAAGGCGAGGTCTACGGCGTCATCGGCCAGTCCGGCGCCGGCAAGTCCTCCCTCATCCGCTGCATCAACCTGCTGGAGCGCCCCACCGCAGGCACGGTGACCGTCGCCGGACAGGACCTCACCGCCCTCGCCGGACGAGGACCCCGGGCCGGCCGGGAACTCCGGCAGGCGCGCAGCCGTATCGGCATGGTCTTCCAGCACTTCAACCTGCTGTCCTCCCGGACCGTCCAGGACAACGTCGAGCTCCCGCTGGAGATCCTCGGCAAGTCCGGCAAGGAGCGGTCCCGCAAGGCACTCGAACTGCTCGACCTCGTCGGCCTCGCCGACAAGGCCAAGGCCTACCCCGCCCAGCTCTCCGGCGGCCAGAAGCAGCGCGTCGGCATCGCCCGCGCCCTGGCCGGCGACCCCAAGGTGCTGCTCTCCGACGAGGCGACCAGCGCCCTCGACCCGGAGACCACCCGCTCCATCCTCCAGCTGCTGCGCGACCTGAACCGGCAGCTGGGCCTGACCGTCCTGCTCATCACCCACGAGATGGACGTCGTGAAGTCGATCTGCGACTCCGCCGCGCTCATGGAGAACGGCCGCGTCGTCGAGTCCGGCACGGTCAGCGAACTCCTCGCGACCCCCGGCTCCGAACTGGCCTCCGCGCTCTTCCCGGTCGGCGGCGAGGCATCCGCCGACGACCGCACCGTCGTCGACGTCACCTTCCAGGGCGAGGCGGCCACCCAGCCGGTCATCTCCCAGCTCTCGCGCACCTACAACATCGACATCTCGATCCTCGGCGCCGCCATCGACACCGTCGGCGGCCTCCAGGTCGGCCGGATGCGCATCGAACTGCCCGGCCGCTACGAGGACAACGTCGTGCCGATCGGCTTCCTGCGCGAACAGGGCCTGCAGATCGACGTCCTGGGCCAGGAGCCCGTTCTGCTGAAGGAAGGTGTCCAGCTGTGACCTGGTCCGAGATGCAGCCCCTGCTGGAGCAGGCGTGTTGGGACACCCTCTACATGGTCGGCTGGTCCACCCTCATCGCCGTCGTCGGCGGCCTCCCGCTCGGCATCCTCCTGGTCCTCACCGACCGGGGCGGCCTGCTCCAGAACGTCCTCGCGAACAAGGTCATCGGGCAGATCGTGAACGTCGCCCGGTCGATGCCGTTCATCATCCTGATGGTCGCGCTGATGACCTTCACGCGCTGGGTCACCGGCACGACCATCGGCCGCGAGGCCGCGATCGTGCCGCTGGCGATCGGCGCGATCCCGTTCTTCGCGCGCCTCGTCGAGACGGCTGTCCGCGAAGTGGACGGCGGGCTCGTCGAGGCCGTGCAGTCGATGGGCGGCAACACCTGGACCGTCGTCCGCAAGGTCCTCGTGCCCGAGTCCCTGCCGTCCCTCATCGCCAGCACCACGACCACGATCGTCGCCCTCATCGGCTACTCCGCCATGGCCGGCACGGTCGGCGCGGGTGGCCTCGGCGACATCGCCATCCGCTACGGCTACCAGCGCTTCGAGACCGAGCTGATGTGGCTGACCGTCGCGATCCTCGCCGTAGTGATCTCCCTGATCCAGTTCGCCGGCGACTACGCGGCCCGCTCCCTGCACCGCCGGGGCGGCCACTCGGGCCCCGGGCCGAAGCTACGGCTGCTGAAGGCGTCCACAGCGACGACCAAGACCGTCTAGGTCCGGCTCCCCCAGATCTCCCCGTAACACCACCACGGGGTCGCACCACCATAAGGAAAGGCACTTTTCGTGCGTAACACCGCCAAGTTCACCACTGCCGTCCTCGCCGCCGGAGCCCTCACCCTCGGACTCACCGCCTGCGGCTCGGACAAGGACTCCGCCTCCGACGCGAGCGCCCCGCTGAAGGTCGCCGCCACGCCCACCCCGCAGGGTGAGATCCTCACGTACATCAAGGACAACCTCGCGAAGAAGGCCGGCCTCGAACTCGAGGTCAAGGAGTTCACCGACTACGTGACGCCGAACACGGCCGTCCAGCAGGGTGAGGTCGACGCCAACTACTTCCAGCACCAGCCGTACCTGGACGACTTCAACAAGAAGAACGGCACCGACATCGTCGCCGTGCCGAACGCCACGGTGCACCTGGAGCCGCTCGGCGTGTACTCCCAGGGCGTCAAGAAGCTGACGGACCTGAAGAAGGGCGCCACCGTCGCCCTGCCGAACGACACCACCAACGAGGCCCGCGCGCTGAAGCTGCTCGAGGCCAACGGCGTGATCAAGCTCAAGGCGGGCGTCGGCTACGAGGCGACCCCGAAGGACATCGCCTCCAACCCGAGGAACCTGAACTTCAAGGAGCTTGAGGCCGCCCAGCTGCCGCGCTCCCTCGGCGACGTCGACGCTGCCGTCATCAACGGCAACTACGCCCTGGAGGCCGACCTCAGCCCGGCGAAGGACGCCCTCGCCGCCGAGTCGCCCAAGGACAACCCGTACGGCAACTTCCTCGCCGTGAAGAAGGGCAACGAGGACGACCCGCGTGTGAAGAAGCTCGCGAAGCTGCTCACCTCGCCCGAGGTGAAGAAGTTCATCGAGGACAAGTACGAGGGCGCCGTCGTCGCGGCGTTCTGAGCGACCGGCCGCCATCTGACGGTGCGTTTACCGCGTATCGCCACGCACGGGGTCCACACCTTCACTTGGTGTGGACCCCGTGGTGCATCTCAGTGCTTTCATGCTGCATGCTGGGCAGTTCAGCAGGCCCTGAAGGTTTCCGAAGGTTACGGAGCGGCGCATGACTAGCACCTTCCCCAACATCTCCATCAGCACGGAGCGGTTGGTGCTGCGGCCCCTCGACGAGGACGACGTGCCCGCGCTGGCCGAGATGATGAACGACGAGCAGGTCGGCGCCTGGACCGCCGTCCCCCAGCCCTACACCGAGGACCGGGCCCGCACCTGGATCACCGAGTACGCGCCCGGCGAGCGGCAGTCCGGTCGCGGAATCGACCTCGCCGTCACCGAGTTCCTCACCCAGCGACTGGTCGGCATCGTCCAGCTCGCCAGGACCAACTGGCATGTGCGGTCCACCGAGATGTCGTACATCATCGCCCCCTGGGCGCGCGGCGAGGGCTACGCCTCCGAGGCGGCGCTCGCCACCGCCCAGTGGCTCCTCGGCGACCAGAAGTTCGAACGCATCGAATTGCGCACCGCCGCCGACAACACCGCCTCCCAGCAGGTCGCCCAGAAGATCGGCTGTATCAGCGAGGGCGTGCTGCGCAACGCCTGCATAGCGCGGGTGCGGGCCGAGGACGGTACCTGGACCGACGTACGCACCGACTACATCGTGTGGAGCCTCCTCCCGGAGGACCTCGACGGCGCCGGGGAGCAACTGGCCGACACCGGCGGCTTCACCTCGTTCGGCGAGTGGAACTGACGGGAATCGAACCCCCGGCCACCGGCGGCGCCGACCCGCCGAACAGGTACTCTCACGGAGCCCGGCCCCTCGGGCTGACCCACGACGACCTGCGCGAACCAGGAGACTGACGACGATGGCCGACCGCGTCACGGTGATCGGCTGGGACGGCTCACCGCTGACCGCCGCGGCCCGCTCCGCTCTCGGCGCCGCCACGCTGGTGGCCGGTGCCGCCCACCACCTGGCGCTCCCCGAGGTGCCGCCCACCGCCGAGCGCATCCGCCTCGGCAGCGTCGCCCTCGCCGCCCGCCGGATCGCCGGCCACCGCGGCACCGCCGTGGTCCTCGCCGACGGCGACCCCGGCTTCTTCGGAGTCGTACGCACCCTGCGCGCACCCGAGTTCGGCCTGGAGGTCGAGGTCGTCCCCGCCGTCTCCTCCGTGGCCGCCGCGTTCGCACGCGCCGGCATGCCCTGGGACGACGCACAGGTGGTCGTCGCACACCGTCGCACCCTGCGACGCGCGGTGAATGTGTGCCGGGCCCACACGAAAGTCGCGGTCCTCACCTCACCGGGCGCAGGACCCGCCGAACTCGGTCTGCTCCTGGAAGGCGTCCACCGCACCTTCGTCATCTGCGAGGCCCTGGGCAGCGACCGCGAGCAGGTCACCGTCGTCACCTCGGACAAGGCCGCCGACCACACCTGGCGCGATCCGAACGTCGTCATCGTCATCGGCGGCACGGCCGCCGCACGCGACTCCGGCGACTGGATCGCCGGACGCGACCCGGCCGCCGGTCCCCGCGGCTGGACCCAGCCGGCCGAGTCCTACGGCGGTCTCATGGGCGAAGGCGAGCTGGAACCGCTCCGTGCCGCCCAACTCACCCGGCTGGGTCCGCGCGTCGGCGACCTCGTATGGGACATCGGCTGCGGCAGCGGTGCCTTCTCCGTCGAGGCCGCCCGGGCCGGCGCCGCCGTCATCGCCGTCGACCGCGACCCGCAGGCCTGCACCCGCACCGAGGCCAACGCGCGCGCCTTCGGGGTCCAGCTGCAGATCGTCCACGGCGCCGCCCCGCACGCTCTGGAGAACCTCCCCGAACCGGACGTCGTACGCATCGGCGGCGGGGGAGCGGCGGTCGTCTCCGCCGTCGTCGACCGACGTCCGCTGCGCATCGTCACACATGCCGCGACCCGCGACGCCGCCGAGATCGTCGGACGCGACCTCACCGCACGCGGCTACGACGTCGAGTGCGCCCTCCTGCAGTCCGTCGAACTCGACACGCGGGCCTGGACGGAGCGCGAACGCAGTGTCGCGTTCCTGCTCAGCGGGGTGCTGCCCGACCGCACGGCGTGACCGTGAACCCGTCCCCGTGATCCTGTTGTCGTACCGCGCGCGGTAGGCTGGCCGATCGTTGTACCGCACTCGGTCGCCCGGCACTTCGTCGGTCAATGTCCGGAAAAACACGCCCCGTTTGGGGTCGGTGTGGTACGGCGGAACCGGAGGACGCGCAACGTGGCGCAGTCCACAGCGGCCTGTCGCGGATCAACCTGTCGCGACGGCCGAACGGCCACGACAATGCCACTCAATGGCTTTGTCGCCTTTTTTGGGCGGGTCGTTCGTGCCGCTGGGCACACACGCTCGTTCTTCACTGCGGGGGCGGTCGGTGCGCCGTCCCCGGTGAGCTGGTCGTAGAAGCACTAACCGATGGGCGAGGGGTACGCATGACCGACACCGGCCAGGTCCCGGGCGAGGGACTGCCGGAGAGCGTAGGCATGGTGGAGCAGCCGGGCGCCCCCGCGGCGCACGGTTCGTACACCTACCTCTCCGAGACCACCGCCGAGGACGAAGACCTGCTGCTGCCCGGCTCCCAGGGCGCTTGGGGCAACGAGGTCGCCCCGCCGGCGCCGGAACCGGTCGTCGAGGCCGTGCACGAGCCGGACGCGCATGAGATCTCCGGCCGCGACAGCGGCTCGGTCGACCTCAGCGCCGTACGGCTGCCCGGCCCGTCGGCCCCCTCGACGCCGATCCCGCCGATCACTCCGCGCCGCCCCCTGCACCTCGGCCCGCCCATTCCCGACGCCTCCGCCAGCCCGGTCCGCTCGCTCGCCGACCGCGGCGCCGTCGGCGCACCCGTACGTCAGCCCGGCCAGGCCCCGGCCGGCCCCGAGTACCTCGACGTCCCGCAGCCGCACGAGGCGGCGGCCCCACAGCCGGCGGCACCCTGGGGTGCCGCCGCCCCGGCCGCCGTCCAGGTCCAGGCTCCGGCCCAGGTGAGCGCCGAGGGGACGGCTGCCGAAACGGTTGTCCCGACCGGACAGCCGGGAGTGGCGCAGGCTGTGGTGTCCGGGGTGGCCGGTGCCGCTCAGGGCGACGAGGTGCCCGCTGCCGTGCCTGTCGCGGATGCCGGTGAGGCGGCCGAGGGCCCCGAAGCCCAGGTGGTCGAGGCGGTCCAGGCGGCCGACGCCATCGAGGTGGCTCCCGAGGATCCCGCACCCGAAGCCGCCGCTCCGGTGGCCGACCCCGTCGCTGAGGCCGGGCAGCTTCCCGAGACGCCCCAGGCGCCCGCGGCCGAGGCCGACCAGGTTTCCGAGGTCCCCGCACCCGAGGCCGCGCAGCCTCCCGCGCCCGAGGCCGACCCCGCGCCCGAGGCCGACCCCGCGCCCGAGGCCGCGCAGGTCCCCGAGGAGCCCGCCGCCGAAGCCGACGCGATCCCCGACGCTCCCGCCCCGGAGGCGGTGCAGGCCCCCGACGCTCCCACCCCGGAGGCAGTGCAGCCCCCCGACGCCCCCGCCCCTGCGGCAGTGCAGCCCTCCGACGCCCCGGCTCCCGCCCCCGAAGCCGTCCAGGCTCTCGACACAGCCGAGCCCGAGGCCCCCGCACAGGTGGCCGAGCCGTCCGCACCCGAGGTTCCTCAGGCTCCCGAGGCCCCCCAGTTCCCGGAGGCCGCGCAGACCCCCGAGGCCCCCGCCCCGGCTGAAGACCACCTTCAGCCGACCCCGGAAGCCGCCCCCCTCCCGTCCGCATCGGATGTGGCGCAGGTCGACTCCGAGCCCGAGGCCGCACCCGCCCCTGAGCCCGAGCACCTCGCGCCGACCGAGCGGCCCGCGGACGCCGTCGCCGAACCCGCCGACATCGCCCCCGACGTCGTAACGCCCGAAGCGGCCCCGCAACCCCAGGGCGCCGAGCAGCCCGCCCAGCCGGAGAGCGGGCCCGCCGTGCCGGTCGCGCAGCCCGTCGAGGAGCCGCAGGCCCCCGAAGGCGCGGCCGATCCGGATCTCGCGCAGGAGCAGCAGCCGGGCGAGCAGGCCGCTCCGACCCACGCCCCCGGCGTCGACGAGCAGGCGGCGGCCGAGAGTGCCCCCCTCCCCGAAGCGGAAGCGCCCGTGGCGGAGCCCACGGCCAGGTTCCCGGAAGCCCCGCAGGCCCCGGAGGCCGGCGCCGAGCCGGCCGTGCCGCCCCAGCCCCTCGCCGCCGCGAACCAGGTCGTACAGGACGCCGCGGACGCCCAGCCGATCCCGGCCGAGGCCGCCGAGCCGTTCGTCGCCGAACCCGCCGGCCCGCAGCTCCGGTCCCCGGCCGCCGAGCCGGTGCAGGTCCTCCAGGACCCGGCCGAACCGACCGTCGAGCCCGCGGAGTCCGCCGAGGCCGGGGGCCCCCCGGCCCCGGCGGCCGAGCAGCCGCTGGGCCAGTTCGTCCCGGTCGAGGGTTCGGTGCCGACCACCCCGCACCTCGCTCCCACCCCGCCGCAGCCGCTCGTCCTCCCGGCGGAGGGGGCACCTGCCTCCGCCGCCACCGTCCCCGCACCCCGCGAGGGCGACCCCGGCCTCGTACAGGACGCGGAAGACCTGGACACCCGGGCCGCCGACCAGGAAGACCCGCAGGCCCCGGCAGCCCCGGAAGAAGAGAGCACGGCGGCAGTGGAAGAGGCACGACAGCCCACCGGCCCGGCCGCGCCCGCCTACGACGACGCCGAACGCGCGGCCGTCCTCAAGGTCATGCGCGAGCGCCGCGACATCCGTAACGGCTTCCGCAGCGACCCCATCCCGCACGATGTGCTGCTCCGCGTCCTGGAGGCCGCCCACACCGCGCCCTCCGTGGGGCACTCGCAGCCCTGGGACTTCGTCGTCATCCGGTCCGCCGACACCCGGCGCACCATGCACGAACTGGCGACGCGCCAGCGCGACGCGTACGCCAAGTCGCTGCCCAAGGGCCGGGCGAAGCAGTTCAAGGAACTGAAGATCGAGGCCATCCTCGACACCCCGGTGAACATCGTCGTCACCGCCGACCCGACCCGCGGCGGCCGCCACACCCTCGGCCGGCACACCCAGCCGCAGATGGCGCCGTACTCCGCCGCGCTCGCCGTCGAGAACCTCTGGCTCGCCGCCCGCGCCGAGGGCCTCGGCGTCGGCTGGGTCAGCTTCTTCGACGAGCGGGAGATGGTCCGCACGCTGGGGCTGCCCGAGCACCTCGAGGTCATCGCCTACCTGTGCGTGGGCTACGTCGACGAGTTCCCGGACGAGCCCGAGCTGATGCAGGCCGGCTGGTCCAAGCGCCGCCCGCTGTCCTGGGTCGTGCACGAGGAGACGTACGGCCGCCGCGCCCTGCCCGGTGAGGAGCCGCACGACCTGCTCGCGGAGACCGTCGCCCAGATCCGCCCGCTGGACGCCAAGGCGCTCGGTGAGGCCTGGGAGCGGCAGAAGCGGATGACGAAGCCGGCCGGTGCGCTCGGCATGCTGGAGATCATCTCCGCCCAGCTGTCCGGACTGTCCCGCCAGTGCCCGCCACCGATTCCGGAGCCCGCGGCCGTCGCGATCTTCGCCGGTGACCACGGCGTGCACGCCCAGGGTGTCACCCCCTGGCCGCAGGAGGTGACGGCCCAGATGGTCGCCAACTTCCTCGGCGGCGGCGCGGTCTGCAACGCGTTCGCCGGACAGGTGGGCGCCGAGGTGTGTGTGGTGGACGTGGGCGTTGCCGCCGACCTGCCCGCCACCCCCGGCCTCCTGCCCCGCAAGGTCCGCGCGGGCACCTCCGACATGACCACCGGCCCCGCGATGACCCGCGAGGAGGCCAAGCAGGCCATCGAGGTCGGTATCGAGACCGCCCGCGACCTGGTGGCGGCCGGCAACAAGGCCCTGCTGACCGGCGAGATGGGCATCGCCAACACCACCGCGTCGGCGGCCCTGATCTCCGTCTTCACGGACACCGACCCCGCCGAGGTGACGGGCCGGGGCACCGGCATCAACGACGAGACCCTCGCCCGCAAGACCGAGGTCGTCCGCCGCGCCATCGAGGTCCACCAGCCCGACCCGGCCGACCCCATCGGCGTCCTGGCGGCGATCGGCGGCTTCGAACACGCCGCGCTGGTCGGCCTGCTGCTGGGCGGCGCCTCGCTGCGTACGCCGGTCATCCTGGACGGCGTCAGCGCCGGTGCGGCCGCCCTGGTGGCCCGCGCCATCGCCCCCGAGGTCCTGGCCGCCTGCATCGCCGGACACCGCAGCGCCGAGCCCGGCCATGTGGCCGCCCTGAACAAGCTGGGCCTGCGCCCCCTGGTCGACCTCGACCTGCGCCTGGGCGAGGGCACGGGCGCGCTGCTCGCGCTGCCGCTGGTGCAGAGCACGGCCAGGGCGATGCACGAGGTCGCGACGTTCGACTCCGCGGGCGTCACCGAGAAGTGAGTCCGGACCGGGGCCGGGGGGATTGCGTTCCTGCGCGTCCCCCGGCCCCGCCGTACGCTGAGCCCACGTCTAAAATCCGCACGTCAGGGCTGCTCCAGCGCCGTAGCACCCATCGCACCGCCAGCACGAGGAGCCGCACCCTCATGGCCGAACACCCCGCCTACCCCGTGGGCCTCCGCCTCACCGGCCGCCGAGTCGTCGTCCTCGGTGGCGGCGAGGTCGCCCAGCGCCGTCTTCCGGCACTCATCGCAGCGGGCGCCGACATCACGCTCGTCTCGCCCGAGGTGACCCCGTCGGTCGAAGCCATGGCGGACGCCGGAGAGCTCACCTGGGAGCGACGCCCCTACGCGGACGGCGACCTCACCGACATCTGGTACGCCCTGATCGCCACCAGCGACCACGACGCGAACACCCGTGCCTCCGCCGAGGCCGAGCGCAACCGCGTGTGGTGCGTCCGCTCCGACGACGCCGACGAGGCCACCGCCTGGACCCCGGCGACCGGCCACAGCGAGGGCGTCACGGTCGCCGTCCTCACCACCGACGCCAAGGGCCGCGACCCCCGCCACACCGCCGCGATCCGCGACGCCGTCGTCGAGGGCCTGCGCGACGGCACCCTCGTCGCCCCGCACCACCGCACCCGCACGCCCGGCGTCGCGCTGGTCGGCGGCGGCCCCGGCGACCCGGACCTGATCACCGTGCGCGGCCGGCGCCTGCTCGCCGCGGCCGACGTGGTCATCACCGACCACCTCGGCCCGCGCGACCTGCTCACGGAGCTGCCCCCGAACGTCGAGGTGATCGACGCGGCGAAGCTGCCCTACGGCCGGTTCATGGCCCAGGAGGCCATCAACAACGCGCTGATCGAGCACGCCAAGCAGGGCAAGTCCGTCGTACGCCTCAAGGGCGGCGACCCCTTCGTCTACGGGCGCGGCATGGAGGAGGTCCAGGCGCTGGCCGAGGCGGGCATCGCCTGCACGGTCGTGCCCGGCATCTCCAGCTCGATCTCGGTGCCGGGCGCCGCCGGGATCCCGGTCACCCACCGGGGGGTCGCGCACGAGTTCACGGTGGTCAGCGGCCACATCGCCCCGGACGACGAGCGCTCCCTGGTCGACTGGCCGTCCCTCGCCAAACTGACCGGCACCCTGGTCATCCTCATGGGCGTCGCCACCATCGCGAAGGTCGCCGAGACCCTCATCGCCCACGGCAAGTCCCCGGACACACCCCTCGCCCTGATCCAGGAGGGCACCACGGCCGCCCAGCGCCGGGTGGACGCGACCCTCGCGACGGCGGGCGAGGCGGTGCTCGCCCACGAGGTGAAGCCGCCGGCGGTCATCGTCATCGGCGAGGTCGTGAACGTAGGACCGAACCCCTCCGCGTAACCGCGGGTAACACAACCCGTTCCAACCGTTGGCACCGTACCCAGGACAAGGCAGTATCACCCTGTGGCCGATCTCATCACCGTCGATGACCCCACCGACCCGCGCCTGCGCGACTACACGGGCCTGACCGACGTCGAACTGCGCCGCAAGCGCGAACCGGCCGAGGGCCTGTTCATCGCCGAGGGCGAGAAGGTCATCAGACGGGCGAAGGAAGCCGGCTACGAGATGCGCTCGATGCTGCTCTCCGCCAAGTGGGTCGACGTCATGCGCGACGTCATCGACGAGCTCCCCGCCCCGGTGTACGCGGTCAGCCCGGACCTCGCCGAGCAGGTCACCGGCTACCACGTACACCGCGGCGCGCTCGCCTCCATGCAGCGCAAGCCGCTCCCGACGGCGACCGAACTGCTGCGGTCCGCCCGCCGGGTGGTCGTCATGGAGTCGGTCAACGACCACACCAACATCGGCGCCATCTTCCGCTCGGCCGCGGCCCTGGGCATGGACGCGGTCCTGCTCTCCCCGGACTGCGCCGACCCCCTGTACCGCCGCAGCGTCAAGGTCTCCATGGGCGCCGTCTTCTCGGTGCCCTACGCCCGCCTCGACACCTGGCCCAAGGGCCTCGAATCGGTCCGCGAGGCCGGCTTCACCCTCCTCGCGCTCACTCCCGACGAGAAGGCCAAGACCCTCGACGAGGCCGCCCCGCACCGGATGGACCGGGTCGCCCTCATGCTCGGCGCCGAGGGCGACGGCCTGACCACCCAGGCCCTGGTCGCCGCCGACGAATGGGTCCGCATCCCGATGGCCCACGGCGTCGACTCCCTCAACGTAGGCGCCGCGGCCGCGGTCGCCTTCTATGCCGTGGCCACCGGCCGCCCCGAGCTCTAGGCCGTACGACGATGGCGCGGCGCCAGGCGATCGTCGCGGTCCTGCTCCGCGCCGACCGACTGCTCGCCGTCCGACGCGGCCCCGCCGTCGCGCGCCCCGGCTACTGGCAGCCGGTCAGCGGCAAGATCGAGCCGGGGGAGACCCAGCGCGAGGCCGTCGTCCGGGAGGCCCGCGAGGAGGTCGGCCTCAGCGTGGTCCCCCTGGCCAAGGTCTGGGAGTCCGAGACGGACGACGGCACCTTCCGCCTCCACTGGTGGACGGCGAACGCCGAGACCGGCGACGTGGTCCCAAACCCCCGCGAGGTCGGCGAGGCCCGCTGGGTCACCCCGGAGGAGTTCCTGTCCCTGGACCCGGTCTTCGAGGGCGACCGCGAGTTCTTCGAACGGATCCTGCCCGGCCTCTGACGTCCGTCAGGCCGGGACACCGCCTACTCGGAGATTTCGAACGTCGACCCGTACGACTCGGAGCCCGGATCCACCTGCTCGTGCTGCGGCCGTACGACGTCTCCGTCGCCGCCGAGACCGCGCTGCGGCCCCTGACAGCCCTGCGCCGCCGCGATGCCCAGCGCCACGAGCAGCGTCACCACGACGAACACGAACAACCGCTGCCGCAGCAGCTGCGGGTTGGCGGGACGGCGGCCGGTGCTCGTGTTCCGCGGTGCCGGACGACCGCCACCGTTGCGCTGCGCCGGCCGGCCGCCGTTGCCCGCGCGCGGGCTGTTGCGGGAGGCCGGCGTCGACCGGGTCCCGGACCGGGAGGCCGTACCGCTGTTCGCGGCGCTTCCGCCCCTCGCCGGAGGAACCCCGTCGCGCGCCGGACCGGGCCCTCGGGACGCGCCGTGGCCGCGCGGTGGCACGGCGCCGCGCGGCGGGGGAGTGCCCTGCGGCCGACGCTGGGCGCGCTGCGGCTCCGGGTAGGTGTCGGCGAGCCGCCCGGTCAGACGGTCCGCCTCGGCGGAACGCGGCGCGGGCGGGCGTACGTCCCCCAGTCCCTGCGCCTCGCGGGCCGCGATCTCCTTGAGACGCAGCGAGAGCTGCAGGGTGCTGGGCCGTTCCTCCGGGTCCTTCGCCAGACAGGCCCGCACCAGCGGAGCCAATGCGTCCGGTACGCCCTGGAGCTGTGCCTCCTCATGCACGACGCGGTACAGCATCACCTCGGAACTGCCGTGCCCGAAGGGAGAGTCGCCCATCGAGGCGTAGGCCAGCGTGGCGCCGAGCGAGAAGACGTCCGTGGCCGGGGTGACGGCGGCGCCGCGCACCTGCTCCGGGGCGAGGAAGCCCGGGGAGCCGACGGCGGTACCGACGTGCGTGAGGGTGGAGGCCCCCGTCGCCCAGGCGATGCCGAAGTCGATGATCCGCGGGCCCTTGGGGGAGAGGAGGATGTTGGACGGCTTGAGATCCCGGTGCACGACCCCGGCCTCGTGGACGGCGACCAGCCCCTCCGACAGGGCGGCCCCAACGGCGGCGACCTCCGCCGCGCCGAGCGGGCCCTCGTCGGCGACCTTGTCGTGCAGGGACGGGCCGGGCACGTACTGCGTGGCGAACCAGGGGCGCTCCGCTTCCAGGTCCGCGGCCACCAGCCGTGCCGTACAGCCCCCGCGAATCCGCCGGGCCGCCGAGACCTCACGCGCGAACCGCGAGCGGAACTCCTGATCCTCCGCCAGGTCGGGCCGGATCACCTTGAGCGCGACCCGCTGCCCCTTCTTGTCGGAGCCCAGGTAGACGACGCCCATACCGCCCGCGCCGAGCCTTCTGTGAAGCCTGAACGAGCCGACGACGCGCGGGTCCTCGCGCCTCAGGCGCATCATCGCCATGTTCATCCCCGCTGCCCGGTCCGTGTGACGAGCCACAGCTTACGTTTCCACGGGCCGCCGTGCGCAGAGGCCGCGCCCTCTCGGGGCGATGGATTGTCAGTGGTGGGTGGGAGACTTGAAGGGTGGTCAGGGGGCTGGCGAGCAGGGCTACTTCGATGGGCTTTGTCCCCCAACCACCCATCACAGAAGGGGGATTGAGCCCGTGAAGGGTGATCGCGTGGAGATAGTCGTGGATGCGGGAGACACGACGCGCACGTACGAGGTGGTGGCGAGCAGGGCGGGCCGCCGGGTCGAGACGGCGGTGCGCCGAGGTGTCGTGGAAGTGAGCGAAGTCACCCGGAACGGCTCGGTCGTACGTACGGCCCGTTTCATGGCGACCCGCGTCCTGGCGCTGGTCGAGCAGCCGGTGCCGCGTGAAGACAGCTCGGAGAAAGCGGGGCAGAGCGGGCGCCCCCTCCGGGAAGACCCCGAGACCTAGGTCCTCGTCTCCACCCAGGGGAGTACTCCGCAGGTCATGGCTCATCCTCCGGGAGGCCCGCCAATCGGTACGAGGGCATGACGTGCGGGAGGCGCCGGACGCCTAGATTTGAGGTCAAGCGGCGGGTGGCAGCACTCGTCCCCCGAGGTCAGACACCCGCCGCTGCCAACGACATCCGACACAGGTCAGGAGAGGGGCCATGGCCCAGACGGCACCGCGGACAGTGATCCGCATGCAGGAGCGCACGCTGCTGCGCCCCCGTCGCCAGGGCCGTCGCCACCCCTTGGTGGCGACGCTCATGGCCCTTCCCCTGGCGGCCCTTCTCCTCCTCGTCTTCGACGGCTGGGAGACAGTGGCCACACAAGCGTCGTCCGTGGGCGTGATGCTGGGGCGCTGAGCGGCGACCCCAGGCCCGGAAGAGCGGTCCGGGCGGGGACATCCACCCATGAAACCCCGTGGGGACGGGGGTGCGGCGGACGGCACAAATGCCGGCGCAGCTGGGGAGCTGCGCCGGCATTGCTTTTGCCTCCGACGGGGTGCCTCCGGCGGTTGAGTGGGGGTGCCTGCGGCGGCCTGCGCGGGTTGTGGGGGTGCGTGTTGCGCCTACGGGTCGGCTTGTCGGGACCGCGCCGGGAAGCGCCGCGTACCCTCGGCCCAGATCCCCGCATCCAAGGACGCCCGTGACCTCGAACCCCCTCCTGTCCGACCTCGCTGTACGAGCCGAGGTCGAGGCTCACTCGCGTACCTCTGTCTGTCCTTGCGGAGCAACCGTCACGCTCGCTGACCGGGTCGACGCCACCGTCGTTCGTCATGGTGAGACCGTGGCAAAGGCGCACGCCCACGGCATGGGGGTGGGCGAACTGGGCCCCCGCCTTGCCACGGCCGCCGCACTGCCCCACCTGCTCCTCGCCCCGCTCGGCCCGCAGCCCGTCGATCTGCATGGTCGGCTGGTGACCTTCTGGCCGTACGGCACTCCGGTGGATCCCAAGGATCCGGATGCGGCTCCTTGGGAGGCGGCGGCGTCGCTTCTTGCTCGGCTGCACCGAACGGCGGCTCCCGTTGCGCTGCCCGCCATGCGCGGTCCGGTCAAGGCCGCGTCGGCGGTGGCCCGGCTCCGGGCGATGGGTGCCGAGGGGGCGGGTGTCGGTGCCGTTCTGCGTGCTTGGGGAAGCCTTCCCGAGTGGGCGCGTGCCGAGGCCCCGCAGCCCGACACCGCCACGCTCTGCCACGGCGACCTCCACCTCGGCCAGCTCGTGCGTCACCCGGCGCCGCACGGCCCCTGGCTGCTGATCGACGTCGATGATCTCGGCGTGGGCGTGCCGGCCTGGGATCTTGGGCGGCCGGCCGCCTGGTATGCCTGTGGGCTGCTGTCACCCGAGGAATGGGATCGCTTTCTCGTCGCGTACCGCGCGGCCGGGGGCCCGGCCGTTCCCGGGGACGGTGATCCTTGGCCCGCGCTGGACGTGCCGGCCCGTGCCCTCACCGTGCAGACCGCGGCTCGGGCGATCAGCAAGGCCCAGGCCGAGGGCCGTCTCCTGGACGAGGTCGAGCAGGCACTCGTGGACGCATGTGACCGAATGGCTGCCGTCCCCCCTGAGTTGACCCACGGATACGCAAAGTAGTGTGCAACCGACCGCAGCCGGACAGAGTCTGTCCTGGCGATACACGAAGCAGGACCGACCGGCGAGGAGTTGAGCCGACCATGCAGTGTCCGAAGTGCCGAGCCCCGATGCACACCTACAACCGCAACGGTGTCCAGATAGAGCAGTGCAGCGGCTGCCGCGGGATCTTTCTCGACTACGGCGAGCTGGAGTCGCTGACCCGCCTGGAGTCCCAGTGGTCACAGCCGGCCCCGCCCCCTCCGGCCGCACCGCAGGCATATCCGGCCGCCCCCCAGGCGCCGGCCTGGGGCGCACCGCACGGAGGGCACCACGGCGGTCACTACGGCCACAAGCGGCACAAGAGCTTCGGCCACATGCTCTTCTCCAGCTGAGCCGCACCACGACGAAGCCCCCGGTCACAGGACCGGGGGCTTCGATGTGTGGACGATACTGGGATTGAACCAGTGACCTCTTCCGTGTCAGGGAAGCGCTCTCCCGCTGAGCTAATCGTCCTCGGGACCGTGATCGAGCCAGAAGGCCGAGATCACGGGGGTGATGCGTGCGCGATACTGGGATTGAACCAGTGACCTCTTCCGTGTCAGGGAAGCGCTCTCCCGCTGAGCTAATCGCGCGGGTCAGACCTTCGATGATCTGTCGAAGATCCAGTGGACGATACTGGGATTGAACCAGTGACCTCTTCCGTGTCAGGGAAGCGCTCTCCCGCTGAGCTAATCGTCCTTGGAGGTGGAGACGGGATTTGAACCCGTGTAGACGGCTTTGCAGGCCGTTGCCTCGCCTCTCGGCCACTCCACCAGGAGTGAGGGGTTCGGGAAGATCCCCTTGTTCCTTCGAGCGGACGACGAGGTTCGAACTCGCGACCTCAACCTTGGCAAGGTTGCGCTCTACCAACTGAGCTACGTCCGCCTGTCGTTTCGTTCCGCTCCCGCGGCCCGGCGACGTGTTGAACTCTAGCGGATTCCGGGGCCAGCACAAAAACGCGTTTGTGCAGCGTGCTGCGCTGCGCCTGCTCAGGGGCCTGCCGGAGCGCTCCGAAGGGACATGGTCAGGTCACCCGCAGGACACCCGCCATAGACTCGACTGCGTGCTCGACCTCGCTCCCCTCGCCCGCTTCGGCGCCCGACTCGCCACCGGACTCCTCGATGTCACCAGCGACCCCGCCGCCTTGGACTCCCGCGGCTTCTGGGCCGTCTGCGCCGACTTCGAGGGCGGTCTGACCTGCGCCCGATTCCGGGACGTACGCGATGAGCCCGTGCCCGCGCCGGTGCCCGGGAGGTGGGTCGGTCCGGCGGCCGGTGACTGGACGTCCTCGCTCGACCGCGCCGCGTACACGGCGGGGGTCCGCCGCATCCGCGAGTACATCGCGGCCGGCGAGGTCTACCAGGCCAACCTGTGCCGGGTCCTGAGCGCGCCGATCGGGGCGGACGCCGACGTGGACGCCCTGACCGCCCTGTTGGCCCGCGGCAACCCGGCGCCGTACGCAGGAACGATCCGGCTGCCGGCGCACGGTGTGGAGATCGCGACCGCGTCTCCCGAGCTCTTCCTGCGCCGGGACGGGCGGGTCGTCGAGTCGGGGCCGATCAAGGGCACCGGGCGCACCGAGGCGGACCTGCTGGAGAAGGACTACGCCGAGAACGTGATGATCGTCGACCTGGTCCGGAACGACATCGGACGGGTCTGCGCCACGGGGACCGTCACCGTCCCCGATCTGTGTGCCGTGGAGAAGCACCCGGGGCTTGTGCATCTGGTGTCCACGGTGCGGGGCGAGCTGGGTGCCGGCGTCGGCTGGTCCGAGCTGCTCGGC
Source organism: Streptomyces sp. NPDC028907 (assembly GCF_055564995.1). NCBI lineage: Bacteria > Bacillati > Actinomycetota > Actinomycetes > Kitasatosporales > Streptomycetaceae > Streptomyces > Streptomyces sp. NPDC028907. The sequence continues at coordinate 315,058 of NZ_JBVHVE010000007.1, forward strand.
GCCTCCTTCCCGCCCGGGTCGGTCACCGGTGCGCCCAAGTCGAGTGCACTGCGGATCCTCGACGCGCTGGAGACGGCGCCGCGTGGGCCGTACTGCGGTGGCGTCGGGTGGGTCGACGCCGACCGGGGTGTCGGTGAGCTGGCCGTCGGGATACGTACGTTCTGGATCGACCGGGGCGAGGGCGTGCTGCGGTTCGGCACCGGTGCCGGGATCACCTGGGGGTCGGATCCCGAGGGGGAGTGGCGGGAGACCGAGCTGAAGGCGGCCCGGCTGCTCGCGGTAGCGTCGGGAGCGTACGCGGTGAGTGGAGAGGGACTGACGTGAAGATCTGGCTCGACGGCGGGCTCCAGGACATCGAGTCCGCCCGTGTCTCCGTCTTCGACCACGGGCTGACCGTGGGCGACGGCATCTTCGAGACCGTGAAGGCGGTGGACGGCCGTCCGTTCGCGCTGACCCGGCACCTCGACCGGCTGACGCGTTCGGCACGCGGGCTCGGTCTGCCCGATCCGGACCACGACGAGGTACGCCGCGCCTGCGCCGCCGTCCTGGAGGCCAACCCGATGCCGCTCGGCCGGCTGCGGATCACCTACACCGGCGGCCACGGGCCCCTCGGCTCCGACCGCGGCGAGCACGGCCCGACGCTCGTCGTCGCCCTCGGCGAGACCACCCGGCGCCCCGACTCCACGGCCGTCATCACCGTGCCCTGGACCCGTAACGAGCGCGGGGCGCTGACCGGTCTGAAGACGACCTCGTACGCCGAGAACGTCGTCGCCCTCGCCCGCGCCCACCAACACGGCGCCTCCGAGGCCCTGTTCGCCAACACGGTCGGACAGCTCTGCGAGGGCACCGGGTCGAACGTCTTCGTGGTGCTCGACGGCGAGATCCACACTCCGCCGGTCGCCTCGGGCTGCCTCGCGGGCATCACGCGCGCGTTGGCCGTCGAGTGGACCGGCGCGAAGGAGACAGACCTGCCGCTGGACGTGCTCGAGCGGGCCGACGAGGTCTTCCTGACCTCCACCCTGCGGGACGTGCAGGCCGTGCACCGGGTCGACGACCGCGCACTCCCGGGCGCGTCGGGTCCCGTGACCGCCAAGGCCATGCGGGTCTTCGAGGAGCGGTCCGGGGACGACCTGGATCCGTAGGAGCGGGAAATTGGGCTGCCGTGGGCCGGTGCGGTGGGTAGAACACCCCTGATGACCACGACCCTGCGGCCGACCGAGCCGCTTCAGCACCACGAGGACGGGACCCGTTCGCGCCACTACCAGGTGTGTGTGAACGGCCGTCCCGTGGGCACCCTCCGCCTCGGCACGCATCCCGTCTTCGGACCCGCGGTGGCCCGGATAACGACGCTGCGGATCGAGGAACCGGACCGGCGCCGCGGCCGCGGCACGGTGGCCGCCCTCGCCGCGGAGGAGGTGGCGCGCGGCTGGGGCTGCCGACGCGTCGAGACGACCGTCCCCGGCGACGCCGGACCGGCGCTGCGCCTCGCCACGGCGCTCGGCTACGTCGTCCGCAACCGCCGCATGGAGAAGGCCCTCGGCGACATACCGCCCGAGCCGCCGCCGGGCAGCCGGGCGCGCCCCATGACGGAGGCCGAGTACGCGACCTGGCTGGCCGAGAGCCACGAGGGTTACCTCCGCAGCTGGGCCGAGCGCGGGGTTCCGCAGGCCGAGGCCCGGGCCAGGTCCGAGCGTGACCACGCGGCACTGCTGCCGGACGGCATGCGCACGCCGAACGTGTTCCTGAGCGTCCTCGAGCACGAGGGCATCCCGGTGGGCACCCTGTGGGTGGCGGAGCGCGACGGCGTGGCCTACGTCTACGACGTCGAGACCGCCGCGGCCCACCGCGGCAAGGGGCACGGCCGCACTCTGATGCTGCTGGCCGAGGCCCAGGCGATCGGCGCGGGGTACCGGACCATCGGCCTCAACGTCTTCGCGGGCAACGCTCCCGCCGAGCGGCTCTACGAGTCACTCGGCTACGAGACACGGCAGTACGGCCTGTACAAGACGCTGCTGTAGCAGACCGGCGGGGTCGAGGGGCTGGCCAGAGGCCGCTCGTCGGGTCAGTCGCCCTGTTCGGCCAGCAGCCGGTCGGCGATCTCCTCGATGCGCTCGCGCAGCCCCTCCTGGCTCTTGCCGCCGTCCAGGCGCTCGCCGCCGATCACGTACGTCGGCGTGCCGGTCACGCCGATCGCCTTGCCCTCGGCCTGGTCGGCGTCGACGATCAGGATGTGCCGGCCGTCGATCAGCGCGGTGTCGAACTCCTCGGCGTCCAGGCCCAGTTCCCGGGCCGTCTCGACCAGGAAGGGTTCTCCCTCACGGTCCAGCTCCTCGACCCGGCCCAGCACGGCCTCGACATACGGCCAGCCCTGCCCCTGCTCCGCGGCCTCCTCGGCGGCCTGCGCGGCGGCGAAGGCGTGCTTGTGCTTCTCCAGCGGGAAGTGCCGCAGCCGAAGCTCCAGCCGGTCGCCGTAACGGGCACGCAGGGCACGGACGTCGTCCAGGGCGCCGCGGCAGTCGGGGCACTGGAGCTCGCACCAGATGTCGAGGACGGGGGCGGCGGGACGGTCGGAGGAGGAGTCGCTCATGGCCCCAGTCTCCCAGCAGCGGCCCGGGCGACCCAATCCGACCTGGTCGTACGTCCTCGACCGGCACCTGCGGAGGAGGCGACCCGGAGATCTCCCTGATGTCGGCCGCAGGCATGGCCGGGCGGGCTTGCCACGGTGCAGGATGGAAGGAACGAAAGTGCCCTGCCCGACCCAGCCTGCCTGGAGGACCGGATGATTGCCGAGACCGTCTGTTCCGCCGTCGCCGCGGCCGGCCTGGGCATCGCGGCGGTCACGGCGTACCGCAAGCGCTTCCTCGCGGCCACGCGCATCGTCGCGTACTCGCTGGTGCCGCTCGGGCTGGTGATGACCGGTGTCGTCGAGTGGCTGGCGGACACCGCGTTCAGCCCGACGGCCTGGGCCGGCTTCGGAGTCCTCGGGGCGTCCTGGCTGCTGTTCGCGAGCACCCGTGCGGTGGAGCGCCGACGCGGGGGCACCCGCAAGGAGCGCAAGGAGGCCCGTGCCGCCGCGCAGCGCGAGGCGGTGGCCCCGGCGGCCTCGCTGGGCGCGGGCTCCCGGCAGTCCACCAAGCCCGCGACCGCACCCCGGGCCGAGGCCTCGGACGACTTCAGCGACATCGAGGCGATCCTCAAGAAGCACGGCATATGACGGCCCTGCGCAGGGCCGAAACGACACAGTGGGTCGCCGCGCGGCCGTAAGCGATCACTACTCGAACCGGACATCACGGAATCCAGCGAACTCCCGCTCATTCCGGGCGTGTTGATCGCGCGACCAGGGGCAACTGCGCCATCATCTGCGCGAGATGCTGGACACGACACAGAGCGAGGCCGCGCCGGCTCAGGACGAACCTCGCGGGTGCCTTTTCGCCCTTTCCCAGCCACCGCTGATGATCTTCCTTGCGGTGATCGGGTGTCTGCTGCTCATGGCTGCGCTGCACGATCTGCTGTTGCTCTGAGCCGTACCCGCGGTCCCCGGCGCCACCCGCCGGGGTCCGCGTCGACACACCCGTCGTGTCAGCCGGCGGCTTCCTTGCGTCGCGCCCGGTAGGCAGCCACATGCAGCCGGTTTCCGCAGGTACGGCTGTCGCAGTAGCGCCGTGAACGGTTGCGGGAGAGATCCACGAAGGCGTGCCGACAGTCCGGCGCCTCGCAGCGCCGTAGCCGCTCCTGCTCCCCGGCGACCACGAAGAACGCCAGCGCCATGCCGCAGTCGGCCGCCAGATGGTCGGCGACGGAGGCGCCGGGCGCGAAGTAGTGCACATGCCAGTCGTAGCCGTCGTGGTCCGTCAGTCGGGGAGTGGTGCCCGCCGCGGCGACCAGCTCGTTGATCAGCCCGGCCGCCTTGCGGGCCTCCGGCTCCGCGAAGATCGCGGCGAACCGCCCCCGAACCTTGCGCACCGCCGACAGATCGAACTCCGACAGCACACCGACATCACTGATCTCGTGCTTTCGTACGAAATCGGCGAGAGTCGCGACGTCCGGCAGTCCGTCCGGCGTGTCGTCGCCCTCCGGCGAGGTGTTCACCAGGTCCACCACGGCATCGAGTGCACACCGGGTGTCATGGGTGATCAGCACGTTTCGCTCCCTGGCCTGGGTCGGGCGGGTCGCCCGCCGATGCTGGCCGATGGTAGTGGCTCACGGCGCCGACACATCGGCCGAGCCCGCACATGGCTTCGAATACAACGCCGGGGAGGCGCCGACGGTTCCCGTCGCACCCAGGCCGGCGCTACTCACCGTCACTCTCGCACCACCGCCCTCGCCGGTCACAGGCACACCAACGCCGCCCCCGTGGAGCGGAGGCGGCGTGATGTGTGCCGTATGCGGTTGTCTTGGCCCGAGCCGTCTCCCCGAGTCGACGGCGCCGGGCGGCCTTGAGGGGGACGCCTCGCCCTAGCTTTCCGCCAGGATGTGCGAGAGCTCCTGATCGAGATCGAAATGCCGATGCTCCGTACCGGGAGGCACGGCGGCATCCGTTCGCTTCAGGAAGGACTCCAGAGCCCGTGCCGGGGCCTCGAGCAGCGCCTCGCCCTCCGGAGAGCTCAGGGCGATGCAGACGACGCCCTGGCCGTGGCTGCGCGACGGCCAGACACGGACGTCGCCGGTTCCGGTGGGCCGGTGGAGGCCCTCCGCGAGGAGGTCGCGGGCGAACACCCACTCGACGGTCTCCTCGGCTCCGGTGTGGAAGGTGGCGTGCACGGCGTAGGGGTCGGCCGTGTCGTACCGCAGGCCTGCGGGGACAGGCAGGGAGGACTCGCTCGACACAACGAGGCGCAGGTGCAGCTCGCAGCTGACCGTGGTGTTCATAAGCGCCAGGGCCTTTCGCTCAGTGTGCGCTCGGGGATTCGCACGTCGGCGAAATCGACATGCCACCTACGGTGCCGTTGTAAACCCCTCTGAGTGTTTTGCGTGTGTTTACGTAACTCTTCCGGCCGAGAACCAGTTCGCGAGGTACGCCCATTCCGGTGACTGGTTTCGGTCCGGTAGGGTTTGGCCGTATGAATACGGGGAGTAACGAGCCGGGCGAAGTTGCCGTGGCGACGGGACAGATCGAAGTGGACGGTGTGAAGGGCGACAGCGAGCAGGGCCTCGGTTCGAGAGCGCCGGAGTTCATCAAGGCGCGCCGGGTACTGCATGTCAGCTGGCAGGTGGGTGTCTTCGTCATCGGCCTCGCGGTCGTGGTCGCTGGCATCATCATGCTGCCGCTGCCAGGTCCCGGCTGGGTCGTGATCTTCGGGGGCATGGCGATCTGGGCGACCGAGTTCGTCTGGGCCCAGCTGGTGCTGCGCTGGACCAAGCGCAAGGTCACCGAGGCGGCCCAGCGGGCCCTCGACCCGAAGGTGCGCCGCCGCAACATCATCCTGACGACGATCGGCCTCGTGATCGTGGGCGCGCTCGTCGGTTTCTACGTGTGGAAGTTCGGCATAGTCATGCCCTGGAAGATCAAGGACCAGTGATCCGCGACGGGGTGCGGACGTCGTCCGGTGCGGGTTCGCGCTGGTCACCCGCACCCCCTGACATGGGGTAATGTACTTCCTGCGCCCGGGCGATTAGCTCAGTGGGAGAGCGCTTCGTTCACACCGAAGAGGTCACTGGTTCGAACCCAGTATCGCCCACCCGGGTACGACGGCCCGTCTGCGAGAGCGGACGGGCCGTCGTCGTTTGCGCGCGCCGACGGGCGAGTGCCAGCCGATGGGCGCCTGCCGGCGCCGGCCCACGTCGAGCGAGGGTCAGCAGCCGGTGCAGCCGGTGCCGGCCAGTGCCGGTGAATGCCCGTCCACTCCCGGCGAGCGCCGTCCGACGCCCGTCGATACCCGTCCGTGTCGGCAAGCGCCCCCTCCGCGCTCATCCGACGCCCGCCCTTCCCGGCTCCGCCCTCCCTTCCCGGTTCCGCCCGTGCCAACCCCGCTCGGTCCGCGCCGGTCCACCCACGTCGGCCGCCCCCGGCCAGGCGAATTCCGGCCGATCAATTCCCCTGTGTGAGTGGCCAGTTCACGTTCGGTCGGTCGACCACGCCTGTTCTACCTGCGGAGTTGGGCGATCCGGCGCCCGAATCGTTCCCGACGGGCCGTCAACTCACCGCGCCGGTCCACAAGAAATTCCTGTCCGAATCATTGACGCACCACGAGGCCCCTCGTAGCTTGTGCCAGCAAGCGCTTACTTGAAACGATTCATGCAGTCGGCGATGACGCTGCGGGGAGGGGGCCCAACCATGGGAACCAGCAGGAATGTTGAGAGGCGTACGATCCTGAAGGCGGCCGGGGCCTCCGCGGCCGTGGTCGGCCTGGGTGCGACCACCGCGTGCGGTGGCGACAGTGGCTCCGGCGACGGGACGGTGACGCTCCGTTACGCGTGGTGGGGTGGCGAGCCGCGCACCATCGCCATCAGGAAGACGATCGCACTCTTCGAGAAGAAGTACCCGAAGATCAAGATCAAGCCTGAATTCACGGACTATGAGGCGTTCTGGGAGAAGTTCCAGACCCAGGCCTCCGGCGGTAATCCGCCGGACGTTTTCCAGAATGCGGTCGGCTTCCTGCGCAAGTACGACAAGCGCGGTGTGCTGATGGATCTCAAGACGCAGGCGGACGCGGGCAATCTGAGCCTGGACAACTTCCGCAACGGGGTCCTGTCGGCCGGTCAGGCCGACGGCAAGCAGCTCGGTGTGCCCGTCGGCGCCAACACCATGGCGCTCGTCATCGACCTCAAGGCCTTCGAGAAGGCGGGCGTCGAAGCGAAGATGGGCTGGACCTGGGACGAGTACTTCGACGCGCTCCAGACGATCCAGGACAAGCTGAAGATCGCCGGCGACACCGGCTACTTCAGCATCATGTACCTCTACGACCTCTATCTGCGACAGAACGGCAAGGCCTTCTTCACCGACACCGACCTCGGCTTCACCGAGGACGATCTGACGCAGTGGTGGGAGGACGGCTACAAGCGCGTGCGGTCCGGGCTGGTCGCCGACCCCAAGAAGGTCGAACAGGTCAAGCCCAAGTCCGCGCTTTCGGCGGGGCTCGCCGCCTCCGAGTTCACCTGGGACAACTTCTCCATCCGCTACGAGGGCGAGGGTGAGTCCGACTACGGGCTCGCGCCGATCCCCACCACGGACGGCAAGCAGACCGGCCAGTACCTCGGCTCGCTGATGCTCAGCGCCTTCTCCGGGACCAAGCACCCCAAGGAGGTCGCCCAGTTCATCGACTTCATGGTCCACGACCCCGAGGTCGGCAAGATCATGGGCTACGACCGAGGCATCCTCGCCACCACCGAGCAGTACGAGGCGTTCACGCCCACCGACGACAACAACAAGGGCGTCAAGGCGTACGAGGAAGAGGTCGCCAAGGCCGGCGTCCTCGGCAAGATCACCCCGCATCCGTCCGGTGCCGACGTCATCGAGGCGGCCTTCCTGCGCATCGGCGGCGAGGTCGCCCAGGGCAAGACCAAGCCGGCCGACGCCGCCAAGGCACTGTTCAGCGAGGCCAAGGCCGCGTTCGCGGGCTGAGGGGACGTACCACCATGACGCTCGTCAAGGAAGCGCCCGCGCGCCCGGCCGGGAAGCGGTCCGCCGCTCCCGCCGCCGGGCGGCGCGGGCGGCGCCGCGAGAACCTCGCCGGCTATCTCTTCATGTCGCCGTGGATCGCGGGGTTCCTGCTGCTCACGGCGGGGCCGATGGTCGCGTCGCTGTACTACGCGTTCACCAGCTACAACCTGTTCACGCCGCCCCGGTGGGTGGGGCTGGACAACTTCACGACGATGTTCCAGGACCCGCGCTGGCAGAAGTCGGTCGAGGTCACGCTGAAGTACGTCGTCGTGGCCACCCCCCTGAAGCTGCTGCTCGCGCTGGGCGTCGCGCTGCTGCTCGCGCAGAAGCGGCGCGGACAGGGCCTGTACCGGGCCGCGTTCTACATGCCCTCGCTCATCGGTGCCAGCGTGTCCGTCGGCTTCGTGTGGCGGGCGCTGTTCTCGGACGACGCGATCGTGGACCGAGGACAGAAGATCTTCGGACTCGACGTGGGCGGCTGGATCGGCAACCCGGACTACGTCATCTACGCCCTGGTGGCCCTGAGTATCTGGCAGTTCGGCGCGCCCATGGTCATCTTCCTGGCCGGTCTCAAGCAGGTCCCGCAGGAGCTGTACGAGGCCGCCGAGGTGGACGGGGCCGGGCCGCTCAGGCGGTTCTGGAACATCACGCTGCCGATGATCTCCCCGGTGCTGTTCTTCAACGTGCTGCTGGAGTCCATCCACGCGTTCCAGGTGTTCGGCTCCGCCTATGTCGTCTCCGACACCCGCTGCGGGCCCGCCGACGCCACGCTCGTCTACACCTGCTACCTCTACCAGAAGGGCTTCAAGGAGGCCCAGATGGGCTTCGCCTCCGCGATGGCCTGGACGCTGGTGATCGCGGTGGCGCTCGTCACGGCGGTCCTGTTCTGGTCGCAGAAGAAGTGGGTGCACTACGAGGAGGCCGCCAAGTGACCACCGCCACCAGCCCCGCCCTGCGCACCGCGACCGAGCGGCGCCGCTTCGGCTCGATCGCCTGGCACGTGGGCGCGCTCGCCGTCCTCGCGGTCGTCCTCTATCCCGTGATCTGGGTGGTCGGCGCCTCGTTCAAGCCGAGCAAGAACATCATCGCCAGCCTCGACCTGCTGCCCACCAAGCCGGTCTGGGCGAACTTCTCCGGACTCGCCGACGGTATCTCCGGCATCTCCATCAGCAGCTTCTTCTGGAACTCGCTGATGTACGCGGGCCTCGCCGTGGCCGGTGTCGTGCTGTCCAGCTCGCTGACCGCGTACGCCTTCGCCAAGATCCGGTTCGCCGGGCGGAACCTGCTCTTCACACTGATGATCGGCACTCTGCTGCTGCCGTACCACGTCCTGCTCATCCCGCAGTACGTGCTCTTCCGCAACCTCGAACTCACCGACACCCTGGTGCCGCTGGTCGCCGGAAAGTTCCTGGCCACGGAAGCCTTCTTCGTGTTCCTCATGGTGCAGTTCATGCGCGGGCTGCCGCGTGAGCTGGACGAGGCGGCGAAGCTCGACGGCTGCGGACATCTGCGCACCTACTGGTCGATCGTGCTGCCGCTGAGCCGGCCCGCGATCATCACCAGCGCGATCTTCACCTTCATCAACGCCTGGAACGACTTCATGGGGCCGCTGATCTACCTCAACACCCCCGAGAAGTACACCGTCTCGCTCGGCCTGATGATGTTCCGCGACCAGGAGGGCATCTCCAACTACGGCAGCATGATCGCGATGTCGCTGGTGGCACTGGTGCCGGTCATCGCCTTCTTCATGGCCTTCCAGCGCTATCTCATCGACGGCATGGCGACGTCCGGACTGAAGTGAAAGGGCGGAGGCGGTCACCATGGCGCAAGCACGAGTGAAGGCCCGCTCCTCGCGCAGGGAGGCCCGGCGCAAGGAGTCCGTGTTCGGTGAGCGCTTCGCGGTCTTCGCCGAGACCCTGCTCACCGGCGTGTGGATCGCCGTGGCCTGTCTCGGGGTCGTCACCTACCCCGCGGCCTTCGCGGCCGGCGCACGGCACCTGCGGCGTCGTACCACCCACGAGGGCGGCGGTCTGCGCGAGTTCGTCACGGACTTCCGGGCGGCCGTGCGCGGCGGGTGGGTCGTCGGGCTCGCCGGGTGGGCGGTGGCCGTCGCGGTCTGGGTGGACGTACTGGCCGCGCGGGCCGGGATTCCGGGCGGGCCGCTCGTCGGAGCCGTCGGTGTCTTCGCGCTGCTCGCGGCCACCGTCGCCCTGCTGCGGGCGGCCGCCGTCTGGACGCCCGACGCGGCCTGGCGGGCGCTGCTCGCCGAGTCCGGGCGGCGGACCGTGCTCGATCCCGCCGGGTCCTTCCTGATCGTCTGCGGACTGGCCGTCGTGGCCCTGTCCGCCTGGTTCGCCCCGCCGCTGGCGGTCCCTGTCCTGGGGGCCGTCGCGGCGGCCGCCGTCGCCGTGGAGCAGCGCTACCGGCACCGCTGACGCGCGGCGCCCACGCACCAGGTCGGCGCCCCGGGCGCCGCACCTCTCGCTGTCATGCCCCTGATTACCCACTCCTCGCATCCCCCGTACGGAAGGAAAGGCTGGACTTCTCATGTCTCCCATCCCCCGTAGGTCCATCCTCAAGGCGGCCGCCGTCGCCGGAGCCGCCGCGCAGTTCAGCTGGGCGCTAGGAGCCAAGGACGCGCAGGCCGCGCCCAGAGCCGCCGACGCCGACGAAGGTCCCGTGACCCTGGACTGGCTGGAGGACGGCGGCCTGGGTGCCGCGCCCGGCTCCACCGTCGGCGTGCCCTGGCCGAAGGGTGCGTACCAGGAGGACCAGACCTTCGCGCTCACGGACGCGGACGGCAAGTCGGTGCCCGTGCAGTCCTGGCCGATCGCCTACTGGCCCGACGGCTCCCTCAAGTGGACGGCCCACGCCGTGAGTTCGGGCAACGGCAAGCTCACGCTCGCCGCCGGCGACGCCGCCGTACCGGAGCAGAAGGTCACCGTCGACAAGAGCGGCGGGACGATCGACGTCTCGACCGGCGTCATCACGGCGAAGATCGGCAAGTCCGGCGCCACCCTCGTCAAGTCGGTCACCCGTGGCTCCACGGAGATCGCCAGGAACGGGCGGCTCGTGCTCATCCGCCAGCCGGAGATCGAGGACGAGGACCAGGGCGCTGTCAAGACCGAGCGCTTCGAGGGGGCTATCTCGAAGGTCGAGGTCGAGCAGGAGGGCCCCGTCCGCGCGGTCGTCCGCATCGACGGCAAGCACCGAAAGGGCAGCCGCAGCTGGCTCCCCTTCTCCATCCGGCTCTACTTCTACGCGGGCGCCGACTCCTTCCGCATGGTGCACACCATCACCTACGACGGCACCCAGGAGCCCGGGAAGCCCAGCGGCGACTTCATCCGCGGCATCGGCGTGCGCTTCACCGTGCCGATGCGGGACCAGTCCTACGACCGCCACATCCGCATCGGCGGCGACGGCACCGGCATGCTCCGCGAGGCAGTCAAGGGCATCACCGGACTGCGCCGCGACCCGGGGGCCGCCGTACAGGCCGCGCAGTTCGCGGGCGAGAAGCTGCCCGACCCCTCCACCTGGGACCAGCGGGTCACCACCCGCCTCCAGTACATCCCCGAGTGGGGCGACTACACCCTCTCCCAGCTCTCCGCCGACGGCTTCACGCTGCGCAAGCGGACGAAGAAGGGCCACGGCTGGATCGGCGCGGGCGGCGGCAGGCGCGCCTCCGGCTTCGGCTACGTCGGCGGCGTCAGTGGCGGACTCTCCTTCGGGCTGCGCGACTTCTGGGAGAAGTTCCCGGCCCAGCTCGACATCCGCGACGCCCAGACCGACGCGGCCGAGGTCACCATGTGGCTCTGGTCGCCCGAGGCACAGCCCATGGACCTGCGCTTCTACCACGACGGCATGGGCCAGGACACCTACCCCGAGCAGCTCGAAGGCCTCAACATCACCTACGAGGACTACGAGCCGGAGTTCGGCACGCCGTACGGCATCGCCCGCACGTCGGAGCTGCTGTTCTGGGCCAACGAGTCCACGCCCGCACCGGAGGTGCTGGCCCAGCAGGTCGAGGCCGTACGGGTGCTTCCGCAGCTCGCCGCCCCGCCCAAGCAGCTCATCAAGGCCAAGGTCTTCGGGCCGGGCCTGTACTCCGAGCCCGACCGCTCCACGCCCGCCAAGGCGAAGATCGAGGACCACCTGGACTTCCTCTTCACTTACTACAAGGACCAGGTGGAGCAGCGCCGCTGGTACGGCTTCTGGGACTACGGCGACATCATGCACACCTACGACACCGTCAGACACCAGTGGCGGTACGACATCGGCGGCTACGCCTGGGACAACTCCGAGCTCTCGCCCGACCTGTGGCTGTGGTTCGCGTACCTGCGCTCCGGCCGTGCCGACATCTTCCGGTTCGCCGAGGCGATGACCCGGCACACCGGTGAGGTCGACGTCTACCACCTCGGGAAATGGGCGGGCCTCGGCACCCGGCACGGCGTCCAGCACTACGCCGACAGCGCCAAGCAGCAGCGAATCGCCAACACGACGTACCGCCGCTACTACTACTTCCTCACGGCGGACGAGCGCGTCGGCGACCTCATGCACGCCAACGTCGACTCCGACGAGACGTTCCTGGTGCTCGACCCGATCCGCAAGATCCGCACCGAGCCGTACACCCCCGACCGGCACGCGCTGTCGATCGGTTTCGGCACGGACTGGAGCGGGCTCGTGTCGGCGTGGCTGACGGAGTGGGAGCGCAAGGGCCCGAAGTGGGAGAAGGCCAAGGCGCGTGTGCTGTCGACGATGGAGACCATCGCCGCCCAGCCGAACGGGTTCGTGCAGGGCACGGGTCTGTACGACCTCGACACCGGGAAGTTCGCGGTCGCCTCGGAGCCGGTGGTCGGGGTCTCGCACCTGTCCGCCGTGTTCGGGCTCAACGAACTGTGCGCCGAGCTCATCGACCTCGTCGACATGCCGAAGTTCAACGAGGCGTACTTCGACTACTGCCGCTACTTCAACGCCACCAAGGCCGAGCAGGCGGCGCGTTACGGCTCCAACTTCGGCACGCTGCTGCTCTTCCAGGGGCACTCGCGCCTCGACGCGTTCGCCGCCGTACAGACCGGGGACGAGAAGCTGGCCAAGCGGGCGTGGGAGAAGTTCTACAACTCCGACGGGTACAAGGAGTCGGCGCCCTGGAGGACGGAGAAGCTGAGCGGGCCGGACGCGTTGGTGCCGGGGAGCGAAGCGGCGTGGGTGTCCACCAATGACACCGCGCTGTATGGGCTTGCCGCGATCGAGAACCTCGCGTTGTTGGGGGATCGCATGCCGTAGGGGGCGGAGTGGTGGGTGGGGAACTGCGGGCCGGTGTGGCTGGTCGCGCAGTTCCCCGCGCCCCTGGGCGGTGCTTCAGCGCATGTTGCCCAAGAAGTCCCGCATCCTGCGGGCATCCCTGATCCGCTGCTCGTAGGTCGCCCCGAGTGCGAGCAGCAGCAGGCCGGCCAGGGCAGGCGGCACCCAGCGGGGGAGGGCGCCGGTGACCTGGACGATGTACGGGGCGAGTTCGTGCAGTGCGTCCAGGGAGAGGACCGTGCCGCCGAGGAGCAGCGGGGCCTGGAGGTGGTGGCCGGCGCCCAGGAGCGTGATGGCCAGTGTGGCGAGGCCCAGCAGCAGGGGGCGCGTCCAGTCCGGATCACCCCACGCAGTGACGAGGCTCGGCAGGAGCGTGGCGGCGAGGCCGGGGCCGTACGCCGTCCAGGACGAGGCCTGTGGGTCGCGGCGCCTGCGCAGGGCGCCGACGAGGAGTGCCGGGACGGTGACCGGCAGGGTGTACGCCTCGGGCGTGCCGACGTCCCAGGCCGCCAGGCGCACCCAGGTGGCGAGCACGAAGAGCGCGGCGGAGGCGTAGGCGACGGGGCGGCGGTCGGTGCGGATCGCCGTACCGGCGGTGATCACGCCGCACAGCGCCAGGACCAGGGCGAGCATCGGCAGGTCGGCCGAGGCCGCGGCCAGCGCGAAGGCGAGCAGCCCGGCGAGTGCCCCCGTGATCTCGACCGGGATCGTCGCGGACGTGTTCCCGAGCCGTGCCGCGAGCAAGGCCGCACCCGCCGGGACCGTCAGGACCAGCAGGGCGGTGTACTGCGGCTGCCAGTCGGCCGCGGCGCCGGTCGCGCAGGCGAGCATGGCGGCGTACGCGAGTGCGGTCGGGGCCGTGACCGGGGCGAGCTGGGGCTTCCAGGAGGCGGCGGCGAACAGTGCCGTGAGCGTGGAGAGCACGGCGAGGGTCGCGGGCTCGGTGGTCAGGGAGAGGAAGGCGAAGCCGAGTGAGGTGAGAAGGGCGAGGACCATGGCGGTCGGGCGAGGCGCGGGGAAGTCCATGGCGGGCGCCGTGGCCGGCTCAGAGGCCGCTTCCCGCTCCGGGCGCTCGGACGGGCGCAGCCACGCGGCTGCCGCGAGCGCGCCGGCCGTCGTGAGGCCGAGTGCCACCAGGCCTGCCACGTAGGGGACTTCGAGCACCGGCGCAAGCACCAGCGCCGTTGCCCACGCCAGTACGAGCACACCGGTCAGGGCGCGAGGCCGCCAGACCGCGTCCCGTACCGCAACGACCAGGACCACGGCGACGACGGCCAGGACGACGGGCACCGTTTCCGCGTGGGGCGGCCACGGCGTGGACACCGTCACGGCCGCACGTACGTCACCCGGCACCCCGGACCACACCTGCTCCGCCCACGCGAGCGGACCCAGCAGCGTGACCGCCACCAGGGGCAGCGTCCAGAGCAGGGCGAGTCCCTGTACGGCGGCGGAGGCCCGAGCCAGTCCGAGCCGAACCGTCCCCGGCAGTCGGCCCAGCCGGACCGCAGCCAACAGGGCGATCCCGCACGCCAGATACGCCGGAACCGTCCACGCGTCCGGCAGCACGGAGCGGGCCGTGCCGCCGATCGCCGCCACCACGAGCAGGCCGGCGGTCACGGTGAGCCCCGCCGCCTGCTTCTCGGCGACCCGCTGCCACGCGGCCGTCAGCGCGATGCCCGCGGCGAAGAGGAGGAGCGCCGCCGCACGGGCGGCGGCGCTCGGGCCGGTGGCCGTCCAGGACAGCCAACCGGCGGCACACACGCCCCACGCGCCCATGCCGTACGCACCCGTCATCGCGGTGATCCGGACAGACTTCGCGGGCACCCGGAGCGCCACACCCGTGTCGACCCCGGCCGTCACCAGCACGGCGGCCGTGATCCCGTAAGGACCGGCGTCGGCCGCCACCGCCCAGAGAGTCAGGGGGAGTTGGGCGGCGACCAGGGCGGCGGGCAGGGGCAGACGCAGCGTGGAAGTGCGCGGCAGCAGGGCGTACGCCGTCCACAGGGCCGCCAGCGCCGCGGAAGCGGCCGCGACGTAACCCGTGGCACCCACGTCGGTCAGCGCGACCTCGTGCACGGCGTACGCGTCGAGCACGGTCAGCGCGAGCCCGAGGCCGGCCACCGACTCGGCCGTCGAGCGCAGCCCGCGCTTCAGCAGCGGCACCGGCGCGGCCAGCACCGCCACCGTGATCCCACCGAGCACCAGAGCCCGCCCGGTGATCCCCATGTGCCCCCAGCTGACCAGCGTGAACGCCATCGCGGCGATGGTGAGCAGAACACCGCCCAGAACCAGCAGCACGTTCTGGACCCGGGGCGCCGATGCCTCGGGGTGCCGGGGTGCGACCGGCGTAGGAGCCGACGTCGGCATGGCCGCCGCGTGCAGGGCTGTGACCAGCCAGGCGCGGCGGTGCAGCAACTGGGCCCGGCGGGCGTCCAGTTGGCGCAGCTCGAGGTCGAGGAGCCGCAACTCCTCGGCCGGTGGCGGAATGTGCGTCATGGCTGGAGTGTGGCCCGCGTCACGCCGTACGGCATGAGTGCGGGTACTCAGAACGTACTCAGATACGGGGCAATCCCGCCGCACCGGGGCAGACTCGTGGCATGGACTGGAGCCACTACCGCTTCCGCAGCCTGTGGGCCCTGCCCGCCCCGCCCGGCGCCGTCTACGACCTGCTGGCCCAGGCCGAGGACTACCCGCTCTGGTGGCCCCAGGTGCGCGAGGTGAACCGGATCGACGACACCAGTGGCGTGATCACGATCCGCTCGGCCCTGCCGTACGCCATGACCTTCACGGCACGTGAAGTGCGGCGGGACCGCGCGGCCGGGGTCCTGGAGATCGCCATGTCCGGAGACATCGAGGGCTGGGCACGCTGGACGATCACCCCGCACGGCTCCGGCACCCTCGCCCGCTATGACCAGGTCGTCGACGTGAACAAGCCGTTGCTGAGACGGTTCGCGGTGCCGGGACGGCCCCTCTTCCGGGCCAACCACCGGCTGATGATGCGCGCCGGACGGCGGGGGCTCCTCGCCCACCTCGCCGACCGGCGAGAAGCGGTTTGAAGGAAGCGCGCAGGGCCCTGTATTGTTCAGTCCGTTCCCGGGCGATTAGCTCAGTGGGAGAGCGCTTCGTTCACACCGAAGAGGTCACTGGTTCGAACCCAGTATCGCCCACCGGGAAAGGCCGGTCCGCCATAGCGGACCGGCTTTTTTGTTGCTCGGCCGTTTGGTCGCTCGGCATTTCTGCTGTTCTGGACCGCCTAGGCCGCCGCCGGCAGATCCGGGCGCAACGGCCACGCCGGGTCCACCGCCTCGTCGCTGCCGCTGCGGGCGAACCACGCCTGGAGCCCGCGTGCCTGCGCCGCGTGCCACACCGCCTGCAACGTGTGCAGTTCGGCCAGCGACAGACGCTCCAGCCGGGCCGCGAAACGGCGCCCCACCGCCCGTACGACCTCCAGCGATGCCAGCGCGTCGGCCGCCGCGTCGTGCGCGCCGTCCAGCGTGACGCCGTAGTGCTCGCACAGGTCCGTCAGGGTGCGGCGACCCTTGCGGTAGCGGTCCAGGTGTTTGTCCAGGACCCGTGGATCGAGCACCAACAGGGGTGTCGCCTCGAACCAGTGGTCCAGGGACGAGGCGCGGTGGCGGCGCAACTCGCGGTCGAGCAGCGTCAGATCGAACGGCGCGTTCATCACCACCACCGGCCGTCCCCGGGACGCCTGTTCCGCCAGCTCGCCGGCTATCTCATGCATCACCGGCGCGGGCCAGCGGCCGTTGCGCTGAAGATGCTCCTCCGTCAGTCCGTGCACCGCCGTCGCCGCCTCCGGCACCGGCACGCCCGGGTTCACCAGCCACCGGGTCACCCTCGGCCGGGTTCCCGGGGCGTCCTGGACGACGACGGCCGCCGAAACGATCCGGTCGGTCTCGACGTCCACGCCTGTCGTCTCTGTGTCGAATGCCGCCAGCGGGCCCTCATACCAGCACGCCATATCTACACAACCCCTCGTTCACCCACGGCAGCTGACGTTCCGTCTTCTGCCCGTTTGGTGATACCCGGGCCGTTTGCGGCGTACGCCGGAAGGACACAACAGGAGTGCGGGTCTTTGCAGTTCAGCGGCCCGGTACGGGGATTCACTTTGCTTGGAAGGCTGTTGGCCATGGCGATAGCGCAGCCCGAGCGGGGCGGGCTGCTGCCCGAACGAACGGGCCCCCATCGCGGTTCACTCGCCACTACCGCCTGCATGGAGACACTGCAGGTGGGCTACCTGCACGCCGTCGCGGCGGCGTCCGGATGCTCGCTGTCCCAGCCGTTTCCGGACAACGGCATCGACTGGCACGTCAGCCACAGCGCGCCCGGTCACACCGTCGACGACGAGGTGACCATAAAGGTGCAGCTCAAGGCCACCTACCAGCTCGCGCCGAACCCGCCCGCCCGTTTCCCACCACCACCCTCGACGGAGGGGGCTGCGCCCCCACCCCCTCAGTTGGGCCGCTTCTTCTCCTTCACGCTCGACAACGACCACCTGGCGAAGCTCGCCCGCACCCCGGTCTCGGTGCACAAGATCCTCGTCGTGATGATCGTCCCGCGGTCGCAGGAGCAGTGGCTGCGGGCCGGCCACGACCGCCTCGACCTGCGGCACTGCTGCTACTGGGTCAACCTCGCCGGCCACGCGATCACCGGCCGGCGCCGCACCACCGTGCGCATACCGACCTCACGCATCTTCGACGACCGGGCGCTCTGCGAGATCATGACGCGGGTCGGGACCGGAGGCAGACCATGACGCACCGCCCGCTGGAGGAACCCGTACGCCCGGTGCGGCCGCACCCGGTCGACGCGTCCTGGGACCGTCCCCCCGACCCCGGTGACGTCGACCCCGCCGTGCTCAGCGCCCTGCTGCACCGGCACGGCTGGCAGCGGCGCGGGGGAGCGGCGGGGCGCTACGGCCGCTGGACCCCGCCCGGCCCCGGCGGCAACGGCACCAGCCTGCTCGTCCCCGAGTCCCGCGCCTTCCCCGACAGCGACGACCTGCTCGGCGAGGCGCTGATCGCCCTCTCCCGCAGTGGCATGCCCTCCGCCCGTGAGGTGCTGGTCGGGCTCGCCGTCCCCAGCGACGAGGTCCGCTGGTGGCGGGACGCGCCGAGCGGGCCGGCCGGGTCCGCGCCCTGGACGGTCGAGGAAGAACTACGCACCGGCGCCCGCCAGATGCTCCTCGCCGCGGCGCTCGCCACGCGCGCGCGTGCCGGCTACTACGGCGCCCGGCACCGCCGCGCCGCCGCCGCGATGCTGGAGAGCGTCCTCGTCGGCACCGGGGCCGGCGGCCGCCACCTCGCAGCCTTCGTACCCGTCGGCACGGGCCGCCCCCTCGCCGTACGCCTCCACCAAGCCCTCTACGCCGCCCGCGAGGCCATCGACTACCAGCGGGCCACCGGCGGCATGGACGCCTTCGACGGCGCCGTCGAGGCGGGCGTCAGCCGCGAGCTCACCGAAGCGCTGGTGGCGTTGGTGCGCGGTACGGAAGGCGCGCGCATCGCCGTCGAGTGGGCACCCGCGGCCGGAGTGCCCGAGGACTGCGCGAGCGGCGTCGAACCCGTCGAGTTCTCGCCGGGCGACCTGCCCGTACTGCGCGAGGCCGCCGCCCGCTATCTGCGCGCGGAGCCCTCCGTACCGGTCAGGATCACGGGCACGGTCGTACGGATGCGCAGGTCCGGACCGCGTGGGGAGGGCACCGTACGGCTGCGCGTCCTCGCGGGCGCCGAGGTACCGCACGTCCGGCTCACCCTGGACGAGGAGTCGTACCGCATCGCGGGGCACGCCCACCTGGTGGGCCTGCCGGTGCGGGTGCACGGTCGGCTGGAGAGCCGGGGTGGTTTCCGCAAGGTGACGGGGGCCTCCGGGGTCGTGCCGGTGCAGGTGGATGAGGCTGAGCGGGATCGGCTGATGAAGTCGTTGCAGGAGGATCTGGACTTTTTCGAGGGTGCTTGTGGTGGGGCGGACGGCGGGGACTGAAGGGTGACGCCTTGCAGCCGGGGTGCTCATCGTTTGGCTTCGCTCGCCTACGGGGCGCCTTGAACGGCTCTCTTCGCGGCCGGTGTCGTGGGCACAGTGACTGTTGGTGGGCCCTTGCTCGGCGTTGGTGTGGGCTGGTCGGCAAGGGAGCCGAGCTGGGACGCCCTATAGGCGCGGGGAACTGCGCGACCAGCTACGACGGCGCCGCACACGACCACTGACCCCGCACGCCCCCAAGCGGCAGCGCAACCGTTTCGCGGTCGGGTGGGTGGGGTCGGTACGATCGCGTAATGCGCGCGCTCCTGGTATGGCGCCGCACCCCACCTTCAGTCAGGAGAGACCGGTGTCAGACGTCCGTGTGATCATCCAACGCGATTCCGAGCGGGAAGAGCGCGTGGTGACGACGGGCACTACGGCCGCCGACCTCTTCGCCGGCGAGCGCTCGATCATCGCCGCGCGCGTGGGCGGCGAGCTCAGGGATCTGTCGTACGTGCTCGTCGACGGGGAAGAGGTCGAGGGCGTCGAGATCTCCTCCGAGGACGGCCTCAACATCCTGCGTCACTCCACCGCGCACGTGATGGCGCAGGCCGTGCAGGAGCTCTTCCCCGAGGCCAAGCTGGGCATCGGCCCGCCCGTCAGGGACGGCTTCTACTACGACTTCGACGTCGAGAAGCCGTTCACGCCCGAGGATCTCAAGGCCATCGAGAAGAAGATGCAGGAGATCCAGAAGCGGGGGCAGCGCTTCTCCCGTCGTGTCGTGACCGACGACGCCGCCCGCGAGGAGCTCGCCGCCGAGCCGTACAAACTGGAGCTGATCGGTCTCAAGGGTTCCGCCTCGTCCGACGACGGCGCGGACGTCGAGGTCGGCGCCGGTGAGCTGACGATCTACGACAACCTGGACGCCAAGAGCGGCGAGCTGTGCTGGAAGGACCTCTGCCGGGGCCCCCACCTGCCCACCACCCGCAACATCCCGGCGTTCAAGCTGATGCGCAACGCCGCCGCGTACTGGCGCGGCAGCGAGAAGAACCCGATGCTCCAGCGCATCTACGGCACCGCCTGGCCGTCCAAGGACGAGCTGAAGGCGCACCTCGACTTCCTCGCCGAGGCCGAGAAGCGCGACCACCGCAAGCTGGGCAACGAGCTCGATCTCTTCTCCATCCCGGAGCAGATCGGCTCCGGCCTCGCCGTCTTCCACCCCAAGGGCGGCATCGTCCGCCGGGTCATGGAGGACTACTCGCGCCGGCGGCACGAGGAGGAGGGCTACGAGTTCGTCTACACCCCGCACGCGACGAAGGGGAAGCTCTTCGAAACCTCGGGGCACCTGGACTGGTACGCCGAGGGCATGTACCCGCCCATGCAGCTCGACGAGGGCGTGGACTACTACCTCAAGCCCATGAACTGCCCGATGCACAACCTGATCTTCGACGCGCGCGGCCGCTCCTACCGTGAACTGCCGCTGCGCCTCTTCGAGTTCGGGACCGTGTACCGGTACGAGAAGTCGGGCGTCGTGCACGGCCTCACGCGTGCGCGTGGCTTCACCCAGGACGACGCGCACATCTACTGCACCCGTGAGCAGATGTCGGAGGAGCTCGACAAGACGCTCACCTTCGTCCTCGGACTGCTGCGCGACTACGGTCTGACCGACTTCTACCTGGAGCTGTCCACCAAGGACCCGGAGAAGTTCGTCGGCTCGGACGAGGTCTGGGAAGAGGCCACGGAGACACTCCGCGAGGTCGCCGAGAAGCAGGGGCTGCCGTTGGTCCCGGACCCGGGCGGCGCCGCGTTCTACGGTCCGAAGATCTCCGTCCAGGCCAAGGACGCCATCGGCCGGACCTGGCAGATGTCGACCATCCAGCTCGACTTCAACCTGCCGGAGCGCTTCGACCTGGAATACACCTCGGCGGACGGCTCCAAGCAGCGCCCCGTCATGATCCACCGTGCGCTGTTCGGCTCGATCGAGCGGTTCTTCGCGGTGCTGCTGGAGCACTACGCGGGCGCCTTCCCGGCGTGGCTGGCCCCGGTCCAGGCGCTCGGCATCCCGATCGGTGACGGCCACGTGGACTACCTGGCGAAGTTCGCGGCGGCCGCGAAGAAGAAGGGGCTGCGGGTCGAGGTGGACTCCTCCTCCGACCGCATGCAGAAGAAGATCCGCAACGCCCAGAAGCAGAAGGTGCCCTTCATGGTCATCGCGGGCGACGAGGACATGGCCAACAACGCCGTCTCCTTCCGCTACCGCGACGGCTCGCAGGAGAACGGCATCCCGTTCGACGAGGCCATCGCGAAGATCGCGCAGGTCGTCGAGGAGCGGGCGCAGGTCTGAGCCGAGGGCACATGCCCGCCGAAGGCCCCCGGGGAGCTCAGCTCTCCGGGGGCTTTTCGTCGTCTCCCTGGGAGAAGACCTGCAACAGCCACGACGCGAAGGTGCCGGTCACGGCGCCGAGCAGCCCCAGACCTACGGCCATGACCCCGACGCCGATCAGCCGCCCGCGCGGTGTGACCGGGGTGATGTCGCCGTAGCCGACCGTGGCGAGCGTCGAGCACGTCCACCACACGGCGTCCCCGAAGGTCCGCATGGTCGCGCCCGGCGCCCCGTGCTCCTGGTGGTAGACCGACAGTGCCCCGGTGAAGCCGAGGAGGACGGTGGACAGGCCGGCGTAGACGATCACGCGCGCGTGCGCGCTGAGCCAGGGCCGCCCGTGCCGGCGACGGACGGCGTCGTAGGCCCTCACGATCCGAATCGGCCGCAGCAGCGGCAGGAACAGCACCAGCGTGTCCAGGGGGTGCCGGCGTACGAAGCCCCACCGCTGCCCGCTGAGCAGCCACCGCACGGCATAGTCGACACCGAACAACACCCAGGCGGCGAAGGTCAGCGCCAGACAGAGGTCGAGCACGGCGTCCGCGAGATGACCACGACCCAGGACCCGGATCGCGTACGAGGCGAGGAAGACCAGGGACGCCACGGCGAGAGGGATCTCGGTGTGCTGCTGCCAGCGTGCCAAGCGGCTGTCGTCGTCCACCGGCCAAGCTTGGCTCGGGCCGACCGGGTCCGAGCCCCGGCGACACGCCGCGAACGGACGAAGCCATATGCTGCACGCATGACGAGTGAGCCGGAGCAGCAGTGGGGAGTGGGGATCCAGGACGCGTTCCAGCGCCTGTGGACGCCCCATCGGATGGCCTACATCCAGGGTGAGAACAAGCCGACCGGTCCCGGCGCGGACGACGGCTGCCCCTTCTGCTCGATCCCGGCCAAGTCCGACGAGGACGGGCTGATCATCAAGCGCGGCGAGCAGGTGTACGCGGTCCTCAACCTCTACCCCTACAACGGCGGCCACCTGATGGTCGTGCCCTACCGCCATGTCGCCGACTACACCGACCTCACCGAGCCGGAGACCGTCGAGCTCGCCGCCCTCACCAAGCAGGCGATGACGGCTCTGCGCACCGCCTCTGGCGCCCACGGCTTCAACATCGGCATGAACCAGGGCACGGTCGCCGGCGCCGGCATCGCGGCCCATCTGCACCAGCACATCGTCCCGCGGTGGGGCGGCGACACGAACTTCATGCCGGTGGTGGGGCATACGCGGGTGCTGCCGCAGCTGCTGGCGGACACCCGGAAGATGCTGGCGGAAGCCTGGCCGACGCCCTGACCTGGCACGTATCAGCCCGTCCGGCATTTGAGGACGAGGCCCGCAGGGCCGAAGGGGGGTCTGGGGGCGCAGCCCCCAGGGACGGTCACCCAGACCCCCTCACGCAGACCTGCCCAACCCAAACCCACCCCCCCCGGCTCGACCGCCCGAGGCCTACGCGTCGTAGACGTCCGCCTTCCGAGGCGACGGATCCTGCACAGCCGTGCTCAGGAACGCCGACCGCGTACCGAACTTCTCCGTGTCCACGCCGTTCTCCGCCAGCACCTTGATCGCCGAGGCATGCACCACCCGCAGCACCGGCGTCGCCGCGCGCAGTGCGTCGTCGGCCATGAACCGGTGCCGCCACGGCTGATCCGCCCACGCGTGCCGCAGACCGAACGGCTCGGGCAGTCCTATGGTGCCGCCGAGCCAGTTGAGCAGCGGGGGATACCAGGAGATCGGGGCGCGGACCGCCAGCCGTACCACCTCGTCGGTGTTGACCAGCGGAAGCTTCACCTTGCGGGTCTCCCACGGCTTGAACGACTTGGTGACCTCCTTGGTCGGCGCCTCCGGCTTCTCCTGGAAGAGCCCGTTCACGGGGCCGAGGGCATGCCCGGTCACCTCGATGCGCAGCGTCTCGTGCAGCACGGTCACCGTGATCAGCATCGTGATGATCAACTGGCCGTCCCACAGCGTCCACTGGACGCCCAGGTAGTGCCGGTCCCCGCTGCCGAACTGCTGCTTGTTGCAGATGTCCTGTATGGCGTGCGACTTGACCTGGTACGCCTCGACGTCCGTGCCCTCCGGCCGGGAGACGGCCTTGGCGCCCTCGGCGATCGGCGTGACGACCCAGTGCCGTATCGAGGGCTTCGGGAAGCCGCCGGTGTTCAGCGGGCCGCGCTCCAGCATGCGCAGCTGGTCGTGGATCGCGCGGATCACGTCCCAGCTGCGGAAGGGATGGATCTCCCGGGTGGGGTCGGCGGGCACCAGGTCCTCCGCCAGCTGCCAGCTGCCCCAACGCGTGCCCATGCCGAGTATCCCCTTGGGGCCGGCGTAGAACACGGAGTTGGACTGCTGCTCGGCGCTCAACTTGGCCAGCGACTGGCGTAGTTGTTCGGCCTGGGTCTCGGTGGGGCTGGTCGGCACCGCCTCCGGCACCTTCGCGCCGACGCTGCTGCCGGCCAGCAGGCTGTCCCAGCGCTCCCGCAGGTCCCGCGCCGTGCGCTCGCAGACCTGCTTGGCCCAGAACCAGCCGACCACGGGCATCAGGACCGAGGCCCGCGCATACCAGCCCCAGAAGCCGGTGAACGGCATACGCAGCAGGAACAGCACGGCGAGCGCGCCCGCCGCGACGAGCAGCACGGAGGCCAGGGCGCCGCCGCGCTTCTCGTCCCGCTTGACGATGGTGGAGCGCAGCGTGAAGACCAGCAGCCAGACCAGCAGTCCGGGCAGGAACAGCACACCGCAGACCACCATGACGGCGCTGAGCATCCGGTCGCGGGCCTTGCGAATGTTGTTCGCGGCCAGGCAGTGCTCGACGACGACCTGCGGCTCGGTACCGAAGGACTGGATCAGAGGCTTGCGGCCGCTGCCGAGCATGCGGTCGACCACGGCCCGGGAGAAGGCCTCACCCAGGTTGGGCCGGAAGATCTTCGCCCAGCTGCGGCCCGCCTTGACGTCGGTCTGGTGCCATTCGTTGTCGGCCTTCTTGATGTCCTCGAACGCATTGTCCCGGTAGGCCGCCGAGGCCAGCGCGAACGTCGCCGTCTGACCCTCTCCGGCCGTGCGCGGTACCTGCGGACCGAAGATGTCCGCGTAACCGCTCTCAACGGTCATTCCCGCCCCCGATCGCCGCACTGTCGCTTCTGCGGCCTTCCCGACTTCCGTGCTGCGCACACCTGTTGATCAATGATGAGCGTATCCCCCGCCACTGACAATCGTCGGCGGACGGCCGAAGCCGCCCGCCGACGCGGAGGGGAGCATTCCGCAAGGGTCATGCGGTGGCACTTCGGGGCCACTTGGTGGCGCCCCGGTGCCAACTACGAGGCTTCGCGCGCCTCTTCACGAATCCTTTCCGCGATCTGCGCCGGCATCGGTTCGTGCCGGGCGTAAGAACGGTTGAAGCGCGCGGTGCCGTGCGACAGCGACCGCAGGTCCACGGCGTACCGCCCGATCTCGATCTCGGGCACCTCGGCCTTGATCAGGGTGCGGCCACCACTGGTCTGCTCGGTGCCGAGCACGCGGCCGCGCCGCCCGGACAGGTCGCTCATCACGGCGCCCACGTAGTCGTCGCCGACCAGGACGGACACCTCGGCCACCGGCTCCAGCAGATGGATCTTCGTGTCGGCCGCCGCCTCGCGCAGCGCGAGCGCCCCGGCCGTCTGGAAGGCGGCGTCGGAGGAGTCCACCGAGTGCGCCTTGCCGTCGCGCAGCGTGACCCGGATGTCGACCAGTGGATGGCCGGCCGCGACGCCCTTGGCCGCCTGGGCCCGCACGCCCTTCTCCACGGACGGGATGAACTGCCGCGGCACCGCGCCGCCGACGACCTTGTCCACGAACTCGATGCCCGAGCCGCCCGGCAGCGGCTCCACCTCGATCTCGCAGATCGCGTACTGCCCGTGGCCGCCGGACTGCTTCACATGCCGGCCGCGGCCCGCCGACTTGTTCGCGAACGTCTCCCGCAGGGAGACCCGGTGCGGCACGACGTCGACCTGGACGCCGTAGCGGCTGCGCAGCCGTTCGAGGGCGACGTCCGCGTGCGCCTCGCCCAGGCACCACAGCACCACCTGGTGGGTGGCCTGGTTCTGTTCCAGACGCATGGTCGGGTCCTCGGCGACCAGCCGGGACAGGCCTTGCGACAGCTTGTCCTCGTCCGCCTTGCTGTGCGCCTGGATGGCGAGCGGCAGCAGCGGATCGGGCATCTGCCAGGGCTCCATCAGCAGCGGATCGTCCTTGGCCGAGAGCGTGTCGCCGGTCTCCGCGCGGCTCAGCTTCGCCACGCACGCCAGGTCACCGGCGATGCAGTGGCTGAGCGTGCGCTGCTGTTTGCCGAAGGGCGCCGACAGGGCGCCGATCCGCTCGTCGACGTCGTGGTCCTCGTGCCCGCGGTCCTCCAGGCCGTGCCCGGACACGTGCACCGTCTCGTCGGGGTGCAGGGTGCCGGAGAAGACACGGACCAGCGAGACCCGGCCGACGTACGGGTCGGACGCGGTCTTCACGACCTCCGCGACCAGCGGCCCGTCCGGGTCGCACAGCTTCAGCTCGCGCGGTTTTCCGTCGACCGTGGTGACCGAGGGCGCCGTGCGCTCCAGCGGCGTCGGGAACCCGCGCGTGATCAGCTCCAGCAGCTCGACCGTGCCGAGCCCCTGCCGGGCCCCGTCGGTCGCCGGGGCGGCGGCCAGGACGGGGTGGAAGGCACCCCGCGCGACGGCCCGTTCCAGGTCCTCGATCAGTGTCTTGACGTCGACCTGCTCGCCGCCGAGATACCGGTCCATCAGGGTCTCGTCCTCCGACTCGGAGATGATCCCCTCGATCAGCCGGTTGCGGGCCTCCTCGATCTGCGGCAGCTGCTCCTCGCCCGGATCGGACTCCTTGCGCTCGCCGGACGAGTAGTCGAACAACTGCCGCGACAGTAGCCCGATCAGACCGGTCACGGGCGCGTGCCCGTCCGGTGCCGGCGCACCGTGCAGCGGCAGATACAGCGGGAGGACGGCGTCCGGGTCGTCCCCGCCGAAGGCATCCGCGCAGATCCGCGTCATTTCCTCGTAGTCGGCCCGCGCGGACTCCAGATGCGTGACGACGATCGCACGCGGCATGCCGACGGCCGCGCACTCCTCCCACACCATGCGGGTCGAGCCGTCCACGCCGTCCGAGGCCGAGACGACGAAAAGGGCCGCGTCCGCCGCTCGCAGACCGGCCCTGAGTTCCCCGACGAAGTCGGCGTATCCGGGGGTGTCCAGAAGGTTGACCTTGATGCCGTCCCATTCGACCGGCACCAAGGAGAGCTGCACCGAACGCTGCTGCCGGTGCTCGATCTCGTCGTAGTCCGAGACGGTGCCGCCGTCCTCCACGCGGCCCGCCCGGTTCACCGCCCCCGCCGTCAGCGCGAGGGCTTCCACCAACGTCGTCTTGCCCGATCCGGAGTGGCCGACCAGCACCACATTCCGTACGGACGCGGGGTGGTCGGCCGCCGTAGCCCTGCCGGCGGCCCCGGGGTGTGCGTTCGCCTTGTCGCCCATGATCCTGCCTCCCGTGCACGGTGAGGTCACTGTGGGCGCGGACATACGGATCCGCGTGCGATGGCGGCTCCGATGACGCCCGCGGTCCTTCGAGCTTTCCACTCCCGTCACGGTGCGTCCATACGGCGGACGTGATCGCGCCGCCCGGCACCCGTGGACGGAGCCGCTCACGCCCTGTACGAGTGCCCGGCGGTCGCCCGCACGCGCGCGTGGCTACGATGGGCCAGCCGGTGGCCAGCAGGGGCCGCCCGGCCACACCGACCCTCGGGAAGGCCATGCTGAACAAGTACGCGCGTGCATTCTTCACGCGTGTCCTCACACCGTTCGCCGCGTTTCTGATCCGGCGGGGCGTCAGCCCCGACACGGTCACGCTCATCGGCACGGCCGGTGTGGTCGCGGGCGCGCTGGTCTTCTACCCCGTGGGCGAGTTCTTCTGGGGCACGGTCGTGATCACGCTCTTCGTGTTCTCCGACCTCGTCGACGGCAACATGGCCCGCCAGCTCGGCCGCTCCAGCCGCTGGGGCGCCTTCCTGGACTCCACGCTCGACCGGGTCGCCGACGGCGCGATCTTCGGCGGCTTCATCCTGTGGTACGCCGGTGGCGGCGACGACCTCGTCCTGTGCGCCGTCTCCATCTTCTGCCTGGCCAGCGGCCAGGTGGTGTCGTACACCAAGGCCCGCGGCGAGTCGATCGGCCTGCCCGTCGCGGTCAACGGCCTCGTCGAGCGCGCCGAGCGTCTGGTGATCTCGCTGGTCGCGGCCGGTTTCGCGGGCCTGCACAAGTTCGGGGTACCCGGTATCCAGTACCTGCTGCCCGTCGCCCTGTGGATCGTCGCCGTCGGCAGCCTCGTCACCCTGATCCAGCGGGTCGTCACGGTCCGCCGCGAGTCCGCCGAGGCGGAGGCCGCGGCAGCCGGGCAGGACAAGCCGCAGAACGCCTCTCAAGGGAGCGAGGCCGCCAAGTGAGCGCCCAGGACCGCCTCACGGACGCGCTGTACGGCCTTGGCTGGGGCACCGTCAAGAAGCTCCCCGAGCCCGTCGCCGTAGGGCTCGGCCGCACCATCGCCGACCTCGCCTGGAAGCAGCGCGGCAAGGGCGTCAAGCGGCTGGAGAGCAACTACGCGCGCGTGGTGCCGGGCGCGAGCCCGGAGCGCCTCGCCGAACTCTCGCGCGCGGGCATGCGCTCGTACCTGCGCTACTGGATGGAGTCCTTCCGGCTGCCCGCCTGGAGCGCCGAGCGCGTCAAGGGCGGTTTCGACGTCAAGGACGTCCACTACCTGACCGACGGTCTCGCCGCCGGAAACGGCGTGATACTCGCCCTGCCGCACCTGGCCAACTGGGATCTCGCGGGCGCCTGGGTCACCACCGAGCTGGAGACGCCCTTCACGACGGTCGCCGAACGCCTCAAGCCCGAGACGCTCTACGACCGCTTCGTCGCCTACCGGGAGGGCCTAGGCATGGAGGTCCTGCCGCACAGCGGCGGCACCGCCTTCGGCACCCTCGCCCGCAGACTGCGCGACGGCGGCCTGGTCTGCCTGGTCTCCGACCGCGACCTGTCCGCCTCCGGCGTCGAGGTCGAGTTCTTCGGGGACACGGCCCGGATGCCGGCCGGCCCGGCGCTCCTGGCTCAGCAGACCGGGGCGCTCCTGCTGCCGGTCACGCTCTGGTACGACGACTCACCCGTCATGCAGGGCCGTGTCCACCCCCCGATCGAGGTACCGGAGACAGGCACCCGGGCCGAGAAGACGTCTGTCATGACACAGGCGCTGGCCGACGCCTTCGCCTCGGGGATCGCCGAACATCCGGAGGACTGGCACATGCTCCAGCGCTTGTGGCTCGCCGACCTGGAACCACGACCGGATGACGGCTCGGACGGAGAGCGTCCGTGAAGATCGGCATCGTCTGCCCGTACTCCTGGGACGTCCCAGGAGGCGTCCAGTTCCACATCCGCGACCTCGCCGACTACTTCATCCGCCTCGGCCACGAGGTGTCCGTGCTGGCCCCGGCCGACGACGACACCCCGCTCCCGCCGTACGTGGTCTCGGCGGGCCGGGCCGTCCCGGTCCCGTACAACGGCTCGGTCGCCCGCCTGAACTTCGGCTTCCTCTCGGCGGCCCGGGTACGCCGCTGGCTGCACGAGGGCGAGTTCGACGTCATCCACATCCACGAGCCCGCCTCGCCGTCCCTGGGCCTGCTGACCTGCTGGGCGGCCCAGGGCCCGATCGTGGCGACCTTCCACACCTCGAACCCGCGTTCCCGGGCGATGATCGCCGCCTACGCCATCCTCCAGGCGGCCCTGGAGAAGATCAGCGCCCGCATCGCCGTGAGCGAGTACGCCCGCCGCACGCTGGTGGAACATCTCGGCGGCGACGCGGTCGTCATCCCGAACGGCGTCGACGTCGACTTCTTCGCCAAGGCCGAGCCCAATCCCGACTGGCAGGGCGACACGATCGGGTTCATGGGACGCATCGACGAGCCCCGCAAGGGCCTGCCGGTCCTGATGAAGGCCCTGCCGAAGATCCTCGCCGCCCGCCCGCAGACCAGGCTCCTGGTGGCCGGCCGCGGCGACGAGGAGGAGGCGGTCGAGTCCCTGCCTGCCGAACTGCGCTCCCGTGTCGAGTTCCTCGGCATGATCAGCGACGAGGACAAGGCCCGCTTCCTGCGCAGCGTCGACCTGTACATCGCTCCCAACACCGGCGGCGAGAGCTTCGGGATCATCCTGGTCGAGGCGATGTCGGCCGGCGCCCCGGTCCTCGCCTCCGACCTCGACGCCTTCGCCCAGGTCCTCGACCAGGGCGCGGCGGGCGAACTCTTCGCCAACGAGGACGCCGACGCCCTCGCCGAGGCGGCGGTGCGCCTGCTGGAGGACCCGGCCCGCCGGGCCGAGCTGCGGGAGCGGGGGAGCGTCCATGTGCGCCGCTTCGACTGGTCGACCGTCGGTGCGGACATCCTGTCGGTGTACGAGACGGTGACGGCGGGCGCGGCGGCGGTGGCCGCGGACGAGCGGACCGGGGGGAGCGGGCTGCGGGCACGCTTGGGATTGGCGCGGGACTGAGGCTTTTCAGCCCGTCCGGCGTTTGAGGACGAGGCCGTTCAGGCCGAAGCGGGGTCTGGGGGCGGCAGCCCCCGATCGACGGCAATGACAGCCACCCCGCACAACACCAACGCCCCGCCCACCTCCCTGCAGGGCCTGCGCAGCTAGTCTGCGGCGCGTGACCGCAACTCTCATCTGGATCCTCGTAGCCCTAGTCGCGATCGGCCTCTACCTGAGCTGGACCGCAGGTCGCCTGGACCGGCTGCACGCCCGGATCGACGCGGCACGCGCCGCGCTCGACGCCCAGCTCCTGCGCCGCGCCTCCGTGGCCCAGGAACTGGCCACCTCCGGCGTCCTGGATCCGGCCGCGTCGATCGTCCTGTACGAGGCCGCCCACGCGGCCCGGCAGGCCGAGGAGGAACAGCGAGAGGTCGCCGAGAGCGAACTGAGCCAGGCGCTGCGGGCGGTCTTCGCGGAGCCCCAGCAGGTGGAGGCCGTACGGGAGGCTCCCGGCGGCGAGGAGGCGGCCCGTGAGCTGACCGAGGCGGTGCGCAGGGTCCCGATGGCCCGCCGCTTCCACAACGACGCCGTACGGGCCGCCAGGGCCCTGCGACGCCACCGCAAGGTCCGCTGGTTCCGTCTGGCCGGCCACGCCCCGTTCCCCCTGGCCTTCGAGATGGACGACGAGCCCCCGGTGGCCCTGGCCGACCGGGCGGCCTAGGAGGTGCCGAACTCGGGCAGGGTGAGGGCCCCGTCGGCGGCGAGCGCGAATCCGGGGTTGTGCGCGATCTCCCAGGCGTGGCCGTCCGGGTCGACGAAGCACCCGGAGTAGAAGCCGACAGCGTTGGTGGCCGCGGGCTTGGTGACGGTCGCTCCGGCCCCTTCCGCGGCCGTCAGCAGAGCGTCGACCTCGGCGTCGGAGCGCACGTTGTGGGCCAGGGCGATGCCGCCGAAACCGGCCCCCGCGCCGTCCCTCAGCCCGCAGTCCCGGGCGAGCTTGTCGCGGCCCCACAGGACCAGAGCCAGCCCGCCCGCCTGGAAGAAGACGGTCTCCTCGACCTCCTGCCCCCGCCAGCCCAGGGACTCGTAGAAGGCACGCGAGCGTGCCACATCGGAAACCCCCAGCGTGACCAGACTGATGCGCTGTTCCATGCGAGGACACTAACGCCGCCGAAGGCCCTGGGCTCCGGCAAAACGATCCACCGCCTCACTATTGGCCCTTGAAGTGGCCCCCACCCCTCACGTTTCCTCGATGCTTGCAGTAGCCCCCTTTCCACCGAGCGAGGTCACCCGTGTCCATCTCCGAAAACCAGGCCCCCGAGACCGGCACCGCGCGCGTGAAGCGCGGCATGGCCGAGCAGCTCAAGGGCGGCGTGATCATGGACGTCGTCACGCCGGAGCAGGCGAAGATCGCCGAGGACGCGGGCGCCGTCGCCGTCATGGCCCTGGAGCGGGTCCCCGCCGACATCCGCCAGGACGGCGGCGTGGCCCGGATGTCCGACCCGGACATGATCGAGGGCATCATCGACGCCGTCTCCATCCCGGTCATGGCCAAGTCCCGCATCGGCCACTTCGTCGAGGCCCAGGTCCTGCAGTCCCTCGGCGTCGACTACATCGACGAGTCCGAGGTCCTCACCCCGGCCGACGAGGTCAACCACTCCGACAAGTGGGCCTTCACCACCCCGTTCGTCTGCGGCGCCACCAACCTGGGCGAGGCCCTGCGCCGCATCGCCGAGGGCGCCGCGATGATCCGCTCCAAGGGCGAGGCCGGCACCGGCAACGTCGTCGAGGCCGTCCGCCACCTGCGCCAGATCAAGAACGAGATCGCCAAGCTGCGCGGCTTCGACAACAACGAGCTGTACGCCGCCGCCAAGGAGCTGCGCGCCCCGTACGAGCTGGTCAAGGAAGTCTCCGAACTCGGCAAGCTCCCGGTCGTGCTGTTCTCCGCCGGTGGCGTCGCCACCCCCGCCGACGCCGCGCTGATGCGCCAGCTCGGCGCCGAGGGCGTCTTCGTCGGCTCCGGCATCTTCAAGTCCGGCGACCCCGCCAAGCGCGCCGCCGCCATCGTGAAGGCGACCACCTTCTACGACGACCCGAAGATCATCGCGGACGCCTCCCGCAACCTGGGCGAGGCCATGGTCGGCATCAACTGCGACACCCTCCCCGAGACCGAGCGCTACGCCAACCGCGGCTGGTAAGCACCCCTCCGGCATCCCTGCAAGGACTGCACGTACATGACCGACGCACCCGTCATAGGCGTCCTGGCCCTCCAGGGCGACGTACGGGAGCACCTCATCGCCCTGGCCGCGGCCGACGCCGTGGCCAGGCCGGTGCGGCGCCCCGAAGAACTCGCCGAGGTCGACGGCCTCGTCATACCCGGCGGCGAGTCCACGACCATCTCCAAGCTCGCCGTCCTCTTCGGCGTGATGGAGCCCCTACGCGCGCGCGTGCGGGACGGCATGCCCGTCTACGGCACCTGCGCCGGCATGATCATGCTCGCCGACAAGATCCTCGACCCGCGCTCGGGTCAGGAGACGATCGGCGGCATCGACATGATCGTGCGCCGCAACGCCTTCGGCCGGCAGAACGAGTCCTTCGAGGCAGCGGTCGACGTGAAGGGCGTCGCGGGCGATCCTGTGGAGGGCGTCTTCATCCGCGCCCCCTGGGTCGAGTCCGTCGGCGCCGAGGCCGAGGTCCTCGCCGAGCACGACGGCCACATCGTCGCGGTCCGCCAGGGCAACGCACTGGCCACGTCGTTCCATCCGGAACTGACCGGCGACCACCGTGTGCACGGCCTGTTCGTCGACATGGTGCACGCGAACCGGACGGCCGAGTCCTTGTAGGATCTCTGGCGTTCGTTCATAGATGGGTTACGCGAAGGAGACAGGCAGATGTCCGGCCACTCTAAATGGGCCACGACGAAGCACAAGAAGGCCGTGATCGACGCCAAGCGCGGCAAGCTCTTCGCGAAGCTGATCAAGAACATCGAGGTCGCTGCGCGCATGGGCGGCGTCGACCTCGAGGGCAACCCGACGCTCTACGACGCCGTCCAGAAGGCCAAGAAGCAGTCGGTTCCCAACAAGAACATCGACTCTGCGATCAAGCGCGGCGGCGGTCTC
Organism: Streptomyces sp. NPDC028907; assembly: GCF_055564995.1. Classification (NCBI taxonomy): domain Bacteria; kingdom Bacillati; phylum Actinomycetota; class Actinomycetes; order Kitasatosporales; family Streptomycetaceae; genus Streptomyces; species Streptomyces sp. NPDC028907. The sequence goes on from NZ_JBVHVE010000007.1 coordinate 347,969, forward strand.
GAGGCCGGTGGCGCCGACTACGAGACGATCATGTACGAGGGCTACGGCCCGAACGGCGTCGCCGTGCTCATCGAGTGCCTCACCGACAACCGCAACCGCGCCGCCTCCGACGTCCGCGTCGCCATGACCCGCAACGGCGGCAACATGGCCGACCCGGGCTCGGTGTCGTACATGTTCAGCCGCAAGGGCGTCGTCATCGTCCCCAAGGGCGAGCTGACCGAGGACGACGTGCTCGGTGCCGTCCTGGACGCCGGCGCCGAGGAGGTCAACGACCTCGGTGAGTCCTTCGAGGTCATCAGCGAGGCCACCGACCTGGTCGCGGTCCGCACCGCCCTCCAGGACGCCGGCATCGACTACGACTCCGCCGACTCCAGCTTCGTGCCGTCCGTCCAGGTCGAGCTCGACGAGGAGGGCGCCAAGAAGATCTTCAAGCTGATCGACGCGCTCGAGGACAGCGACGACGTCCAGAACGTCTTCGCCAACTTCGACGTCAGCGACGAGATCATGGAGAAGGTCGACGCGTAACGCGCCGCGAGCGATACGGGCTCAACGGGCCGACGGGGCAACCCCGTCGGCCCGTCGCTTTGCCGGGCGTTGGTGCCCGGCGTTGTCAGTGGCACCCGATAGCCTGCACAAACAGGCGATCGAAGGAGGGGCGCGGGGTGCGTGTACTGGGGGTGGACCCGGGGCTGACCCGATGCGGTGTCGGCGTGGTCGAAGGCGTCGCCGGGCGCCCGCTCACCATGCTCGGCGTCGGTGTCGTACGGACGCCCGCGGACGCCGAGTTGGGGCAGCGCCTGGTCGCCGTCGAGCAGGGCATCGAGCAGTGGCTGGACGAGCACAGGCCCGAATTCGTCGCCGTGGAGCGGGTGTTCAGCCAGCACAACGTCCGTACGGTGATGGGCACCGCACAGGCCAGCGCCGTGGCCATGCTCTGCGCCGCCCGCCGCGGCATCCCCGTCGCCCTGCACACCCCAAGCGAAGTCAAGGCCGCCGTCACCGGTAGCGGCCGCGCCGACAAGGCCCAGGTCGGCGCCATGATCACCCGGCTGCTGCGGCTCAGCGCCCCGCCCAGACCGGCCGACGCGGCCGACGCCCTGGCGCTCGCCATCTGCCACATCTGGCGCGCCCCCGCGCAGAACCGACTCCAGCAGGCCGTGGCCCTGCACTCAGCCAAGGCTCCGTCGAAAGGCCGTCTCGCATGATCGCGTTCGTCAGCGGCCCGGTCGCCGCTCTCGCCCCCGACTCCGCGGTCGTGGAGGTGGGCGGGATCGGTATCGCCGTCCAGTGCACGCCGAACACCCTCTCGGGACTGCGGAAGGGCCAGCCGGCCAGGCTCGCAACCTCCCTCGTCGTCCGCGAGGACTCCCTCACCCTGTACGGCTTCGCGGACGACGACGAGCGCCAGACCTTCGAACTGCTCCAGACCGCGAGCGGCGTCGGCCCGCGCCTGGCCCAGGCCATGCTGGCCGTGCACACGCCGGACGCCCTGCGCAGAGCGGTCGCCACCGGCGACGAGAAGGCACTGACGGCCGTTCCCGGTATCGGCAAGAAGGGCGCCCAGAAGCTGCTCCTGGAGCTGAAGGACCGCCTCGGCGAGCCCATCGGCGCGCCCGCCGTCGGCGCACCGGTCACCCAGGGCTGGCGCGACCAGCTGCACGCCGCCCTCATCGGCCTCGGGTACGCGACCCGCGAGGCCGACGAAGCGGTCGCAGCCGTTGCCCCGCAGGCCGAGGCCGCCGAGGGCACGCCCCAGGTCGGACAGCTGCTGAAGGCGGCCCTTCAGACCCTCAACAGAGCACGCTGACCGACCGACGGCATGGGCGTACGACACACCCCCGCCGGTCACACCCCGCACGACACCCACCGCGACCCCCGAGGCACACTCCATGAACTGGGACGACACGACCGACACCCCCGCCCCCGAGCGGCTGGTGGGCTCTGTCGCCGACCGTGAGGACCAGGCCGTCGAGGCCGCGCTGCGTCCGAAGGACCTGGACGAGTTCATCGGCCAGGAGAAGGTCCGCGAACAACTCGACCTCGTCCTGCGCGCCGCACGCGCGCGAGGCGCCACCGCAGACCACGTGCTGCTCTCCGGCGCCCCCGGCCTCGGCAAGACCACCCTCTCGATGATCATCGCCGCCGAGATGGGCGCCCCCATCCGCATCACCTCCGGCCCCGCCATCCAGCACGCGGGCGACCTCGCGGCGATCCTCTCCTCCCTGCAGGAGGGCGAGGTCCTCTTCCTCGACGAGATCCACCGCATGTCCCGGCCCGCCGAGGAGATGCTGTACATGGCGATGGAGGACTTCCGCGTCGACGTGATCGTCGGCAAGGGCCCAGGCGCCACCGCCATCCCCCTCGAACTGCCCCCGTTCACCCTGGTCGGCGCCACCACGCGCGCGGGCCTGCTGCCGCCCCCGCTGCGCGACCGCTTCGGCTTCACCGCGCACATGGAGTTCTACGAGCCCGCCGAGCTGGAGCGCGTCATCCACCGCTCGGCCAATCTGCTCGACGTCGAGATCGAGGCCGACGGTGCCGCCGAGATCGCCGGCCGCTCCCGCGGCACACCCCGTATCGCCAACCGCCTGCTGCGCCGGGTCCGGGACTACGCCCAGGTCAAGGCCGACGGGCTCATCACCAGGGACATCGCCGCTGCCGCCCTCGCCGTCTACGAGGTCGACCCCCGCGGACTCGACCGCCTCGACCGCGGTGTCCTGGAGGCGCTGCTGAAGCTGTTCGGCGGCGGCCCGGTGGGACTGTCGACGCTCGCGGTCGCGGTGGGGGAGGAGCGCGAGACCGTCGAGGAGGTCGCCGAACCCTTCCTCGTCCGGGAGGGACTGCTCGCCCGCACTCCGCGCGGCCGGGTCGCCACGCCCGCCGCCTGGGCGCATCTCGGCCTGACCCCTCCGCGCTCGCAAGCTGCGGGAAACGGACAACAGGACCTGTTCGGGACGTGAAGGCCCGGTCACGGCGAGCACACTGGCCGGAGCAGGAACCCCGGTGCCATGCTGAGCGTTGTTCCATGCGCGGAGACTCGCTTAGACTCCGCCGATGCCGCCTTTGTCGGCGGCACACATACCCCCAACCATCAGGCCGCTCACCATCGCGGTCGTGTGAAGGAAGTTCCGACCCGTGAGTCTCGTGACCCTCCTCCCGTTCATCGTGCTCATCGGGGCCATGTTCCTGATGACCCGGTCGGCCAAGAAGAAGCAGCAGCAGGCCGCCGACATGCGGAACCAGATGCAGCCCGGATCCGGTGTCCGCACCATCGGGGGCATGTACGCCACGGTCAAGGAGGTCAGCGACGACACCGTTCTCGTTGACGCCGGCCCGGGCGTGGAGCTCCTCTTCGCCAAGAACGCGATCGGTGCCGTCCTCTCCGACGACGAGTACAACCGCATCGTGCACGGCATCGAGCACGACCTGAAGTCCGACGTCGTCCCGGACGACGCCTCCTCCCTCACCGAGACCGACGAGCCCGCCGCTGCCGCCGACTCCGACGAGAAGTCCGTCGACCTCGGAAAGAAGGACGAGGACAAGGCCGAGGAGTCCGCCGACGCCGTGTCCGCCGAGGCGAAGACGGACGACGAGCCGAAGAAGACCGACGGCGACTCCGACGCGAAGTAGCCGTGCTCCGGGGCGCGCGGGCGGGACACGCCTGCGCGCCCCCGGGCATGCTGAGCTCGCACGGGATCCCGACACCATGTCATGGCCGCCCGCCCGTTGACCCGGAGCGAGGCGGCCCGAGAGGGAGTACGAGAAGGTGGCAGCACCTAAGAAGGGCCGCAGCGCGGGCGCCCAGAGCAAGCCAGGGCGCTCGCTGGCCCTCATCCTGATCGCCATCGCGGCGCTCACCGGTGGGATGTTCGCCTCGGGGCACACCAAGCCGCGACTCGGCATCGACCTGGCAGGCGGCACGAGCATCACGCTTCGCGCGGTAGCCGAGCCCGGCCAGGAATCCGCGATCAACAAGACCAACATGAACACCGCGGTCGAGATCATGGAACGCCGTGTCAACGGTCTGGGTGTCTCGGAGTCCGAGGTACAGACCCAGGGCGACGAGAACATCATCGTCAACATCCCCAAGGGCACGAACTCCAAGGAAGCCCGGGACCAGGTCGGCACCACCGCGAAGCTCTACTTCCGCCCGGTCCTCACCACCGAGATCTCCGGCGGCGACGCGGCGCCCACCCCCACGCCGAGCGCCTCCAGCAGCGCGCCGGGCGACTCCACGGACAAGGCGACCTCCTCCGCGTCCCCCTCCGGCTCCACCAGCCCGTCGCCGAGCTCCACCACCCAGGGCCGCGCGGTCACCGACGCCCTGAAGAAGGCCGACCCCACGCCGTCCACGAGCGCCTCCTCCAGCGCCTCCCCGTCCGCGAGCGGCAGCGCCTCCGGCGACCAGGCGACCAGCGCCCTCGAAGCGCAGTACGCCAAGCTGGACTGCACGAAGGAAGCGGTCCGCGCCAAGGCCGGCGACGGCGCCAAGCCGACCGACCCCACCGTCGCGTGCGGCCAGAACTCGGCGGGCCAGTGGCAGAAGTACATCCTCGGCCCCGCCGAGGTCGACGGCACGGACGTCGACGAGGCCCAGGCCCAGTGGAACGCGCAGAACGCCGCGGGCTGGACCGTGACCATGAAGTTCACGGGCTCGGGCGGCAAGAAGTTCGCCAACATCACCGGCAAGCTCGCCAAGAACCAGCCGCCGCAGAACCAGTTCGCCATCGTGCTGGACGGCGAGGTCGTCTCCGACCCGTCCGTCAGCGAGGCCCTGACCGGCGGCAACGCCGAGATCTCCGGCAACTTCACCCAGCAGTCGGCCGAGAGCCTCGCCAACATGCTGTCCTACGGCGCCCTGCCGCTGACCTTCAAGGAGGACAGCGTCACCACGGTGACCGCCGCGCTCGGCGGTGAGCAGCTGAAGGCCGGTCTGATCGCCGGTGCCATCGGTCTCGCCCTGGTCGTGATCTACCTGCTGGTCTACTACCGCGGCCTGTCGATCATCGCCATCCTGTCGCTGCTGGCCTCCGCCGCCCTGACCTACACGATCATGTCGCTGCTTGGTCCGGCCATCGGCTTCGCGCTGAACCTGCCGGCCGTCTGCGGTGCCATCGTCGCCATCGGCATCACGGCGGACTCGTTCATCGTGTACTTCGAACGCGTCCGTGACGAGATCCGCGAGGGCCGCTCGCTGCGCCCCGCCGTCGAGCGTGCCTGGCCGCGCGCCCGGCGCACCATCCTGGTCTCGGACTTCGTGTCGTTCCTCGCCGCCGCCGTGCTCTTCGTCGTCAGCGTCGGCAAGGTCCAGGGCTTCGCGTTCACACTCGGTCTGACCACCCTGCTCGACGTGGTCGTCGTGTTCCTGTTCACCAAGCCACTACTGACGCTCATGGCCCGCAGCAAGTTCTTCGGCAGCGGTCACAGCTGGTCCGGCCTCGACCCCAAGCGACTGGGTGCCCCGCCGCCGCTGCGCCGCACCCGCCGTCCCTCCGCCCCCGTCGAGACGAAGGAGGCGTGAGATGTCGAAGCTCGGCAACCTCGGCGCCCGACTGCACCGTGGCGAGGTCGGCTACGACTTCGTCGGCAACCGCAAGATCTGGTACGGCCTCTCGATCCTGATCACCATCACGGCCATCGTCGGCCTGGCGGTGCGGGGCCTGAACATGGGCATCGAGTTCCAGGGCGGCGCGGTCTTCAACACCCCGAAGACCAGCGTCTCCGTCTCCCAGGCGCAGGAGTACGCGGAGAAGGCCTCCGGCCACGACGCGATCGTCCAGAAGCTCGGCAGCGGCGACAAGGCGACCCTGCGCATCCAGGTCGCCGGTATCGACACCAAGCAGGCCGACAAGGTCTCGGCGCAGCTGGCCAAGGACCTCGGCGTCGCGCAGAAGGACGTCACCGGCGAGCTCGTCGGCCCCAGCTGGGGTGAGCAGATCGCCAACAAGGCCTGGCAGGGCCTCGGGATCTTCCTGGTCCTCGTGGTGATCTATCTGGCCATCGCGTTCGAGTGGCGCATGGCCCTTGCCGCGTTCGTCGCCCTGATCCACGACATCACCATCACGGTCGGCATCTACGCCCTCGTCGGCTTCGAGGTCACGCCGGGCACGGTGATCGGTCTGCTGACGATCCTCGGTTACTCGCTCTACGACACGGTCGTCGTCTTCGACAGCCTGAAGGAGCAGACGAAGGACATCACCAAGCAGACCCGCTGGACCTACAGCGACATCGCCAACCGGTCGATCAACAGCACCCTGGTCCGCTCCGTCAACACCACGGTGGTCGCACTGCTGCCGGTAGCGGGTCTGCTGTTCATCGGTGGCGGTTTCCTCGGCGCCGGCATGCTCAACGACATCTCGCTGTCGCTGTTCGTCGGTCTCGCCGCCGGTGCGTACTCCTCGATCTTCATCGCCACGCCGCTCGTCGCCGACCTCAAGGAGCGCGAGCCGCAGATGAAGGCGCTGAAGAAGCGCGTGCTCGCCAAGCGCGCGCAGGCCTCGGCGCAGGGTGAGACGCCGGACGCCCCGACCGCCGACGAGCCCTTCGACGACGAGCCGGAGGACGCCGCCCCCGCGGTCGTCGGCCCCCGCAACCAGCCCGCGTCCCGCAACCGGGGCCGCGGCCGCCCGTCCGGGAAGCGCCGATGACCGACATCAAGGAACTGCTGCTCAGCCGGATCCGCGATGTGGCGGACTACCCGGAGCCGGGTGTGATGTTCAAGGACATCACCCCGCTCCTGGCGGACCCGGCGGCGTTCACGGCACTCACCGACGCACTGGCCGAGATCGCCGCGAACACCGGCGCCACGAAGATCGTCGGCCTCGAGGCCCGCGGCTTCATCCTCGGCGCCCCGGTCGCCGTCCGCGCGGGCCTTGGCTTCATCCCTGTACGCAAGGCGGGCAAGCTCCCCGGGGCGACCCTCAGCCAGGCGTACGACCTGGAGTACGGCTCGGCGGAGATCGAGGTGCACGCGGAGGATCTGTCCGGCGGGGACCGCGTCCTCATCGTCGACGACGTCCTGGCCACGGGTGGCACGGCCGAGGCCGCGATCGAGCTGATCCGCAGGGCGGGCGCCGAGGTCGCGGGCCTGGCGGTCCTGATGGAGCTGGGCTTCCTCGCGGGCAGCGCCCGCCTGGAGCCGGCGCTGCGGGGAGCTCCGCTGGAAGCGTTGCTGGTGATCTGAGCGCGAGATTGAGAACGGCCGTCCCAGTAGAACTGGGGCGGCCGTTTCGCGCCCCAAAGCGGCGCGGGGCTGTATCGATATGCGGCTCCGCCGCGTGGGCGCGACCAGCCACGATGGAGCCGCGGTCGGCAATCTGCCTGAAGCCCTCCGTGCAAGCGCCGTACACCGCCGAGCCTCCGGCAGGAATCCCGCGGCAGCCCCTCGCGTTTCTCAGGTAGACGGCCCTCACATCGGCCTGAAGGCGATCCTCGGGCGCAGGATCGCTACCATGGGGTCTCCGGAGCCTGACCGGGGGACCCGGATCGCGCACGAGGAGTCCTCTTGCCAGACGAGGCCCAGCACCTGACCGCCGCCAAGCCCGAGTCCACCTCGGCGCCCGCGGCGAAGCCCGCACCGAACGCGCCGCACGCGAAGAACGACTCGCGCGGGACGGTCGAGCATGCCCAGTCCGCGCCCGTCGACAAGCCGGCCGAGCAGGCCCGACCCAAGCCTGCCCCGCCCGAGCGGCCCGTCAACACGCCCGCAGCCCGTCCGTCCGCCGGTCAGCCCGCCCGCACCGGCTCCTCCAACCGCGTCCGCGCCCGCCTCGCCCGCCTCGGCGTCCAGCGCTCCAACCCGTACAACCCGGTCCTGGAGCCCCTGCTGCGGATAGTCCGCAGCAACGACCCGAAGATCGAGACCGCCACCCTCCGCCAGATCGAGAAGGCCTACCAGGTCGCCGAGCGCTGGCACCGCGGCCAGAAGCGCAAGAGCGGCGACCCGTACATCACGCACCCCCTCGCGGTGACCACGATCCTCGCCGAGCTGGGCATGGATCCGGCCACCCTGATGGCGGGCCTGCTGCACGACACCGTCGAGGACACCGAGTACGGGCTCGACCAGCTCCGCCGCGACTTCGGCGACTCCGTGGCTCTCCTCGTCGACGGCGTCACCAAGCTGGACAAGGTCAAGTTCGGCGAGGCCGCGCAGGCCGAGACCGTGCGCAAGATGGTCGTAGCGATGGCCAAGGACCCGCGCGTCCTGGTCATCAAGCTCGCCGACCGCCTGCACAACATGCGCACCATGCGCTACCTCAAGCGCGAGAAGCAGGAGAAGAAGGCGCGCGAGACCCTGGAGATCTACGCGCCGCTCGCCCACCGCCTCGGCATGAACACCATCAAGTGGGAGCTGGAGGACCTCGCCTTCGCGATCCTCTACCCCAAGATGTACGACGAGATCGTGCGGCTGGTGGCCGAGCGGGCACCGAAGCGTGACGAGTATCTGGCCATAGTGACCGACGAGGTCCAGCAGGACCTGCGCGCCGCCCGCATCAAGGCGACCGTCACCGGCCGCCCGAAGCACTACTACAGCGTCTACCAGAAGATGATCGTCCGCGGCCGTGACTTCGCGGAGATCTACGACCTGGTGGGCATCCGCGTCCTCGTCGACACGGTCCGCGACTGCTACGCCGCCCTCGGCACCGTGCACGCGCGATGGAACCCGGTCCCCGGCCGGTTCAAGGACTACATCGCGATGCCCAAGTTCAACATGTACCAGTCGCTGCACACGACGGTCATCGGCCCCAACGGCAAGCCCGTCGAGCTCCAGATCCGCACCTTCGACATGCACCGCCGCGCCGAGTACGGCATCGCCGCGCACTGGAAGTACAAGCAGGAGGCCGTCGCCGGCGCCTCCAAGGTGCGCAGCGACGTGCCCAAGGCCGGCAAGGGCAAGGACGACCACCTCAACGACATGGCGTGGCTGCGCCAGCTGCTGGACTGGCAGAAGGAGACCGAGGACCCGGGCGAGTTCCTGGAGTCCCTGCGCTTCGACCTGTCCCGCAACGAGGTCTTCGTCTTCACCCCGAAGGGCGACGTCATAGCGCTCCCGGCCGGCGCGACTCCCGTCGACTTCGCCTACGCCGTCCACACCGAGGTGGGCCACCGCACCATAGGAGCGCGGGTCAACGGCCGCCTCGTACCGCTCGAATCGACCCTGGACAACGGTGACCTGGTGGAGGTCTTCACCTCCAAGGCACCCGGCGCGGGCCCCTCCCGCGACTGGCTCGGCTTCGTGAAGTCGCCGCGCGCCCGCAACAAGATCCGGGCGTGGTTCTCCAAGGAGCGCCGCGACGAGGCCATCGAGCAGGGCAAGGACGCCATCGTCCGCGCGATGCGCAAGCAGAACCTGCCGATCCAGCGCATCCTCACCGGCGACTCCCTGGTCACCCTCGCGCACGAGATGCGCTACGCCGACATCTCCGCGCTGTACGCGGCGATCGGCGAGGGCCATGTCTCCGCGCAGAACATCGTGCAGAAGCTCGTCCAGGCCCTCGGCGGCGAGGAAGCCGCCACGGAGGAGATCGACGAGTCGGTCCCGCCGGCCCGCGGTCGCAGTCGCAAGCGGCGTTCCAGCGCCGACCCGGGCGTGATCGTCAAGGGCGTCGAGGACGTATGGGTCAAGCTGGCCCGCTGTTGTACGCCCGTCCCCGGCGACCCGATCATCGGCTTCGTCACGCGCGGTAGCGGAGTATCGGTTCACCGCAGCGACTGTGTGAACGTGGAGTCACTGTCCCGCGAGCCCGAGCGCATCCTCGAGGTCGAGTGGGCGCCCACCCAGTCCTCGGTCTTCCTGGTCGCCATCCAGGTCGAGGCCCTGGACCGCTCCAGGCTCCTCTCCGACGTCACCCGCGTCCTGTCCGACCAGCACGTCAACATCCTCTCCGCGGCCGTCCAGACCTCCCGCGACCGCGTCGCCACCTCCCGCTTCACTTTCGAGATGGGCGACCCGAAGCACCTCGGGCACGTCCTGAAGGCGGTCAGGGGAGTGGAGGGCGTGTACGACGTGTACCGCGTGACGTCGGCGCGCAGCCGGTCGTAGGAGGAGCCCGTAGGCATACGACGAGAAGGGCCCGTACGCGAGGTACGGGGCCCTTCTCGTCCTTGGCAGCGGTGTGACAGCGTGTCAGCCCTGTCAGCCGCCGAACTCCTGAAGCCCCTTCAGCGCCTGGTCCAGCAGCGCCTGACGGCCCTCCAGCTCACGCTCCAGCTTGTCGGCCTTCGCGTTGTTGCCCTGGGCGCGCGCCTGGTCGATCTGGCCCCTCAGCTTGTCCACGGCGGCCTGGAGCTGTCCGGTCAGCCCCTCGGCACGCGCGCGTGCCTCCGGGTTGGTCCGGCGCCACTCCGACTCCTCGGCCTCCTGGATGGCCCGCTCGACGGCGTGCATCCGGCCCTCGACCTTGGGCCGGGCGTCGCGCGGCACGTGACCGATGGCCTCCCAGCGCTCGTTGATCGAGCGGAAGGCGGCACGCGTGCCCTTCAGGTCGCCGATCGGCAGGAGCTTCTCGGCCTCCTCGGCCAGCTCCTCCTTCAGCTTCAGGTTCTCGGACTGCTCGGCGTCGCGCTCGGCGAAGACCGAGCTGCGGGCCGCGAAGAAGATGTCCTGGGCGCCGCGGAAGCGGTTCCACAGGTCGTCCTCGTGCTCGCGCTGGGCGCGCCCGGCGGCCTTCCATTCCGACATCAGCTCGCGGTAGCGGGCCGCCGTCGGACCCCAGTCGGTCGACCCGGACAGCGCCTCGGCCTCGGAGACGAGCCGCTCCTTGGTCTTGCGGGCCTCCTCGCGCTGCGCGTCGAGCTGCGCGAAGTGCGCCTTGCGGCGCTTGGAGAACGCCGACCGGGCGTGCGAGAAGCGGTGCCACAGCTCGTCGTCCGACTTGCGGTCGAGCCGCGGCAGGCCCTTCCACGTGTCCACCAGGGCCCGCAGCCGCTCACCGGCGGCCCGCCACTGGTCGGACTGCGCCAGCTCCTCGGCCTCGGTGACCAGCGCCTCCTTGGCGTGGCGCGCCTCGTCCGACTGCTTCGCCCGCTGCTGCTTGCGCTCCTCGCGCCGCTTCTCGACCGTCTCGACGAGTTTGTCCAGCCGGGTCTTCAGGGCTTCCAGATCGCCGACCGCGTGGTGGGCGTCGACCTGCTCGCGAATGTGGTCGATCGCGGTCTGCGCGTCCTTCGCCGACAGGTCGGTGGTCTTCACTCGCTTCTCGAGGAGGCCGATCTCGACAACCAGGCCCTCGTACTTGCGCTCGAAATAGGCCAGCGCCTCCTCAGGAGTGCCTGCCTGCCAAGAACCGACAACCTGCTCGCCGTCGGCCGTACGCACGTACACGGTCCCCGTCTCGTCGACGCGGCCCCACGGGTCGCTGCTCACAGCGCCTCCTCCACATGATGCCTGCGAGGGGCTTGTGTTCCCCCGGGCATCGTCCACAGTTTCGTCACGGCCAACATAGGCGACCGGCGGGTTGCCTGTCCGCATCCCGCGCGACCGAAATTTCGCAGTTGGCGGTCAGGATTTGGTGACCGTCGCCTTGTCGATGACCACCGTCGCGTTCGGCGCCCCGTCGCCCGCGCCGGTGCTCTCTCCGGCGTCGGCAATCTTCTTGAGTACCTTCATGCCGGACTCGGAAACGGTACCGAACGGTGTGTAGCTGGGCGGCAGCTCACTGTCCTGGTACACGAGGAAGAACTGGCTCCCGCCGGAGTTCTTCTGACCGGTGTTCGCCATCGCCACGGTGCCCGCGGGATAGATGTTGTTCTTGAGGCTTTTGTCCTTCAGGTTCTCGTCCGGAATCGTGTACCCGGGACCGCCCGTTCCGGTGCCCGTCGGGTCACCGCACTGCAGCACGTAGATGCCTTTGGTGGTGAGCCGGTGGCACTTGGAGTGGTCGAAGTAGCCCTTGCCGGCGAGGAAGTCGAACGAGTTCACGGTGTGCGGCGCGGCCGACGCCTTCAGTGCGATGTCTATGTCACCGCACGTCGTCGCGAGCTTCATCGTGTACTTGGCCGACTTGTCGACCGTCAGCGCCGGCTCCTTCTTCCAGGTCGCCGTCTTGACCTTGCCCTCGGCGGGCTTCTCGCAAGGGTCCGGGGCCTTGCTGGGCGTCGCGCCGGGCGTGACCTCCGCGCCGGCGTTCTCCTTGGTGTCGTCCTTCTTGAGGACTCCGGTCGTGTACAGCGCGAGGCTGCCGATGACGACGACGCCGAGCACCGACGCGATCACCGAGTTGCGCATGCGTGCCTTGCGCCGGGCGGACGTGCGCCGCTGCTGCTGCCGCAAGAACTTCTCCCGGGCGAGCTGACGCCGCCGCTGTTCCTGGCTGACCACCGGGTTCTCTCCTCATGCGTCGTGTGTGTCGACCGGTACGCGTGCGTCCTGTGAGCCGACTGCCTGCGTGTGCCCCGTACCGTATATGGGTTCGCTGAGAAAACGGCAGCGCCGGTAGGCTCTGACCACAGGCGGAGCCCGCCGACAAACCACTCGTGTCGACACAAACGAAGGACGATCGTGCTCATTGCCGGGTTCCCCGCCGGGGCATGGGGGACGAACTGTTATCTCGTCGCCCCCGCCGCCGGCGAGGAGTGCGTGATCATCGACCCGGGCCACGAAGCGGCCCCCGGAGTCGAGGAAGCACTGAAGAAGCATCGGCTCAAGCCCGTCGCCGTCGTCCTCACCCACGGACACATCGACCATGTGGCCTCGGTCGTCCCGGTGTGCGGCGCGCACGACGTGCCGGCCTGGATCCACCCCGAGGACCGGTACATGATGAGCGACCCCGAGAAGGCGATCGGCCGCTCCATCGGCATGCAGCTGATGGGCGAGCTGACCATCGGGGAGCCGGACGACGTCAAGGAGCTGACCGACGGCGCGAAGCTGGAGCTGGCGGGGATGGAGCTCGCCGTCGCGCACGCGCCGGGCCATACCAAGGGGTCGGTGACCTTCGGGATGCCCGAGACGGCGGACATCCCGCCGGTCCTGTTCTCGGGCGACCTGCTGTTCGCCGGCTCCATCGGACGCACCGACATGCCCGGCGGTGACATGGCCGAGATGCTCGACTCGCTGGCCCGCGTGTGCCTGCCGCTCGACGACTCGACCGTGGTGCTGTCCGGCCACGGCCCCCAGACGACCATCGGCCGCGAGCGCGCCACCAACCCCTATCTGCGGCAGGTGGCGGCAGGCCAGGGAGCCGCAGAGGCTCCCCGACGAGGAATGTGACGAGACCTTCCGTGAGCACCTTCAAGGCCCCCAAGGGCACGTACGACCTGATCCCCCCGGACTCCGCCAAGTTCCTGGCCGTCCGTGAGGCGATCGCGGCCCCCCTGCGCAACTCCGGCTACGGCTACATCGAGACGCCCGGCTTCGAGAACGTCGAACTGTTCGCGCGCGGTGTCGGCGAGTCCACCGACATCGTGACCAAGGAGATGTACGCCTTCGAGACCAAGGGCGGCGACCAGCTGGCCCTGCGCCCCGAGGGCACGGCCTCGGTCCTGCGCGCCGCCCTGGAGGCCAACCTGCACAAGGCGGGCAACCTCCCGGTCAAGCTCTGGTACTCGGGCTCGTACTACCGCTACGAGCGCCCCCAGAAGGGCCGTTACCGGCACTTCTCCCAGGTCGGCGCCGAGGCGATCGGCGCCGAGGACCCGGCGCTGGACGCCGAGTTGATCATCCTGGCCGACCAGGCCTACCGCTCGCTCGGCCTCAGCAACTTCCGGATCCTGCTGAACAGCCTGGGCGACAAGGAGTGCCGTCCGGTGTACCGGGCCGCGCTCCAGGACTTCCTGCGCGGCCTGGACCTGGACGAGGACACCCTGCGCCGCGCGGAGATCAACCCGCTGCGCGTGCTCGACGACAAGCGCGAGTCGGTCCAGAAGCAGCTGGGCGACGCCCCGCTCCTGCGCGACTACCTCTGCGACGCCTGCAAGACGTACCACGAGGAGGTCCGCGAGCTGATCACGGCGGCCGGGGTCTCCTTCGAGGACGACCCGAAGCTGGTGCGCGGCCTGGACTACTACACGCGTACGACATTCGAGTTCGTCCACGACGGTCTGGGCTCCCAGTCAGCGGTGGGCGGCGGCGGCCGTTACGACGGCCTGTCGGAGATGATCGGCGGCCCCGCGCTGCCGTCCGTCGGCTGGGCCCTCGGTGTCGACCGCACGGTGCTCGCCCTGGAGGCGGAGGGCGTCGAGCTCGAACTCCCCTCCACGACCAGCGTGTTCGCCGTTCCGCTCGGCGAGGAGGCGCGCCGAGTGCTCTTCGCGAAGGTCACCGAGCTGCGCAAGGTCGGCATCGCGGCGGACTTCTCCTACGGTGGCAAGGGCCTCAAGGGCGCCATGAAGAACGCCAACCGCAGCGGCGCCCGCTACACGATCGTCGCCGGCGAACGGGACCTCGCCGAGGGCGTCGTCCAGCTCAAGGACATGGAGTCCGGTGAGCAGGCGGCCGTCGGCGTCAACGAGATCGTGGCGGAGCTGGAAGCCCGACTGGGCTGATTTTTCGAGCGCTGAATTCCGAAGAGCGGGGGCCGGCCGGCCCCCGCTCTTCGCAGTTCCCACGGTGTCCGGAACCGAATGCCTTTACCCACTCGCGGGCTTTTGCTTATGCCCTGCGAACGGCGGACACGCGGGTCTGTACGGCACAATGTGCCGTGCCCGGAGAAGGTCCAACTCTCAAGTGACGGAATCGGCGTGATGAGCAAGACGACAGTCAAAGACGTCTCCACCGAGCCCGAGCGGGAGCCTGCCGAAGCACCCCCGCAACTGCTGGGCGGCAGCCGTGCGTTCGCTCTGCTGCTGGTGATCACCGGCGCGGCCGGACTGCTCGCCGCGTGGGTCATCACGATCGACAAGTTCAAGATCCTCGAAGCCAAGGTCGCGGGGACGACCTTCACCCCCGGCTGCAGCCTCAACCCGATCGTGTCCTGCGGCAGCGTCATGGAGAGCAAGCAGGCGTCCGTCTTCGGGTTCCCCAACCCCATGCTCGGCCTCGTCTGCTACGGCATCGTCATCTGCGTCGGCATGAGCCTGCTCGCCCGCGCCCGCTTCCCGCGCTGGTACTGGCTGACCTTCAACTTCGGCACCCTCTTCGGCGTCGCCTTCTGCACCTGGCTGATGTACCAGTCGCTCTACAACATCGGCGCGCTCTGCCTGTGGTGCTCGCTGGCCTGGGCGGCCACGCTCACCATGTTCTGGTACGTCACCTCCTTCAACATCCGCAACGGCTTCCTGCCCGCCCCGCGCCCGCTGAAGAACTTCCTCGCCGAGTTCACCTGGGTGCTCCCGGTGACCCACTGCGGCGTCATCGTGATGCTGATCCTGACCCGCTGGGGCAGCCAGCTCTGGGCCGCCTGACCCGCTCCGCACCCGATGTCAGTGCGGTGATTTAGGGTTTCAGCGTGGAGCCCGACCTGTTCACCGCCGCAGCAGAAGAACGCCAGGAGAAGGACCCCGCTGGGAGTCCCCTGGCGGTGCGCATGCGCCCGCGCACCCTGGACGAGGTCGTGGGCCAGCAGCACCTGCTGAAGCCGGGCTCGCCCCTGCGCAGGCTGGTCGGCGAGTCCGGCGGCGGCCCCGCCGGACCGTCCTCGGTGATCCTCTGGGGCCCGCCCGGCACCGGCAAGACCACCTTGGCGTACGTCGTCTCCAAGGCCACCAACAAGCGCTTCGTCGAGCTCTCCGCCATCACCGCCGGCGTCAAGGAGGTCCGCGCGGTCATCGACGGCGCCCGCCGCGCCACCGGCGGCTACGGCAAGGAGACCGTCCTCTTCCTCGACGAGATCCACCGCTTCAGCAAGGCCCAGCAGGACTCCCTCCTCCCGGCCGTCGAGAACCGCTGGGTCACCCTGATCGCGGCGACCACCGAGAACCCGTACTTCTCGGTCATCTCCCCCCTGCTGTCCCGCTCCCTCCTGCTCACCCTCGAACCCCTCACCGAGGACGACATCAGAGGCCTGCTGAAGCGGGCGCTGAGCGACGAGCGCGGCCTGAACAACGCCGTCGGCCTCCCCGAGGACACCGAGGAGCACCTGCTGCGGATCGCCGGCGGTGACGCCCGCCGCGCCCTGACGGCCCTGGAGGCAGCGGCCGGGGCCGCCCTGGACCAGGGCGAGAGCGAGATCAGCCTCGCGACGCTGGAGCAGACCGTCGACCGGGCGGCGGTCAAGTACGACCGCGACGGCGACCAGCACTACGACGTGGCCAGCGCGCTCATCAAATCCATCCGCGGTTCCGACGTCGACGCCGCCCTGCACTACCTGGCCCGCATGATCGAGGCCGGCGAGGACCCCCGCTTCATCGCCCGCCGCCTGATGATCTCCGCCAGCGAGGACATCGGCCTCGCCGACCCCAACGCCCTGCCGATCGCGGTCGCCGCCGCCCAGGCCGTCGCCATGATCGGCTTCCCCGAGGCCGCCCTCACCCTCAGCCACGCCACCATCGCCCTCGCGCTCGCGCCGAAGTCCAACGCCGCGACGACCGCGATCGGCGCAGCCCTGGAGGACGTACGCAAGGGACTGGCCGGACCTGTCCCGCCCCACCTGCGCGACGGGCACTACAAGGGCGCCGCCAAGCTCGGGCACGCACAGGGGTACGTGTATCCGCACGACCTGCCCGAGGGCATCGCCGACCAGCAGTACGCGCCGGACGCCCTCAAGGACCGCGAGTACTACACCCCGACCCGGCACGGATCGGAGGCGAGGTACGCGGACGCCGTGGAGTGGACCAGGAAACACCTCGGTCGCAAGCGGTCCTGAGCACCCTGTAAACTTCCCCGAAGTGCTGTGTCCCGTGCTGTCAGAACGGGACGGTCAGCCGGAACCCCCAGCGGGTTCCAGGAGCGTCGCGCACCGTTCGAATGGTGTCGCGGGCAACCCACCACCACTCACCCCAGGGGGAGACCGGTCGGTGGGTCACTCGCGTGCTGCACGTATGTGCCCAGACCAGGGAGCGGCTGCCCGTCACGCCCACCAGGGCGCGAAGGGTTTCCCCGGCTGCGGATGCGACCTCCCTCAACCCTGACAAGCCGAACACTGAGAAATGAGAGATCGTGGCGAACCAGTCCCGCCCCAAGGTCAAGAAGTCGCGTGCCCTCGGTATCGCGCTGACCCCGAAGGCCGTCAAGTACTTCGAGGCCCGTCCCTACCCGCCGGGTGAGCACGGCCGTGGCCGCAAGCAGAACTCGGACTACAAGGTCCGTCTGCTGGAGAAGCAGCGTCTGCGTGCGCAGTACGACGTGTCCGAGCGCCAGCTCGTCCGCGCCTACGAGCGTGCCTCCAAGGTTCAGGGCAAGACCGGTGAGGCCCTGATCATCGAGCTCGAGCGCCGTCTCGACGCCCTGGTCCTGCGTTCGGGCATCGCCCGCACCATCTACCAGGCCCGTCAGATGGTCGTGCACGGCCACATCGAGGTCAACGGCCAGAAGGTCGACAAGCCGTCCTTCCGCGTCAAGCCCGATGACGTCGTGATGGTCCGCGAGCGCAGCCGCGAGAAGACCCTCTTCTCCATCGCCCGTGAGGGCGGCTTCGCCCCCGAGGGTGAGACCCCGCGCTACCTCCAGGTGAACCTCAAGGCCCTGGCGTTCCGCCTGGACCGTGAGCCGAACCGCAAGGAGATCCCGGTGATCTGCGACGAGCAGCTCGTCGTCGAGTACTACGCCCGTTGATCCTTCGACGGTCGTAGGACTTCCGCGCCTGAGCCCGTCGTCTCGCCGCCCCTTCCGGGTGGGCGGGGCGGCGGGCTTTCGCGTGCGCGTAATGCGGTGCGAAGCGCCGGGTCCAGCGCGATAGGCTCAGCGTGCACTATTGATTTCTCCAAAGAGCAGGAAGTAGGTGCCAGGTGTCCGGTGGAGAGGTTGCCGGGATCCTGGTGGCCGTCTTCTGGGCGATTCTGGTCTCCTTCCTCGCCGTCGCGCTGGCGAGGCTGGCCCAGACGCTCAAGGCGACCACCAAGCTCGTCGCGGACGTGACCGACCAGGCCGTCCCGCTCCTGGCAGAGGCCTCCACGGCGGTGCGCTCCGCACAGACCCAGATCGACCGGGTCGACGCGATCGCCTCCGACGTCCAGGAGGTCACCTCGAACGCCTCCGCCCTGTCGACCACCGTCGCCTCCACCTTCGGCGGCCCCCTCGTCAAGGTCGCGGCCTTCGGCTACGGCGTGCGCCGGGCCCTCGGCGGCCGCAAGGACGACGTGCCCGCCAAAGAGGCCCGGCGTACCGTGATCGTGGGCCGCACGGTTCCGGCCGCGCGACGGGACAAGCGAAACCTCCGCGGAAAGAGGGACTGAGACCCAGCATGTTCCGCCGTACGTTCTGGTTCACCACGGGCGTCGCCGCCGGTGTGTGGGCCACCACCAAGGTCAACCGGAAGCTGAAGCAGCTGACCCCCGAGAGCCTCGCCGCGACCGCGACGAACAAGGCGATCGAGGCGGGTCACCGGCTCAAGGACCGCGCGGTGGGCTTCGCGCTCGACGTCCGCGACAACATGGCCCAGCGCGAGGAGGAACTGGGCGACGCGCTCGGGCTCAACGCCCCCGTCGACCAGGAACTCCCCGCACCCCGGCGGTTCGCCGCCATCGAGAACCGCAACAACCCGAAGTACGTCGACAGGACGACGTACTCGTACAACCGAAACGAGGACCACTGATGGAGTCGGCCGAGATTCGCCGCCGCTGGCTGAGCTTCTTCGAGGAGCGCGGGCACACCGTCGTCCCTTCGGCGTCGCTCATCGCGGACGACCCGACTCTGCTCCTCGTCCCGGCCGGCATGGTGCCCTTCAAGCCCTACTTCCTGGGCGAGGTCAAGCCGCCCTTCGACCGCGCCACCAGCGTCCAGAAGTGCGTGCGCACGCCGGACATCGAAGAGGTCGGAAAGACCACCCGGCACGGCACATTCTTCCAGATGTGCGGCAACTTCTCCTTCGGCGACTACTTCAAGGAAGGCGCCATCAAGCTCGCCTGGGAGCTGCTCACCAGCCCCCAGGACAAGGGTGGTTACGGCCTGGAGCCGGAGAAGCTCTGGATCACCGTCTACAAGGACGACGACGAGGCCGAGCGCATCTGGCACGAGGTCGTCGGCGTGCCGAAGGAGCGCATCCAGCGCCTCGGCATGAAGGACAACTACTGGTCCATGGGCGTCCCGGGCCCCTGCGGCCCCTGTTCCGAGATCAACTACGACCGTGGCCCCGAGTTCGGCGTCGAGGGCGGTCCCGCCGTCAACGACGAGCGGTACGTGGAGATCTGGAACCTCGTCTTCATGCAGTACGAGCGCGGCGCGGGCGTCGGCAAGGACAACTTCGAGATCCTCGGCGAGCTCCCGAGCAAGAACATCGACACGGGCCTCGGCCTGGAGCGCCTCGCCATGATTCTGCAGGGCGTGCAGAACATGTACGAGATCGACACCTCCATGGCCGTCATCAAGAAGGCCACCGAGCTGACGGGTGTCGCGTACGGCGACGCCCACGCCTCGGACGTGTCCCTGCGCGTGGTCACCGACCACATGCGTACATCCGTGATGCTCATCGGCGACGGCGTCACGCCCGGCAACGAGGGCCGTGGCTACGTCCTGCGCCGCATCATGCGCCGCGCCATCCGCAACATGCGCCTGCTCGGCGCCACCGGCCCGGTCGTCAAGGACCTCATCGACGTCGTGATCGGCATGATGGGCCAGCAGTACCCCGAGCTGATCACCGACCGCGAGCGCATCGAGAAGGTCGCCCTCGCCGAGGAGAACGCCTTCCTCAAGACGCTGAAGGCCGGCACCAACATCCTCGACACGGCCGTCTCCGACACCAAGGCCGCGGGCTCGACCGTGCTGGCCGGCGACAAGGCGTTCCTGCTCCACGACACCTGGGGCTTCCCGATCGACCTCACCCTGGAGATGGCCGCCGAGCAGGGCCTGTCCGTGGACGAGGACGGCTTCCGCCGCCTGATGAAGGAGCAGCGGGAGCGCGCCAAGGCCGACGCCCAGGCCAAGAAGACCGGCCACGCCGGCGCCGGCGCCTACCGGGAGATCGCCGACAAGGTCGGCGAGACCGACTTCATCGGCTACAGCGACACCGAGGGCGAGTCCACCGTCGTCGGCATCCTCGTCGACGGTGCCTCCTCCCCGGCCGCCACCGAGGGCGACGAGGTCGAGATCGTCCTCGACCGCACCCCGTTCTACGCCGAGGGCGGCGGTCAGATCGGCGACACCGGCCGGATCAAGGTCGACACCGGTGCCGTCATCGAGGTCCGCGACTGCCAGAAGCCGGTCCCGGGCGTCTACGTCCACAAGGGTGTCGTCCAGGTCGGCGAGGTGACGGTCGGTGCCAAGGCCCACGCCTCCATCGACTCGCTGCGCCGCCGGGCCATCGCCCGCGCCCACTCGGCCACGCACCTCACCCACCAGGCGCTGCGCGACGCCCTCGGCCCGACGGCCGCCCAGGCCGGTTCCGAGAACCAGCCCGGCCGCTTCCGCTTCGACTTCGGCTCGCCGTCCGCCGTTCCGACGGCCGTGATGACCGACGTCGAGCAGAAGATCAACGAAGTGCTCGCCCGCGACCTGGACGTGCACGCCGAGGTCATGGGCATCGACGAGGCCAAGAAGCAGGGCGCCATCGCCGAGTTCGGCGAGAAGTACGGCGAGCGGGTCCGGGTGGTGACCATCGGCGACTTCTCCAAGGAACTGTGCGGCGGCACGCACGTGCACAACACCGCCCAGCTCGGCCTGGTCAAGCTGCTCGGCGAGTCGTCGATCGGCTCGGGTGTCCGCCGTATCGAGGCACTGGTCGGCGTGGACGCCTACAACTTCCTCGCCCGTGAGCACACGGTCGTCGCCCAGCTCCAGGAGCTGATCAAGGGCCGCCCGGAGGAGCTCCCGGAGAAGGTCTCCGCCATGCTCGGCAAGCTGAAGGACGCCGAGAAGGAGATCGAGAAGTTCCGCGCCGAGAAGGTGCTCCAGGCCGCCGCCGGTCTCGCCGAGTCCGCCAAGGACGTCCGCGGCATCGCCGTCGTCACCGGCCAGGTCCCGGACGGCACCACGGCCGACGACCTGCGCAAGCTGGTCCTCGACGTGCGCGGCCGCATCCAGGGCGGACGCGCCGCCGTGGTCGCCCTGTTCACGGTCAACAACGGCAAGCCGCTCACGGTCATCGCCACCAACGAGGCCGCCCGCGAGCGTGGCCTCAAGGCCGGTGACCTGGTCCGCACCGCCGCCAAGACCCTCGGCGGCGGCGGTGGCGGCAAGCCGGACGTCGCCCAGGGCGGCGGCCAGAACCCGGCCGCCGTCGGCGAGGCCGTCGACGCCGTCGAGCGGCTCGTGACGGAAACGGCCAAGTGAGCGACAGCACACTCGCAGGTGGCGGCGGCCCGGGCATCCGCCGGGGCCGCCGCCTCGCGATCGACGTCGGCGACGCCCGTATCGGCGTCGCCTCGTGCGACCCCGACGGGATCCTCGCCACCCCGGTGGAGACGGTCCCGGGCCGGGACGTCCCCGCAGCTCACCGCCGCCTCCGGCAACTCGTCGAGGAGTACGAGCCGATCGAGGTCGTCGTCGGTCTGCCGCGCTCCCTCAAGGGAGGCGAGGGCCCGGCCGCCGTCAAGGTCAGGGGCTTCGCCCAGGAACTGGCACGCATGATCGCGCCCGTACCGGTCAGGCTCGTGGATGAGCGGATGACGACCGTGGCGGCCAGTCAGGGACTGCGTGCCTCGGGGGTGAAGTCGAAGAAGGGTCGGTCGGTGATCGACCAGGCGGCCGCTGTGATCATTTTGCAGCAGGCGCTCGAATCCGAACGGGTGTCAGGTAAAGCACCCGGAGAGAGCGTCGAAGTGGTTATCTGATCGCGATACGGTAACGTTCCGCGCGATGTACCGGTGTTCGAACAGCCGGCGCACAAAGAGAGGCGGGACGGGAACCGGATCTTCAGCAGCCGCGTGACCGCCGCCTCGCGGCTCTAGGGGATCGATGACTGAGTATGGCCGGGGCCCAGGCTCCGAACCGTGGCATCCGGAGGACCCGTTGTTCGGGGACGGCGGATGGGAAGGGCAGCAGGCCCACACGGGCCAGCAGGCCCACACGGGCCAGCAGGCTGCCTACGGCGGCCAGCCGCAGCACTATCCGGAGCAGCAGCCGCAGCAGCCGCAGCACTACGGCGACTGGGGCAACGGCCAGCAGGCCGCATACGGTCAGGCGCAGCAGTACCAGCAGCAGGGTCAGCAGTACCCGGAGCAGGGCCAGCAGTACGCCCAGCAGTACGAACAGCAGCAGTACGAACAGCAGCAGTACGCGGGCCAGGGCCAGCAGTCGTACGACCAGAACGGCTGGGCCAACGGCGCCCAGGGACACGTCCAGTACCCCGACCCCGCGGACCCCTACGGGCAGCAGCCCGCGGGGTACGGCGGTGAGCAGCCCGACTACTACGGCACGCCCGAGGCGTATCCGCCGCCGGAGCCGCCGAGCCGTCGGCAGGCCGAGCCGGAGCCGCCCCAGACCGACTGGGACCCCGGCCCCGACCAGGGCGAACATGCCTTCTTCGCCGGTGGCGGCGACGATGACGAGGACGACTCCGACGACGGGTCGGGAGGCGGCCGCGGCCGCGGTGACCGCAAGGGCCGGGGCGGGAAGCCCAAGAAACGGCGCAGCGGGATGGCCTGTCTGATGGTCGTGCTGATCTTCGGCGGAGGCGTCGCCGGAGTTGGATATTTCGGATATCAGTTTTACCAGGATCGTTTCGGCGACGCGCCCGACTACGCGGGTGACGGCACGAGCGAGACGGTGACCGTCGAGATCCCCAAAGGCGCGTTCGGATCCGAGATCGGTCAGAAGCTGAAGGCCGCCGGCGTGGTGAAGAGCGTCGACGCGTTCGTCGCCGCCCAGCAGCAGAACGAAAATGGGGACAAGATCCAGGCAGGCGCCTATCTGCTGAAGAAGCAGATGTCCGCAGCCGCCGCCGTCGAGATGATGCTCAGCCCCGAGAGCCAGAACAATGTGCTGGTCAGGCCCGGCGAGCGCAATGCGAGCGTCTACAAGGCGATCGACGAGAAGCTGGAATTGTCGGCCGGTGCCACCGAGAAGGCCGCGGAGAAGAATTACAAGAGCCTCGGCCTTCCGAGCTGGGCGAACAGCAACAGCGAGATCAAGGACCCGCTGGAGGGCTTCCTCTATCCGGGTACCTATCCCGCGGCCAAGGGCATGAAGCCGGAAGCGGTCCTGAAGGAAATGGTGACCCAGGCCGCCGACAAGTACGAGGCGCTCGATCTGGAGGCCAAGGCCAAGGAACTCAAGCTGGAGAACCCGCTGCAGGTCCTCACGGTCGCCAGCCTCGTCCAGGCCGAGGGCAAGACCGACGACGACTACCGCAAGATGGCGGAGGTGGTCTACAACCGCCTCGACCTCGCGAACCCCGAGACCTACGGAGCCCTGCAGTTCGACTCGACCTTCAATTACCTGAAGGGTCAGAGCAACATCGACATCAGCGAGTCGGAGATCAAGAGCAACCAGGACCCGTACAACACGTACACGCAGAAGGGTCTGCCGCCCGGCCCCATCGACAACCCGGGCGATGGCGCCTTGAAGGGCACGCTGAATCCGACGAACCAGGGCTGGTACTACTTCGTGGCGACCGACGGCGTGAACAAGACAGAATTCGCCAAAACCCACGACGATTTCCTGAAGCTCAAGGACAAGTTCAATGAGAGCAGGGGCAACTGACGCCCGCCGGGCCGCCGTTCTCGGTTCGCCCATCGCCCACTCCCTCTCCCCGGTGCTGCACCGCGCCGCCTACGAGGAGCTCGGGCTCACGGGCTGGTCGTACGACCGGTTCGAGATCGACGAGGCCGCGCTGCCCGGGTTCCTCAAGGAACTCGGGCCGGAGTGGGCCGGCTTGTCGTTGACCATGCCGCTCAAACGGGCCGTCATCCCGCTGCTCGACGAGATCAGCGAGACGGCGGCCTCCGTCGAAGCGGTCAACACCGTCGTCCTCGGCGAGGACGGCCGGCGCGTCGGCGACAACACCGACATCCCCGGGATGGTCGCCGCGCTGCGCGAGCGCGGCATCGAACAGGTCGACTCGGCCGCCATCCTCGGCGCGGGCGCCACGGCGTCCTCCGCGCTGGCCGCGCTCGCGCGCGTCTGCACCGGTGAGGTCGTGGCGTACGTACGCAGCGAGGCCCGCGCCGCCGAGATGCGGCAGTGGGGCGAGCGCCTCGAAGTCGAGATCCGTACGGCTGACTGGGCCGAGGCGGACCGGGCACTGCGCGCCCCGTTGGTGATCGCGACCACCCCGGCCGGTACGACGGACGCCCTCGCCGCGGCCGTACCGGAGCGGCCCGTCACCCTGTTCGACGTGCTCTACGACCCCTGGCCGACCGCCCTCGCGGCGCGCTGGTCCATGTACGGCGGCGCCGTCGTCAGCGGGCTCGACCTGCTGGTGCACCAGGCGGTGCTCCAGGTGGAGCAGATGACCGGCCGTGCTCCCGCGCCCGTCGAGGCCATGCGAAAAGCGGGGGAGCGCGCTCTCGCGGCCCGCTAGGATCCGCTGGGTTTGCAGGGGGCGGAGAACAACGAGGGGGAGTACCACACGTGTCCACCGGTGTGCCGTTGGCGTCCGGCAAGGGCGAGATATTCCAGGTCGTCCTGCAGTTCATGCCGGACTGGGTGCAGATCCCCGTGCTGGTCCTGATCGTGCTGCTCGTCGTCGGGTCATGGGGCCTCAAGATGAAGCGCAGGATCGACCGTCGGCGTGCGGCCCGCGCGGGAGCGGCACTCCAGGTGACGGCGCAGCACGGGCAGGGGCGGGGCGCCGACTACCTGGGGCCGTACGCTCCCCAGCAGGCCGCGCCGCAGCCCGGGCAGCAGCCGAGCGGAGCCGATTTCCTCGGCGCGTACGCGCCGCAGCGGCGTCAGGGCAACGGCCCGGCGTGATCCCTTCCGGGGTCCGGTGCCGTCATACCACCGTCCGCTTGGTGGACCGGCGGCCGGGGACCGGGCCCGGACGTGGGAGGATCGAAGGTGGCGGGCCGGGGCCGCGCACCTGGTCGCGCCGTCGCCGTACGCGAGGACGTGCGTACGCAGGGCAGTACCAGGGCGCGAGCACTGAGGAGCACCGTTGAGCAGGTTGCGCTGGCTGACCGCGGGGGAGTCCCACGGTCCCGCACTCGTGGCGACGCTGGAGGGCCTTCCCGCCGGCGTGCCGATCACCACGGAGATGGTGGCGGACCACCTGGCCCGGCGCCGGCTCGGTTATGGACGCGGCGCGCGCATGAAGTTCGAGCGTGACGAGGTCACCTTCCTCGGCGGTGTCCGGCACGGCCTCACCCTCGGCTCCCCGGTCGCGATCATGGTGGGCAACACCGAGTGGCCCAAGTGGGAACAGGTCATGGCGGCCGACCCGATCGACCCCGAGATCCTCGCGGGTCTCGCCCGCAACGCCCCGCTGACCCGGCCCCGTCCCGGCCACGCCGACCTCGCCGGCATGCAGAAGTACGGCTTCGACGAGGCCCGGCCCATCCTGGAGCGCGCCTCGGCCCGTGAGACGGCGGCCCGGGTGGCGCTGGGCGCGGTGGCCCGGTCGTACCTGAAGGAGACGGCCGGCGTCGAGATCGTCAGCCATGTCGTCGAGCTGTGCTCCGTGAAGGCCCCGGCCGGGGTGTATCCGACGCCGGCCGACGTCGAGAAGCTGGACGCCGACCCGCTGCGCTGCCTCGACGCCGACGCGTCGAAGGCGATGGTCGCGGAGGTCGACCAGGCCCACAAGGACGGCGACACCCTCGGCGGTGTGGTCGAGGTGCTCGCCTACGGCGTCCCGGTGGGCCTCGGCTCGCACGTGCACTGGGACCGCAAGCTGGACGCCCGCCTCGCCGGTGCCCTCATGGGCATCCAGGCGATCAAGGGCGTCGAACTCGGCGACGGCTTCGAACTCGCCCGCGTGCCCGGCTCCAAGGCACACGACGAGATCGTGAGCACGCCCGAGGGCATCCGCCGCGTCTCCGGCCGTTCCGGTGGCACCGAGGGCGGCCTCACCACCGGTGAGCTGCTGCGCGTCCGAGCCGCGATGAAGCCGATCGCGACCGTGCCGCGCGCCCTGCAGACGGTGGACGTCACCACCGGCGAGGCGGCGCAGGCCCACCACCAGCGCTCGGACGTGTCCGCGGTCCCGGCCGCCGGTATCGTCGCCGAGGCGATGGTGGCCCTGGTGCTCGCGGACGCGGTGGCGGAGAAGTTCGGCGGCGACTCGGTGGCCGAGACCCGCCGCAACGTCCAGTCGTACCTCGACAACCTGGCCATCCGGTGAGCCCAGCACCCGTGGTCGTCCTGGTCGGTCCCATGGGCGTGGGCAAGTCCACCGTCGGGCAGCTGCTGGCCGAGCGGCTCGGCGTGGTCTACCGGGACACCGACGACGACATCGTGGCCGAGCAGGGCCGGTCGATCGCCGAGATCTTCGTCGACGAGGGCGAGGCCGCCTTCCGCGCGATCGAGAAGCAGGCGGTGCGCCGGGCGCTCGCCGAGCACGACGGGGTTCTGGCCCTCGGTGGCGGCGCGATCCTCGACGAGGACACGCGTGCGCTGCTGGCCGGGCAGCGGGTGGCGTACCTGTCGATGGACGTCGAGGAGGCGGTCAAGCGCACCGGCCTCAACGCCGCCCGTCCGCTGCTCGCGGTGAACCCGCGCAAGCAGTGGCGCGAGCTGATGGAGGCGCGCCGTCATCTGTACGAGGGCGTGGCCACGGCGGTCGTGGCCACCGACGGCCGCACCCCCGAAGAAGTCACCCAAGCCGCCCTGGACGCACTGGAGTTGAAGGAAGCATGAGCGAGGCAGTGACGCGGATCCAGGTCGGCGGCACCGCGGGCAGCGAGCCCTACGAGGTCCTGGTGGGCCGTCAACTCCTGGGCGAGCTGGGCGGGTTGATCGGTGGCAAGGCCCAGCGGGTCGCCGTCCTGCACCCCGAGGCGCTGGCCGAGACCGGCGA
Source organism: Streptomyces sp. NPDC028907 (assembly GCF_055564995.1). Taxonomy (NCBI): domain Bacteria; kingdom Bacillati; phylum Actinomycetota; class Actinomycetes; order Kitasatosporales; family Streptomycetaceae; genus Streptomyces; species Streptomyces sp. NPDC028907. Next base: position 374,893 of record NZ_JBVHVE010000007.1, read on the forward strand.
GGCGCTGCGGGCCGACCTCGCCGAGCAGGGCTACGAGGCGGTCGCCATCCAGGTGCCCAACGCCGAGGAGGCCAAGACCGCCGAGGTCGCCGCCTACTGCTGGAAGGCGCTCGGGCAGTCCGGGTTCACCCGCACCGACGTCGTCGTGGGCGTCGGGGGCGGCGCGACCACCGACCTCGCCGGGTTCGTGGCCGCGACGTGGCTGCGCGGGGTGCGCTGGATCGCCGTACCGACGACCGTGCTCGCCATGGTCGACGCGGCCGTCGGCGGCAAGACCGGCATCAACACCGCCGAGGGCAAGAACCTCGTCGGCGCCTTCCACCCGCCGGCCGGTGTGCTCTGCGACCTGGCCGCGCTGGACTCCCTCCCGGTCAACGACTACGTCTCCGGGCTCGCCGAGATCATCAAGGCCGGTTTCATCGCCGACCCGGCGATCCTGGAGCTCATCGAGTCCGACCCCGAGGCCGCCCGCACCCCGGCAGGCCCACACACGGCCGAGCTGATCGAGCGCTCCATCCGGGTCAAGGCCGAGGTCGTCTCCTCGGACCTGAAGGAGTCCGGCCTGCGCGAGATCCTCAACTACGGCCACACCCTCGGCCACGCCATCGAGAAGAACGAGCGCTACAAGTGGCGGCACGGCGCCGCGGTCTCCGTCGGCATGCACTTCGCCGCCGAGCTGGGCCGTCTCGCCGGGCGATTGGACGACGCGACGGCCGACCGGCACCGCACGATCCTCGAATCGGTCGGCCTCCCCCTCCACTACCGCTACGACCAGTGGCCCAAGCTGCTGGAGACCATGAAGGTCGACAAGAAGTCCCGCGGCAACCTGCTGCGCTTCATCGTGCTGGACGGCCTGGCCAAGCCGACCGTCCTGGAGGGGCCGGACCCGGCCGTTCTGCTCGCCGCGTACGGCGAAGTCGGCCAGTAAGTCCACCGAACCACCCTTCCATCCGATTCGCCTGTGGCGATGGGCACTTCGGACCGCCACCGGCCGTTCACCAAACGGCGGCCGGGGGCGGTACCGTTCGGTAGCGAGCGGGGTTCACACCCTGCTGCCAGCGCCAATGGCCATGGAAGACGAGACGGAGTGGCACCGGATGCAGCATGCAGTGGGTTCTCCGCTGCCGCCGCCCCACCAGTCGGGGCACGGCTGGACGCCGGCCGCACAACACCCGGGTCCGCATCACCCGGGCACGCATCAGGGCCCTGCCCCACAGGCCCCGCGCCAGGGATCCGCCCCGCCGCCCCCGGCACCGGGCTTCACCCCTCCCGGCCCGGCCGCGCCCACCCCGCAGCACGCCCACGTGCCGCCGGCGCCCGCGCCCGAGACCACCGGTCACGTACCGCTGCCGCCCGGCGGCCCGGTAGGCATGCCGAGCGCCCCGCCCGCCACCGCGGCACCCGACCCCGCCGCCACGACCCTCGCGGTCCTGCTCATCGGCCCGGCCGGGGCCGGCAAGACGAGCGTCGCCAAGTACTGGGCGGACCACCGCCGGGTCCCCACGGCCCACATCAGCCTCGACGACGTCCGCGAATGGGTCCGCTCGGGCTTCGCCGACCCCCAGTCCGGGTGGAACGACCACTCCGAGGCCCAGTACCGCCTCGCCCGCCGCACCTGCGGTTTCGCCGCGCGCAACTTCCTGGCCAACGGCATCTCGTGCATCCTCGACGACGCTGTCTTCCCCGACCGCCCGGTGGTGGGCCTCGGCGGCTGGAAGCGCCACGTGGGGCCCGGCCTCCTCCCGGTCGTCCTCCTCCCCGGCCTGGAGATCGTCCTGGAGCGCAACGCCGAACGCTCGGGCAACCGCCGCCTCACCGACGAGGAGGTCGCCCGCATCCACGGCCGCATGGCCGGCTGGTACGGCTCGGGCCTCCCCATCATCGACAACTCCCAACTCGACGTCCCCCAAACAGCCCAGGTCCTCAACGACGTCCTCTCCCGCTCCATCGCCAGCCCCCCGGCCTGGTAGCCGCCCAAGCAGAAGCACCCCAAGGGGCGCGGGGAACTGCGCGAGCAACCCCCACTCACCGTCAGACGGCACACAACCTCGAACTCCACCCTCCCGCCCCGAACAGCACTCACCAACCCGCACATATCAGGACACCCCACTCAGACGCCCCCAACCGGCGCCAACCGAGCGGAGCTCTTACGCTCGGGTCATGTCAGAGGTGTACGCCACCCGCCGATCCCGGCTGAGGGACCGCTGCCAAGCCAGCGGCAGCGCCACCGCGCTGATCTCCCGCCCCGCCAACGTCCGCTACCTCGCGGGCGCCGCCCCGCAGGGCTCCGTGCTGCTCCTCGGCAAGACCGAAGACCTGCTCGTGTGCGCCGGCCCGCCCGACGACCGCCCCAGCGAGGGCCGCCCCGACGAGGCACTGCGGATCCACGCCCTCCCCGGCCCAGGAGGGGACCCCGCCGTGGCCGCGGCCGACCTCGCCGCGGCGCAGGGCGGGGTCTGTCTCGCCGTGGAGGAACACCACCTCACCGTGGCCCGCCACCGAGCCATCCGCTCGGTCGTGCCGCGACTGCGCCTCGCCGACCTCGGTGGCGCTGTCGAGCAGCTCCGAGTGGTCAAGGACGAGGAGGAGATCTCCTGCCTCAGGATCGGCGCGGAGATCGCCGACCAGGCCCTCGGGGAGCTGCTCGAATCCATCCTCGTCGGCCGCACCGAACGCCACCTCGCCCTCGAACTCGAACGCCGCCTCGTCGATCACGGCGCCGACGGCCCGGCCTTCCCCACCTCCGTCGCCACCGGCCCGAACGCCGGCCGACGAGCGCACCGCCCGACCGACCGCCGTGTGGAGGAGGGCGACTTCCTCTCCGTCTGCCTGGGGGCCACGTACCGCGGCTACCGGTGCGAGATCGGCCGTACGTTCGTCATCGGTACGTCGCCCGCCGACTGGCAGATCGAGCTGTACGACCTGGTCTTCGCCGCCCAGCGCGCCGGACGGGAGTCGCTGGTGCCGGGCGCCGCCTACCGTGATGTGGACCGCGCGGCACGCCAGGTGCTGGACTCCGCGGGGTACGCGCAGGGGCTTCCGGCCCTGACGGGGCACGGTGTGGGACTCGAAATCGACGAGGACCCGCAGTTGGCTCCCGCGGCCATGGGTAAACTGGACGCTTGCGTGCCGGTCACCGTCGAACCGGGGGTCCACCTCCCGGGCCGGGGTGGTGTCCGGATCGATGACACGCTCGTCGTCCGCCCCGAGGCGGACGGCGGACCCGAGCTACTCACCATCACGACCAAGGAGCTGCTCGCGCTCTAGCGACCCCAGGGAAGTCCAGGCACGTCCCCACGCCGCCCGGCAGGCACTCTCGCCGCGACGTGGGAACGCACCCGCACTTTCCCGGCGCCGCTCGGAGTGCGTGCGCCGGGGTCGTCCACGTCAGTCCAGGAGATTCCGCAACCGTGGCTTCCACGAACGACCTCAAGAACGGCATGGTGCTCAAGCTCGAAGGCGGCCAGCTCTGGTCCGTCGTCGAGTTCCAGCACGTCAAGCCCGGCAAGGGCCCGGCCTTCGTGCGCACCAAGCTCAAGAACGTGCTCTCCGGCAAGGTCGTCGACAAGACGTTCAACGCCGGCGTCAAGGTCGAGACGGCCACTGTCGACAAGCGCGACATGCAGTTCTCCTACATGGACGGCGACTACTTCGTCTTCATGGACATGGAGACCTACGACCAGCTGATGGTCGACCGCAAGGCCGTCGGCGACGCCGCGAACTTCCTGATCGAGGGCTTCACCGCCACCGTCGCCCAGCACGAGGGCGAGGTGCTCTTCGTCGAGCTGCCCGCCGCCGTCGAGCTGGTCATCCAGGAGACCGAGCCGGGCGTCCAGGGCGACCGCTCCACCGGTGGCACCAAGCCCGCCACGCTGGAGACCGGCCACCAGATCCAGGTCCCGCTCTTCATCACCACCGGTGAGAAGATCAAGGTCGACACCCGCACGAGCGACTACCTCGGCCGGGTGAACAGCTAACCGTGGCTGCCCGCAACACGGCCCGCAAGCGCGCCTTCCAGATCCTCTTCGAGGGCGACCAGCGCGGCGTCGACGTCCTGACGGTCCTCGCGGACTGGGTCCGGCTCTCCCGGACCGACACCCGGCAGCCGCCGGTGAGCGAGTACACGATGCAGCTCGTCGAGGGCTACGCGGCACACGCGAAGCGGATCGACGAGCTGATCGCCCAGTACTCGGTCGGCTGGACGCTCGACCGGATGCCGGTCGTGGACCGCAACATCCTGCGCCTCGGCGCGTACGAGCTGATCTGGGTCGACGAGACTCCGGACGCGGTCGTGCTGGACGAGATGGTGCAGCTGGCGAAGGAGTTCTCCACGGACGAGTCTCCGTCGTTCGTCAACGGCCTGCTCGGCCGGCTCAAGGAGCTGAAGCCCTCCCTGCGCCGCGACGAGGCGTAAAGGTTCCGAAGAACGCCGGAGGGCCCGCAGCATCCCTGCTGCGGGCCCTCCGGCATTCCGGTACATCCGGTCCTGCCCAGGCCCACAGAACGCCGCCGGGGTGGCCGGAACCGCAAAGTTCCGGCCACCCCGGCGGCACGTTTCTGCTGAAGGGCCTCAACCCGTGGGAGAGGGCTCAGCCCTCCTCGGCGTGGGAGACCGCGCGCCGCGCGTCCGCGTCCAGCACACCCCAGCTGATCAGCTGCTCGGTGAGGACCGAGGGCGACTGGTCGTAGATGACGGCGAGTGTGCGCAGGTCGTCCTGGCGGATCGAGAGCACCTTGCCGTTGTAGTCACCGCGCTGCGACTGGATCGTCGCGGCGTACCGCTGCAGCGGACCCGCCTTCTCGGCCGGGACGTGGGCCAGGCGCTCCAGGTCCAGGACCAGCTTCGGCGGCGGCTCGGCGGCGCCGCCGGGCGTGGTGCCCGGAAGCAGCTCCTGCACCGGAACGCCGTAGAAATCCGCCAACTCGGCGAGGCGCTGCACGGTCACGGCGCGGTCGCCGCGCTCGTACGAACCGACCACAACGGCCTTCCAGCGTCCCTGGGACTTCTCCTCGACACCGTGAAGAGAAAGGCCCTGCTGGGTGCGGATGGCCCGGAGCTTGGCCCCGAGCTGTTTGGCGTATTCGCTGGACATATAGCTCCCCGGCACTGGGTCGACGCGACTGGCTTGGGTTCCATGCCGCGCGGTTGGTAACTCACTGTGAGGTTACGCAGCGTTACTCTGGCGCGTCAAGCCGAATGGTCCACACCGACTCTTCCGTGCTATCGGTGACCGATTAGGCCAAGTGGGTGAACGGGAGCGGGTCGGCGGCCTGCTACGGTGGATGGCGCAAACCAGACGTCCTTTAAGGTCCGTCCCGTGAGGCGGAGAAGGAGGTCCCTTTCGTATGGACAGCCAGCAGGACACGCAAGCGTCCGACGCCCGGCCCGTTCTCGAAGGCCCTGACATCGCGCGGGTGTTGACCCGCATCGCACACGAGATCGTCGAACGCGCCAAGGGCGCCGACGACGTGGTGCTCCTCGGCATTCCGACCCGCGGCGTCTTCCTCGCCCAGCGGCTCGCCGCCAAGCTCGAGCAGATCACCGAGCGCAAGATCCCGGTCGGCTCGCTCGACATCACCATGTACCGCGACGACCTGCGCATGCACCCACCGCGTGCGCTGGCCCGCACCGAGATCCCCGGCGACGGCATCGACGGCCGCCTCGTCGTCCTCGTCGACGACGTCCTCTTCTCCGGCCGCACCATCCGCGCCGCCCTCGACGCCCTGAACGACATCGGGCGCCCCCGTGCGGTGCAGCTCGCGGTCCTCGTCGACAGAGGCCACCGCGAACTGCCCATCCGCGCCGACTACGTCGGCAAGAACCTCCCCACGTCGTTGCGGGAGACGGTCAAGGTCCAGCTCGCCGAGGAGGACGGTCGCGACACCGTGCTGCTCGGTGCGAAGCAGCCCCAGTAGCACGCGAGGGTGTACGGCGCCCCGCCGTACGCCCGCTCGGCGCGCCTCCACGCGCGCGTGCCACCCGAATTCTCCTGACTGAACTGCCTTACGGAGCCTGACAGATGCAGCGTCATCTCATCTCGGCCGCCGACCTCACCCGCGACGACGCCGTCCTGATCCTCGACACCGCCGAGGAGATGGCCCGGGTCGCCGACCGGCCGATCAAGAAGCTGCCGACCCTGCGCGGCCGCACCGTCGTGAACCTCTTCTTCGAGGACTCCACGCGCACGCGTATCTCCTTCGAGGCCGCCGAGAAGCGGCTCTCCGCCGATGTCATCAACTTCACCGCCAAGGGGTCGAGCGTCTCCAAGGGCGAGTCCCTGAAGGACACCGCCCAGACCCTGGAGGCCATGGGCGTCGACGCCGTCGTCATCCGGCACGGCGCCTCCGGCGCGCCGTACCGCCTGGCCAACTCCGGCTGGATCGACGCGGCCGTCATCAACGCGGGCGACGGCACCCACCAGCACCCCACCCAGGCCCTCCTGGACGCCTTCACGATGCGCCGCCGGCTCGTCGGCCGGGACGCCGGGATCGGCCAGGACCTCGCCGGTCGGCGCATCACGATCGTCGGCGACGTCCTGCACAGCCGGGTCGCCCGCTCCAACGTCGACCTGCTGCACACCCTCGGCGCCGAGGTCACCCTCGTCGCCCCGCCCACCCTGGTGCCGGTCGGCGTCGAGACCTGGCCCTGCGAGGTGTCGTACGACCTCGACAGCACCCTGGCGAAGACCGACGCGGTGATGATGCTGCGCGTGCAGCGCGAGCGCATGAACGCCGCGTTCTTCCCGACCGAGCGCGAGTACTCGCGGCGCTACGGCCTCGACGGCGACCGCATGGCGCGGATGCCCGAGCACGCCATCGTGATGCACCCCGGCCCCATGGTGCGCGGCATGGAGATCACCGCCGAGGTCGCCGACTCGGAGCGCTGCACCGTCGTCGAACAGGTCGCAAACGGAGTGTCCATCCGGATGGCCGTTCTCTACCTGCTGCTCGGCGGCAACGAACCCGCCCTCACCCACGCCCGTACCACCGAGGAGAAGTAAGACAGATGAGCAAGATCCTGATCCGTGGTGCGAAGGTGCTCGGCGGCGAGCCGCAGGACGTGCTGATCGACGGTGCCGTCATCGAGGCGGTCGGCACGGGGCTCTCCGACGAGGGCGCCCAGGTCGTCGAGGCGGCCGGCAAGGTGCTGCTGCCGGGCCTGGTCGACCTGCACACCCATCTGCGTGAGCCCGGCCGCGAGGACTCCGAGACCGTGCTGACCGGCACGCGCGCGGCGGCCTCCGGCGGTTACACGTCCGTGTTCGCCATGGCCAACACCTTCCCGGTCGCCGACACCGCCGGCGTCGTCGAGCAGGTCTACCGGCTCGGCCAGGAGCACGGCTACTGCGATGTGCAGCCCATCGGTGCCGTGACCGTCGGCCTGGAGGGCAAGAAGCTCGCCGAGCTGGGTGCCATGCACGAGTCGGCCGCCGGGGTCACCGTGTTCTCCGACGACGGCAAGTGCGTCGACGACGCCGTGATGATGCGCCGGGCTCTGGAGTACGTGAAGGCCTTCGGCGGTGTCGTCGCCCAGCACGCGCAGGAGCCGCGGCTGACCGAGGGCGCCCAGATGAACGAGGGCGTCGTCTCCGCCGAGCTGGGGCTCGGGGGCTGGCCCGCGGTGGCCGAAGAATCGATCATCGCCCGGGATGTCCTGCTCGCCGAGCACGTCGGCTCCCGCGTCCACATCTGCCACCTCTCGACCGCAGGGTCCGTCGAGATCGTGCGCTGGGCCAAGTCCCGCGGCATCGACGTGACCGCCGAGGTCACCCCGCACCACCTGCTCCTCACCGACGAGCTGGCGCGTACGTACAACCCGGTCTACAAGGTGAACCCGCCGCTGCGCACCGAGCGTGACGTGCTGGCCCTGCGCGAGGCCCTCGCCGACGGCACGATCGACATCGTCGCCACCGACCACGCCCCGCACCCGCACGAGGACAAGGACTGCGAGTGGGCCGCGGCCGCCATGGGGATGGTGGGTCTGGAGACCGCGTTGTCGGTGGTGCAGGAGACCATGGTGGACACCGGGCTCCTCACCTGGGCCGGGGTCGCCGAGCGTATGTCCTTCAAGCCCGCCGAGATCGGGCAGGCCAAGGGGCACGGACGGCCCGTCTCGGCTGGTGAGCCCGCCAACCTCACGCTCGTCGACACGGAATACCGTGGGTCCGTGGACCCCGAGGGCTTCGCCTCGCGCAGCCGCAACACTCCGTACGAGGGGCGTGAGCTGCCGGGCCGTGTGACCCACACGTGGCTCCGGGGCAAGGCCACGCTCGTCGACGGGAAGCTCACGTGACACCTGCAACACTGCTCGCAGCCGGCACCGGACTCGCGGCCGAACAGAAGTCGGCCGAAGTGACCGACTGGGCCGCCCGCGTCGGCTGGGTCGTCGGACTCGCCCTCTTCGTCGCGCTCGTCTACTGGCTGATGCGCGAGGGCTGGAAGTGGCGCGGCACGCTCCAGGGCGACCTGCCCGAGCTGCCCAGCGCGCCGGACGACCCCGGCCCGGCCAGACTGAGCATGAGCGGCCGCTACCACGGCTCGACCACGGCAGGTCAGTGGCTGGACCGCATCGTGGCGCACGGCCTCGGCACCCGCAGCCGGGTCGAGCTCACCCTGACGGACGCGGGACTGGACGTCGTACGCCCCGGGGCGGCCGACTTCTTCGTCCCGGCCGACCGACTGCGCGAGGCCCGGCTCGACAAGGGCATCGCCGGCAAGGTCCTGACCGAGGGCGGACTGCTCGTCGTGACCTGGGCGCACGGCGACCGGCTGATCGACTCAGGGTTCCGCTCGGACCACGCGGCGGAGCACAACGAGTGGGTCGACGTCATTAACTCCATGATCAACACCAACAGCACGGAAGGCGCCGAACGATGACGACCTCCACAAGGGGAGCCCACAAGGTTCCCGCGGTACTCGTCCTGGAGGACGGCCGGATCTTCCGCGGCCGCGCCTACGGGGCCGTGGGGGTGACCTTCGGCGAGGCCGTGTTCTCCACCGGGATGACCGGCTACCAGGAGACCCTGACCGACCCGTCGTACCACCGCCAGGTCGTCGTGATGACCGCCCCGCACGTCGGCAACACCGGCGTCAACGACGAGGACCCGGAGAGCAAGCAGATCTGGGTCGCCGGGTACGTCGTGCGCGACCCCGCGCGCGTACCGTCCAACTGGCGCTCCCGGCGCTCGCTGGACGACGAGCTGCGCCACCAGGGCGTCGTCGGGATCTCCGGCATCGACACCCGCGCGTTGACCCGCCATCTGCGCGAGCGCGGCGCGATGCGCGTCGGCATCTTCTCCGGCAACGCGCTGCCCGACGAGGGCACCATGCTCGCCGAGGTCCGCCAGGCCCCCGAGATGAAGGGAGCCGACCTCTCCGCCGAGGTCGCGACCAAGGAGGCGTACGTCGTCCCGGCGATCGGCGCGAAGAAGTTCACCGTCGCCGCCGTCGACCTCGGCATCAAGGGCATGACCCCGCACCGGATGGCCGAGCGCGGCATCGAGGTGCACGTGCTGCCCGCGACCGCGAGCGTCGAGGACGTCTACGCGGTGAACCCGGACGGCGTGTTCTTCTCCAACGGCCCCGGCGACCCCGCCACCGCCGACCACCCGGTCTCCGTCATGCAGGCGGTCCTGGAGCGCGGCACCCCGCTGTTCGGTATCTGCTTCGGCAACCAGATCCTGGGGCGGGCGCTGGGCTTCGGCACGTACAAGCTCAAGTACGGCCACCGGGGAATCAACCAGCCCGTGCAGGACCGTACGACCGGCAAGGTCGAGGTCACCGCGCACAACCACGGCTTCGCCGTCGACGCACCGACCGACAAGGTCTCCGACACCCCCTTCGGCCGCGCCGAGGTCTCCCACGTCTGCCTGAACGACAACGTGGTGGAGGGGCTCCAGCTCCTCGACCGGCCGGCCTTCAGCGTCCAGTACCACCCCGAAGCGGCAGCGGGCCCGCACGACGCCGCCTACCTGTTCGACCGCTTCGTATCCCTGATGGAGGGCCAGCGTGCCTAAGCGCACCGATATCCAGTCCGTCCTGGTCATCGGCTCCGGCCCGATCGTCATCGGCCAGGCCGCCGAGTTCGACTACTCCGGCACCCAGGCGTGCCGCATCCTGCGCGCCGAGGGCCTGCGGGTCATCCTCGTGAACTCCAACCCGGCGACGATCATGACCGACCCGGAGATCGCCGACGCCACCTACGTCGAGCCGATCACCCCGGAGTTCGTCGAGAAGATCATCGCCAAGGAACGCCCGGACGCGCTCCTGCCGACCCTCGGCGGTCAGACGGCCCTCAACACGGCCATCTCGCTGCACGAGGCGGGCACGCTGGAGAAGTACGGCGTCGAGCTGATCGGCGCCAACGTCGAGGCCATCAACAAGGGCGAGGACCGCGACCTCTTCAAGGAGGTCGTCGAGGCCGTCCGCGGCAAGATCGGCCACGGCGAGTCCGCCCGCTCGGTCATCTGCCACTCCATGGAGGACGTCCTCGCGGGCGTCGAGACCCTCGGCGGCTACCCCGTCGTCGTCCGCCCCTCCTTCACCATGGGCGGCGCCGGCTCCGGCTTCGCGCACGACGAGGAGGAGCTGCGCCGCATCGCCGGCCAGGGCCTCACCCTCTCGCCGACCACCGAGGTGCTCCTGGAGGAGTCCATCCTCGGCTGGAAGGAGTACGAGCTGGAGCTGATGCGCGACAAGCACGACAACGTCGTGGTCGTCTGCTCCATCGAGAACTTCGACCCCATGGGCGTGCACACCGGTGACTCGATCACCGTCGCGCCCGCGATGACGCTCACCGACCGCGAGTACCAGGTCCTGCGCGACATCGGCATCGCCGTCATCCGCGAGGTCGGCGTCGACACCGGTGGCTGCAACATCCAGTTCGCGGTGAACCCCGAGGACGGTCGCGTGATCGTCATCGAGATGAACCCGCGCGTGTCGCGGTCCTCGGCGCTCGCCTCCAAGGCGACCGGCTTCCCGATCGCCAAGATCGCCGCCAAGCTGGCCGTCGGCTACACGCTCGACGAGATCCCGAACGACATCACGCAGGAGACCCCGGCCTCCTTCGAGCCGACGCTCGACTACGTGGTCGTGAAGGCGCCGCGCTTCGCCTTCGAGAAGTTCCCGAGCGCCGACTCCACCCTCACGACCACCATGAAGTCGGTCGGCGAGGCCATGGCCATCGGCCGCAACTTCACCGAGGCCTTCCAGAAGGCCCTGCGCTCGCTGGAGAAGAAGGGCAGCCAGTTCACCTTCGTCGGCGAGCCCGGCGACAAGGCCGAGCTGCTGCGCGAGGCCGTACGGCCCACCGACGGCCGTATCAACGCCGTCATGCAGGCCATCCGCGCGGGTGCCACGCAGGAGGAGGTCTTCGAGTACACGAAGATCGACCCCTGGTTCGTCGACCAGCTCTTCCTCATCAAGGAGATCGCCGACGAGCTCGCCGAGGCGCCGGAGCTCACCCCCGAGCTGCTCGCCGAGGCCAAGCGGCACGGCTTCTCCGACCAGCAGATCGGCGAGATCCGCGGCCTGCGCGAGGACGTCGTACGCGAGGTCCGGCACGCGCTGGGCATCCGCCCGGTCTACAAGACGGTCGACACCTGCGCCGCCGAGTTCGCCGCGAAGACGCCGTACTTCTACTCGTCCTACGACGAGGAGACCGAGGTCGCGCCGCGCGAGAAGCCCGCGGTCATCATCCTGGGCTCCGGCCCCAACCGCATCGGCCAGGGCATCGAGTTCGACTACTCCTGCGTCCACGCCTCCTTCGCGCTGAGCGACGCCGGGTACGAGACCGTGATGGTCAACTGCAACCCGGAGACCGTCTCCACCGACTACGACACCTCCGACCGCCTGTACTTCGAGCCGCTGACGCTGGAGGACGTGCTGGAGATCGTCCACGCCGAGCAGCAGGCCGGTCCGGTGGCGGGCGTCGTCGTTCAGCTGGGCGGCCAGACCCCGCTGGGTCTGTCGCAGGCACTGAAGGACAACGGCGTGCCGATCGTCGGTACGTCACCGGAGGCCATCCACGCCGCCGAGGACCGGGGCGCCTTCGGGCGTGTCCTCTCGGAGGCGGGCCTGCCGGCCCCCAAGCACGGCACCGCGACCACCTTCGCGGGCGCCAAGGCCATCGCGGACGAGATCGGCTACCCGGTCCTCGTGCGGCCGTCGTACGTCCTCGGCGGACGCGGCATGGAGATCGTCTACGACGAGACCCGGCTGGAGTCCTACATCGCCGAGTCGACCGAGATCAGCCCCTCGCGGCCGGTCCTCGTCGACCGGTTCCTGGACGACGCGATCGAGATCGACGTCGACGCGCTCTACGACGGCACCGAGCTCTACCTCGGCGGCGTCATGGAGCACATCGAGGAGGCCGGCATCCACTCCGGCGACTCCGCGTGCGCGCTGCCGCCGATCACCCTGGGCGGCTTCGACATCAAGCGCCTGCGGGCCTCCACCGAGGCCATCGCCAAGGGCGTCGGCGTCCGCGGCCTGATCAACATCCAGTTCGCGATGGCCGGCGACATCCTGTACGTCCTGGAGGCCAACCCGCGCGCGTCCCGCACCGTCCCCTTCACTTCGAAGGCGACCGCGGTGCCGCTGGCCAAGGCCGCCGCCCGGATCTCGCTGGGCGCGACCATCGCCGAACTGCGCGCCGAGGGCCTCCTCCCGGCGAACGGCGACGGCGGCGAGCTCCCGTTCGACGCGCCGATCTCCGTCAAGGAGGCCGTCATGCCGTGGTCGCGCTTCCGCGACATCCACGGCCGCGGCGTCGACACCGTCCTCGGCCCGGAGATGCGCTCCACCGGCGAGGTCATGGGCATCGACTCCGTCTTCGGCACGGCGTACGCCAAGTCGCAGGCGGGCGCCTACGGTCCGCTGCCGACGAAGGGCCGCGCGTTCATCTCGGTCGCGAACCGTGACAAGCGCTCGATGATCTTCCCGGCGCGCGAGCTGGTCGCGCACGGCTTCGAACTGCTCGCCACCTCCGGCACGGCCGAGGTCCTCAAGCGCAACGGCATCAACGCCACCGTCGTGCGCAAGCAGTCCGAGGGCACCGGCCCGAACGGCGAAAAGACCATCGTCCAGCTCATCCACGACGGCGAGGTCGACCTCATCGTCAACACCCCGTACGGCACCGGCGGCCGCCTCGACGGCTACGACATCCGTACGGCGGCCGTGGCGCGGTCGGTCCCGTGCCTGACGACGGTCCAGGCGCTCGCCGCCGCCGTCCAGGGCATCGACGCCCTCAACCACGGTGACGTGGGCGTCCGTTCGCTCCAGGAACACGCGGAACACCTGACCGCGGCCCGCGACTAGCAGCCCTGAGGGGGACACCGGAAACGGTGTCCCCCTCTTCGTGAGGGAACCATGTACAAGATCTTCTTCAATCTCGTCTTCAAGCGGATGGACCCGGAGCAGGCCCACTACCTGGCCTTCCGCTGGATCCGGCTCGCCGTCCGCATCCCCGTGCTACGCACGTTCGTCGCCGCCGCCCTCGCGCCCCGGTTCAAGGAACTGCGCACCGAGGCCTTCGGGCTGCGTATGCACGGCCCGTTCGGGCTCGCCGCCGGCTTCGACAAGAACGCGGTCGCGATCGACGGCATGTCGATGCTGGGCTTCGACCACGTCGAGATCGGCACGGTCACGGGGGAGGCCCAGCCGGGCAACCCCAAGAAGCGGCTGTTCCGCCTCGTGAAGGACCGGGCGCTGATCAACCGCATGGGCTTCAACAACGAGGGCTCGCTGGCCGTGGCGGCCCGCCTGGCGTCCCGTGAGCCGGTCTTCAGGACCGTCGTGGGCGTCAACATCGGCAAGACCAAGGTCGTCCCGGAGGCGGAGGCCGCCGGCGACTACGTGAAGTCCACGGAGCGGCTGGCGCCGTACGCCGACTACCTGGTGGTCAACGTCTCCTCGCCCAACACGCCCGGCCTACGCAACCTTCAGGCCACGGAGTCGCTGCGCCCGCTGCTGACCGCCGTTCGCGAGGCCGCCGACCGTACGGTGACCAGCCGTCGCGTGCCGCTGCTGGTGAAGATCGCGCCGGACCTCGCCGACGAGGACGTCGACGCGGTCGCCGACCTGGCCGTGGAGCTCGGTCTGGACGGGATCATCGCCACGAACACCACCATCGCGCGCGAGGGACTCGGTTTGAAATCCGAACTCTCGCTGGTCGAGGAGGTCGGTGGCCTCTCCGGCGCACCCCTGAAGGCACGCTCCCTGGAAGTGCTGCGGCGCCTGTACGCGCGCGTGGGCGACCGGATCACCCTCGTGGGCGTCGGGGGCATCGAGAACGCCGAGGACGCCTGGCAGCGCATCCTGGCCGGCGCGACGCTGGTACAGGGCTACAGCGCCTTCATCTACGAAGGGCCCTTCTGGGGCCGTGCCATCCACAAGGGGCTCGCCGCCCGCCTGCGGACCAGCCCGTACCCCACTCTCGCCGACGCCGTCGGCGCCGACGTAAGGAAGGCAAAGGAAGCCGCATGACTGTCCTGGAACCCTTCGGTGCACGCCTTCGCCGCGCGATGGACGAGCGTGGCCCCCTGTGTGTCGGCATCGACCCGCACGCGTCCCTGCTCTCCGAGTGGGGCCTGAACGACGACGTGGCCGGCCTGGAGCGGTTCAGCCGCACGGTCGTCGAGGCGATGGCCGACCGGGTCGCCGTGCTCAAGCCGCAGAGCGCGTTCTTCGAGCGCTTCGGCTCGCGCGGCGTCGCGGTCCTGGAGAAGTCGGTGGAGGAGGCGCGGGCGGCGGGTGCGCTGGTGGTGATGGACGCCAAGCGCGGCGACATCGGCTCGACCATGGCCGCGTACGCCGAGTCCTTCCTCCACAAGGACTCGCCCCTGTTCTCCGACGCGCTGACCGTCTCGCCCTACCTCGGCTACGGCTCGCTCTCGCCCGCCGTCGCGCTCGCCCGGGAGAGCGGCACGGGCCTGTTCGTGCTCGCGCTGACCTCGAACCCGGAGGGCGGCGAGGTCCAACACGCGGTCCGCGCGGACGGCCGCACCGTCGGCGCGACGATGCTGGCGCACCTGGCGGCCGAGAACGTCGGCGAGGAGCCACTGGGCTCCTTCGGGGCGGTCGTCGGCGCCACGCTCGGCGACCTGTCGTCGTACGAGCTCGACATCAACGGTCCGCTGCTCGCCCCCGGCATCGGGGCCCAGGGGGCCACGCCGGCGGATCTTCCCCGGGTCTTCGGCGCCGCCGCGCGAAACGTCGTACCGAACGTGAGCCGGGGCGTGCTGCGGCACGGCCCCGACGTCGTCGCGCTGCGTGACGCCGCGTCACGCTTCGCCGAGGAGGTCAGCGCCGCTGTGTCGGGTGCCTGACTGCCGTCAGGGGCGTTCGAGCCGCTCGCGAATCCTCCGATGAGTGCTTCGACGAGCGGCTCCGAGCCGACTTGAGTCTGAATACATCCTCAAATCCAGGGCATTATGTCCTAAATGTCCGGCCTGACGGAGGCTGACCAGGACTTTTCCGCTGTTCTCGCTGACTCTGGCGGACTTGGCCGCTAGTCTCCGACGAGAGTCAACGGGCAAGCGTGTTGCTCGTGGCTCCCCAGGTGTGGGGCGACTAGGTTCCTCACCGGTCCGTATCCGACAGTTCAACATCCGAGGTGACGTAGGCGTGGCTCTTCCGCCCCTTACCCCTGAACAGCGCGCAGCCGCGCTCGAAAAGGCCGCCGCGGCTCGCCGGGAGCGGGCCGAGGTCAAGAATCGACTCAAGCACTCCGGCGCCTCCCTTCACGAGGTCATCAAGCAGGGCCAGGAGAACGACGTCATCGGCAAGATGAAGGTCTCCGCCCTGCTCGAGTCCCTGCCGGGCGTGGGCAAGGTCCGCGCCAAGCAGATCATGGAGCGACTCGGCATCTCCGAGAGCCGTCGCGTGCGTGGCCTCGGCTCGAACCAGATCGCTTCCCTGGAGCGCGAGTTCGGCAGCACCGGCTCCTGATCCGGTCACTCCGGACCGGGAGTCCCGGGCACTCCGGGATTGCTGGAATAATCGCTGCATGAGTGAACGTCCGCGGCTGACCGTGCTCTCCGGCCCCTCCGGGGTCGGCAAGAGCACGGTCGTCGCCCATATGCGCAAGGAACACCCCGAGGTCTGGCTCTCGGTGTCGGCGACGACCCGCAAGCCCCGTCCCGGCGAGCGGCACGGAGTCCACTACTTCTTCGTCACCGACGACGAGATGGACAAGCTGATCGCCAACGGTGAGCTGCTGGAGTGGGCCGAGTTCGCCGGCAACCGCTACGGCACGCCGCGTGCGGCAGTGCAGGAGCGGCTGGAGGCGGGCGAGCCCGTGCTCCTGGAGATCGACCTCCAGGGTGCCCGGCAGGTCCGCGAGTCCATGGCAGAGGCCCAGCTCGTGTTCCTGGCCCCTCCCTCCTGGGAGGAGCTCGTGCGCAGACTCACCGGACGTGGCACCGAGCCGCCCGAGGTGATCGAACGCCGGCTGGACGCGGCGAAGGTCGAGCTGGCGGCCGAGCCGGAGTTCGATGTGACCTTGGTCAACACCTCCGTCGAGGACGTGGCGCGCGAGCTGCTAGCCTTGATGGACGTTGTGTGATCGTGCCTGATCGTTTACAGGCTTGATCATTCACACTGAATCTTTCCCATCCATCGGAAGGTAGAGCGTGTCCTCTTCCATCTCCGCGCCCGAGGGCATCATCAACCCGCCGATCGACGAGCTCCTCGAGGCCACCGACTCGAAGTACAGCCTCGTGATCTACGCGGCCAAGCGTGCCCGCCAGATCAACGCGTACTACTCGCAGCTCGGCGAGGGCCTCCTCGAATACGTCGGTCCGCTCGTCGACACCCACGTGCACGAGAAGCCGCTCTCGATCGCCCTGCGGGAGATCAACGCGGGTCTGCTGACGTCCGAGGCCGTCGAGGGCCCGGCGCAGTAAGTAGTATTTTCAGCTTTGAGCTGGCTTATCCACAGGCCCGGCAGTCGACTGTCGGGCCTGTGGTGTGTCATGGAAGTCGTCGGTTCAGCGAGACGAGTGGGAGGCCCGGTGGACAAGCCCAAGGTCGTACTGGGGGTCAGCGGCGGCATCGCCGCGTACAAGGCCTGTGAGCTGCTGCGCAGGCTCACCGAGTCCGGGCATGACGTCCGGGTGGTGCCCACCGACTCCGCGCTGCACTTCGTCGGCGCCGCCACCTGGTCCGCCCTGTCCGGCCACCCCGTCTCGACGGAGGTCTGGGACGACGTCCACGAGGTCCCGCACGTCCGCATCGGTCAGCAGGCCGACCTGGTGGTCGTCGCTCCGGCCACGGCCGACACGCTCGCCAAGGCCGCCCACGGCCTCGCCGACGACCTGCTGACCAACACCCTGCTCACCGCACGCTGCCCGGTCCTCTTCGCCCCCGCCATGCACACCGAGATGTGGGAGCACCCGGCCACCCAGGAGAACGTGGCGACGTTGCGCCGCCGGGGCGCGGTTGTCATCGAGCCCGCCGTCGGCCGCCTCACCGGCGTCGACACCGGCAAGGGCCGACTGCCCGACCCCGCGGAGATCTTCGAGGTCTGCCGCCGTGTGCTGGCCCGCGGCGGCGCCGAGCCCGACCTCAAGGGGCGGCACGTCGTCGTCAGCGCCGGCGGCACCCGCGAGCCCCTCGACCCGGTCCGCTTCCTCGGCAACCGCTCCTCCGGCAAGCAGGGCTACGCCCTCGCCCGCACCGCCGCCGCCCGGGGCGCCCGGGTCACGCTGATCGCCGCCAACACCGGCATGCCCGACCCGGCCGGCGTGGACGTCGTCCGGGTCGGCACGGCGGTGCAAATGCGCGAGGCGGTCCTCAAGGCGGCGCCTGACGCCGACGCCGTGGTCATGGCGGCGGCGGTCGCGGACTTCCGCCCGGCGACGTACGCCGCCGGAAAGATCAAGAAGCAGGACGGCCAGGAACCCGAGCCCATCGTGCTGGTGCGGAATCCGGACATCCTCGCGGAGATCTCGACCGACCGCGCCCGCCCCGGCCAGGTCGTCGTCGGCTTCGCCGCCGAGACGGACGACGTCCTGGCCAACGGCCGTAAGAAGCTGGAGCGCAAGGGATGCGACCTCCTCGTGGTGAACGAGGTGGGCGAGCGCAAGACCTTCGGCTCCGAGGAGAACGAGGCGGTCGTCCTGGGCGCCGACGGCACCGAGACACCGGTGCCGTACGGTCCCAAGGAGGCCCTGGCCGAAACCGTATGGGACCTGGTGGCACGCCGACTGGACTCAAATGTTTGATGCGTTGTCGGCATCCCGCGAGCCTCACTCGATTCGGGTGTGGCGCCCCTGGCCAAGGGCGCGTGGGATTGGGCAGAATGCCCGTGCCGCAGGTCACAGCGCTCCCGAGAGGCGAGACAGGGGGTCGGTGGCCGAGCACGACAGATAAACTGTCCTCGGACGACGCCGGGCGCAGCCCCCGTCCCGTCCGCCAATGATCAGCCAGCAGCCGCTGCAACCACAGGGAGCGTTGTGTCCCGTCGCCTGTTCACCTCGGAGTCCGTGACCGAGGGCCACCCCGACAAGATCGCTGACCAGATCAGCGACACCATTCTCGACGCGCTTCTGCGTGAGGACCCCACGTCCCGCGTCGCCGTCGAGACCCTGATCACGACCGGTCTGGTGCACGTGGCCGGAGAGGTCACGACCAAGACGTACGCGGACATCGCGACGCTGGTCCGCAACAAGGTCCTCGAGATCGGCTACGACTCCTCGAAGAAGGGCTTCGACGGCGCATCCTGCGGTGTCTCGGTCTCGATCGGCTCGCAGTCGCCGGACATCGCGCAGGGCGTGGACACCGCGTACGAGACGCGCGTCGAGGGCGACGAGGACGAGCTGGACCGCCAGGGCGCCGGTGACCAGGGCCTGATGTTCGGCTACGCGACGGACGAGACGCCGACGCTGATGCCGCTGCCGATCTTCCTGGCCCACCGCCTGTCCAAGCGCCTGTCCGAGGTCCGCAAGAACGGCACCATCCCCTACCTGCGCCCCGACGGCAAGACGCAGGTCACCATCGAGTACGACGGTGACAAGGCGGTCCGCCTCGACACGGTCGTGGTCTCCTCGCAGCACGCGAGCGACATCGACCTCGACTCCCTGCTCGCCCCCGACATCCGCGAGTTCGTGGTCGAGCCGGAGCTGAAGGCCCTCCTCGACGACGGCATCAAGCTCGACACCGAGAACTACCGTCTCCTGGTCAACCCCACCGGCCGTTTCGAGATCGGCGGCCCGATGGGCGACGCGGGTCTGACCGGCCGGAAGATCATCATCGACACCTACGGCGGCATGGCCCGCCACGGCGGCGGCGCGTTCTCCGGCAAGGACCCGTCCAAGGTGGACCGTTCGGCGGCGTACGCGATGCGCTGGGTCGCCAAGAACGTCGTCGCGGCCGGCCTGGCCTCCCGCTGCGAGGTGCAGGTGGCGTACGCGATCGGCAAGGCCGAGCCGGTCGGTCTGTTCGTCGAGACCTTCGGCACGGCCAAGGTCGACGCCGAGAAGATCGAGAAGGCCATCGACCAGGTCTTCGACCTGCGCCCGGCCGCGATCATCCGCGACCTGGACCTGCTCCGCCCGATCTACGCCCAGACCGCCGCCTACGGTCACTTCGGCCGTGAGCTGCCGGAGTTCACCTGGGAGCGCACGGACCGGGTGGAGGCGCTGCAGAAGGCAGTGGGCCTGTAAGGCGTCCCCCAGCTCGGCGAGAGGCCCGGTCTCCCTGGCGGGAGGCCGGGCCTCGGTGCGTGTGCCGCTGCTGCCTTGATCCCGGGCGCCGTCGGTTGTCAGTGGCGTTTGGTAAGAATGCAGGCGTGAGCAGCGAGAACGAGAACGGTGACGGCGGGGCCGAGGGGGCGTCGCCCGAGCAGCTCGCGCTCATCCGGGAGAGCGTGCGGCAGGCGAAGGTGCCGCGGGCCAAGCCCAGGACCTGGCGGGGTGCCGAGCTCGCGAAGGAGCTGCCGGTCGCCCGAGTACTGGTCGACAAGGGCGTACTGCATCTCGACCGGTACTTCGACTACGCCGTGCCCGCCGAGCTCGACGCCGACGCGCAGCCCGGGGTGCGGGTGCGGGTGCGGTTCGGCGCCGGACGGCATCGGGTGCGGGAGGGGCGGCGTGAGGGCGGGGGCCTCATCGACGGGTTCCTGGTCGCTCGCCTCGCGAAGTCCGACTACTCCGGGCCGCTCGCGGCTCTCGCGCAGGTCGTTTCCCCTGAGCGGGTGCTGAGCGAGGAGTTGCTCGGGCTCGCACGGGCCGTGGCCGACCGGTACGCCGGCGGGCTCGCCGATGTGCTCCAGCTGGCCGTGCCGCCGCGCAGCGCACGGGCCGAGCAGCGGCCGTCACCGGAGCCGCTCGCACCGCCCGACAGGCCCGAGGTGGGGTCCTGGGGTCGGTACGAGCGAGGAGCCGTCTTTCTGGAGTCGCTGGCCTCCGGGGGCGCGCCCCGTGCCGTGTGGAACGCGCTGCCCGGGCCCGACTGGAGCGAGGAGCTGGCGCGGGCCGTCGTCGCGACGCTGGCCTCCGGACGGGGAGCGCTGGTGGTGCTGCCGGACGGGCGTGCCGTCGCGCGGGTGGACGCCGCGCTGACGTCGCTCATGGGCAAGGGACGGCATGCGGTGCTGACCGCCGACGCCGGGCCCGAGAAACGGTATCGGGAGTGGCTCGCGGTACGCCGGGGGAGCGTACGTGCGGTCGTGGGGACCCGGGCGGCCATGTTCGCGCCCGTGCAGGATCTCGGGCTGGTCGCCCTCTGGGACGACGGCGACGACAGCCACAGCGAACTGCATGCTCCGCAGCCCCATGCGCGCGATGTGCTGTTGCTGCGCGCGGCGCAGGACAAGTGCGGCTTTCTGCTGGGGAGTTGGAGCTGCACCGTCGAGGCCGCCCAGCTCGTGGAGAGCGGGTGGGCCCGGCCGTTGGTCGCCGGGCGGGAGCAGGTGCGTGGCGCGGCTCCGCTCGTACGGACCGTGGGAGACGCAGATCTCGCACGGGACGAGGCCGCGCGGGCCGCTCGGCTGCCGACGCTCGCCTGGCAGGCGGTGCGGGAGGGACTGCGGCAGGGACCGGTACTGGTCCAGGTGCCCCGACGCGGCTATGTGCCGCGGATGGCCTGCGCCAACTGCCGGGCGCCCGCTCGGTGTCGGCACTGCTCCGGGCCACTGGAGGCGCAGGGCTCCGGAGCCGATCTGCGGTGCGGGTGGTGCGGACGCGAGGACGGGGCCTGGCACTGCTCCCAGTGCGGTGGGTTCCGGTTGCGGGCCCAGGTGGTGGGGGCGCGGCGCACCGCCGAGGAGTTGGGGCGGGCCTTTCCCGCCGTACCCGTTCGGACCTCCGGCCGTGAGCATGTGCTGGACACCGTGCCGGGGACGCCCTCGCTGGTCGTGAGCACGCCGGGCGCCGAACCCGTCGCCGAGGGCGGTTATGCGGCGGCCCTGCTGCTGGACGGCTGGGCCATGCTCGGGCGGCCCGATCTGCGGGCCGGGGAGGACGCGTTGCGCCGCTGGATCGCGGCCGCCTCGCTGGTGCGGCCGCAGAGCGCCGGTGGGACTGTGGTCGTCGTGGCCGAGCCCACGCTGCGGCCGGTGCAGGCGCTGGTGCGCTGGGACCCCGTCGGACATGCGGTACGCGAACTAGGGGAGCGTGCCGAGCTCGGGTTTCCGCCGGTGTCCCGGATGGCTTCCGTGGCCGGGCCCGGGGAGGCGGTCGCCGAGTTTCTTCGTACGGCCGAACTTCCGCCGGAGGCAGAGGTGTTGGGTCCCGTACCGGTGCCTGTCACGGCGGTGGGGCGACCGCGGCGGGTGGGGGCGCCTCCGCCGGGCGAGCAGTGGGAGCGGGCGTTGGTGCGGGTGCCGCCCGGGAGCGGGGCCGCGTTGGCGACCGCGTTGAAGGCTGCGCAGGCGGCGCGGATGGCGCGGGGAGGTGGGGAGGCTGCCGTGCGGGTTCGGATCGATCCGCCGGACATCGGGTGAGCCGCCGGCATCGAGTGAGCGCGATGGGCCCTGGGTTCTGAAGGTCGCGATGAGGGCGCGGCGCGGCTGAGGGCAGACGGGCTGCTGACCCGGTTCGGACATGCCTCTGGACATGCCTCTGCCCTCCCGGGTGCGCTTCGGGAGGGCAGAGCGTGAGGGGAGTCAGCCGTTGCGAGGGCCGGGGAACGCCGTGGGCCTGGCCTCGTCGCGGATGGCTGGACTGCCTGCCGTCGGCTGCGTCGGCATGGAGCGGGCCGCGGGGACGGTCGGCACCGTGGGGAGAGCGGTGGTGACGTTGACCGTCCGGGTGCCCGAGGGCTCGGTCGTCCGCTCGGCCTCGGCGGCCGCCTGGGTGGCCGCCCGGCGCGCGCCGTAGCGGCGATGCACGGCCTGCTTGGTGACGCCGAGGGCGGAACCGACCGCGTCCCAGGAGAAGCCGAGCGAGCGGTCGAAGTCCACGGCTGCCGTGACCAGGGTTTCGACACTGTCCCGTAGCTCCTGGGCGAGACGGACCGTCGGGGCGGGGGCGCGTCCGTAGACGACGAAGCCCGTGGAGGGGCCGGAGCGGCGCGGGCGGTAGACGTTGCCCAGCTGGGCGGTGAGCGTACGCAGTGCGTCCACCTGCCGGCGGACCCGCTCGATGTCCCGCACCAGCAAGTGCAGGCTGGCCCGAGCCTGGGCGTCGTGGGTTGCGTGGTCGGCCATGAACAAGCCTCTCGAACCGGCGTTGAAAAGGAGAGGGCCGCGCCGCGGAACGGCGGGTGTGGCGGGTGCGGCCCGTTGTGGTCAACTCTTTCTTGACCAACGCGGGAGCGGTCCGGGGGTCACGCACTGGGGGCGTATGGGCATATGCCTACGCCCCCGGGTGGGGGTGCGCGCCGCGGCCTTCGGCCTCGGTCGGCCCGTTGGGGACGGGGCAACCGTTCGTGGGGTTCCCCATGTGAGCCCCGTCCCGGGCACCCATAGACTTGTGCGTTGCCCAACCGACCCCGCCCGAGAGGCCCGTGTCCACCCATGAAGCTTGTCTTCGCCGGTACCCCTGAGGTTGCTGTTCCCGCTCTGGACGCTCTGATCGCCTCCGGGCGCCACGAGGTGGCCGCTGTCGTGACGCGGCCGGACGCGCAGGCGGGGCGTGGGCGTCGGATGGTGGCGAGTCCGGTGGCCGAGCGGGCCGAGGAAGCCGGGATCGAGGTGCTCAAGCCGGCCAGGCCGCGGGACCCCGAGTTCCTGGAGCGGCTCAGGGAGATCGCGCCCGACTGCTGTCCCGTCGTCGCCTACGGCGCCCTGCTGCCCCGCGTCGCCCTCGACATCCCGGCCCACGGCTGGGTCAACCTGCACTTCTCGCTGCTGCCGGCCTGGCGAGGGGCCGCGCCCGTGCAGCACGCCATCATGGCGGGCGACGAGATCACGGGGGCCTCCACCTTCCTCATCGAGGAAGGTCTCGACTCCGGGCCCGTCTACGGCACCGTCACCGAGGAGATCCGGCACACCGACACCAGCGGCGACCTGCTGACCAGGCTCGCCTTCGCCGGAGCCGGGCTGCTCGCCGCGACCATGGACGGGATCGCCGACGGCACCCTGAAGGCCGTGCCGCAGCCGGCCGACGGGATCACCCTCGCGCCCAAGGTCAACGTCGAGGACGCCCACATCGACTGGGCCGCCCCCTCCCTGCGCGTCGACCGTCTCGTCCGCGGGTGCACCCCGGCCCCGGGCGCCTGGACCACTTTCCGTGGCGAGCGGCTCAAGCTCATCCAGGTGCAGCCGGTGCCCGGGCGGGACGATCTCGCCCCGGGCGCGCTGTCCGTGGGGAAGAACAACGTGTACGTCGGGACCGGGTCGTACGCCGTGGAGTTGCTGTGGGTACAGGCCCAGGGCAAGAAGCCGATGCGGGCCGCCGACTGGGCGCGGGGCGTGCGGATCGGGGACGGCGAGAAGCTCGGGGTCTGACCGGCCGACGGAGCCACGGCCCCGGGGTGTACCGGCCATACGCCGGGGTCGTGGTGCGACGTAGGCTGGTCGTACATCTCTTCCCGCACATCCGGAGCACCTTTTTCGTGAGCGACACCTCCCGTCGGCCCCGCAGACCCGGCAAGCCCTATCGACGGCCTCAGAAGGACCCCGTCCGCGTGCTCGCCTTCGAGGCGCTGCGCGCCGTGGACGAGCGGGACGCCTACGCCAACCTCGTGTTGCCGCCACTGCTGCGCAAGGCGCGGGAGAAGGGCGACTTCGACGGGCGCGACGCCGCGCTCGCCACCGAGTTGGTGTACGGGACGCTGCGCCGGCAGGGGACGTACGACGCCGTCATCGGAGCCTGTGTGGACCGGCCGCTGCGTGAGGTCGATCCGCCGGTGCTCGACGTTCTCAGTCTGGGTGTGCACCAGCTGCTCGGGACGCGGATTCCGCCCCATGCCGCCGTGTCCGCGTCCGTGGAGCTCGCGCGGGTCGTTCTGGGCGACGGGCGGGCCAAGTTCGTCAACGCCGTGCTGCGGAAGGTCGCGCAGCACGATCTCGACGGGTGGATCCAGCGGGTCGCTCCGCCGTACGACGACGATCCCGAGGACCATCTCGCCGTCGTGCACTCGCATCCGCGGTGGGTCGTCTCGGCGCTCTGGGACTCGCTCGGTGGCGGACGGGCCGGGATCGAGCGGTTGCTGGCCGCCGACAACGAGCGGCCCGAGGTGACCCTCGTCGCTCGGCCGGGGCGGGCCACGACCGAGGAACTGCTCGGTGAGGAGGCGGCGGTGCCGGGGCGGTGGTCGCCGTATGCCGTGCGGCTCGCCGAGGGCGGGGAGCCGGGGGCCGTGGAGGCCGTACGGGAAGGGCGTGCGGGGGTGCAGGACGAGGGGAGTCAGCTGGTTGCCCTCGCGCTGGCCAACGCGCCGCTGGAGGGGCCCGACGAGAAGTGGCTCGACGGGTGTGCCGGGCCCGGCGGGAAGGCGGCGCTGCTCGGGGCGTTGGCCGCCGAGCGGGGGGCCGCGTTGCTGGCCTCCGAGAAGCAGCCGCATCGGGCGGGGCTTGTGGCGAAGGCTCTGGAGGGTAATCCGGGGCCGTATCAGGTGATCACCGCGGACGGGACTCGGCCGGCCTGGCGGGCGGGGAGCTTTGACCGGGTGCTGGTGGATGTGCCGTGTACGGGGCTGGGGGCCTTGCGGCGGCGGCCGGAGGCTCGGTGGCGGCGGCGGCCGGAGGATCTTGAGGGGTTTGCGCCGTTGCAGCGGGAGCTGCTGCGGGCGGCTCTTGATTCTGTCCGGGTGGGTGGGGTTGTGGGGTATGCGACGTGTTCGCCTCATCTTGCCGAGACTCGGGCAGTGGTGGGGGACGTGTTGAAGCAGCACGGTGGGGCTGAGTTGATCGATGCGCGGGGGTTGTTGGTGGGGGTGCCGGAGTTGGGGGAGGGGCCTGATGTGCAGTTGTGGCCTCATCTGCATGGGACGGATGCGATGTATTTGGCGCTGATTCGGCGGGTGGGCTGAACCGGAGGGTTTCGCCCCGCCGCCCCTACCCGTCCCATCCCTTGAAGGGGCTCCGCCCCTTCGACCCAGCCGTCGGCCCTTCGACCCAGCCGTCGCCCCTTCGACCCAGCCGTCGGCCCTTCGGGCCTCGTCCTCAAACGCCGGACGGGCTGAAGGGGCCTGGACGAAGCCGCGTGCCTCACGCGCCGGGCTGCCCGGTACCCCGGGACAGGCGATGTGGCCACCACACCTTCGGGCCCACGTCCAGGAACAGGGACGTCACCAGGATCGAGCGGACGATGAAGGTGTCCAGGAGGACGCCCAGGGCCACCGCGAAGCCTATTTCGGCGAAGGCGACCATGGGGAGGGTGCCGAGGGCGGCGAAGGTGCCGGCGAGGACCAGGCCGGCCGAG
The DNA here is from genome assembly GCF_055564995.1 of Streptomyces sp. NPDC028907. Lineage (NCBI taxonomy): Bacteria > Bacillati > Actinomycetota > Actinomycetes > Kitasatosporales > Streptomycetaceae > Streptomyces > Streptomyces sp. NPDC028907. Next base: position 400,701 of record NZ_JBVHVE010000007.1, read on the forward strand.
GTGATGACCGCGCCCGTGGCGGCGAGGCCCGTGACCACGCCGGCGCGGGTGCCCTGGTGGGCTGCCTCCTCGCGGATGCGGGTGGTGATGAAGATGTTGTAGTCGATGCCCAGGGCCACCAGGAAGACGAAGACGAAGAGGGGGAAGTCGGTCGACTCGCCCGCGTAGTCGAAGAGGTGGCGGAAGGCGAGCGCGCTGATGCCGAGGGCGGCCGTGAAGGACAGGATCACCGTGCCGATCAGAAGGAGCGGGGCGATCAGCGCGCGGAGCAGGGCGGTGAGGATGAGCAGGACGACCAGCAGGACCAACGGGATGATCAGTATGTTGTCGTGGGTCGTCGCCTCGTCCATGTCGAGCAGGGCCGCCGTGCCGCCGCCGACCTGCGCGTCCGCGTCCGGTACCGCGTGGACGGCGTCCCGGACTCGTTCGACGGTCTGTTTCGCGGCCTCGCTGTCGGCGGGGGCGGTCATCGTCGCCTCGAAGAGCACCTTGCCTTCGTAGGAGGGCTTTGTGCCTGGTGGGAGGCCGAGTGAGGTGGGGACGACGCCGTCCGTTCCGGCTACGGCACGGCCCACCTGTACGGCCTGGGCCTGGTTGCTGATGATGACCAGGGGGTCGCCGCTGCCAGCCGGGAAGTAGCGCTCGGAGATCTCCTGGCCGGTGATGGAGTCCGGTTTGTCGGTGAAGGCGTCGGCGTTGCTCAGGCCCTCGGCGCGGAGCTGGATCAGGCCGAGGGAGCAGACGGCGAGGGCGATGGCCGTGACGGTCCAGACCATGCGGGGGCGGTGGGAGATACGGCGGCCCATGCGGGCCCAGATGCCTCGGGTCTCCGGGTTGTCCGTGCCCAGGTGCGGGATCACCGGCCAGAAGATCCAGCGGCCGAAGATGACCAGGAGGGCGGGGAACAGGGTCAGCATCGCGATCAGTGCGACGGCGACTCCGATCGCCGCGACCGGGCCGAGGCCGCGTGTCGAGTTCATCTCCGCCGCCAGCAGTACCAGCATGCTCAGGACCACGGTGGCGCCGGAGGCGATCACCGCCGGGCCCGCGCGGTGCAGGGCCAGGGCCATCGCCTCGTGGCGGTCCTCGTGGCGGCGCAGCTCTTCTCGGTAGCGGGCCACGAGCAGGAGTGCGTAGTCCGTGCCCGCGCCGAAGACCAGGACCGTGAGGATGCCGGCGCTCTGGCCGTTCACCGTCAGGCCCGCGTGTTCCGCCAGCAGATAGATGAAGGACTGCGCGGTGAACAGGGCGACGATCACGGAGACGAGGGGGACCAGGAGCAGGGTCGGGCTGCGGTAGGTGATCAGGAGCATGACGATGACGACCGCCATCGCCGCGAGGAGGAGCGTGGAGTCGATGCCCTCGAAGGCTTCGGAAAAGTCGGCGGAGGTGCCGCCGGGGCCCGTGATGTGCACGGCGAGCCCGGCGCCGCCCGTGCCGACGACGTCCCTGATGGAGTCGACGGCGGGCGCGATGCGCTCCCAGCCCTTCTCGTCCATCGTGATCGGGACCTGGACCTGGGCCGCCTGCGGGTCCACCTCACGGTTGAGGACCGGGCCGCGGGTCTCGGCGCCGCGGATGCCGTGATCGGTGAGCTGCTTGAGCTGGGCGACGTCCTCGGTGATCGCCGCCCGGTCCCGGGCCGTCAGACCGCCGTCGCGGGCGTAGACGACGATCGCGGGGATCTGCTCCGGCCTGAAGTTCTCGGAGATCTCCAGGACTTGGGTGGATTCCGCGGAACCCGGCAGCCAGGACGCCGCGTCGTTGTCCTGCGCGTCGGTCAGCTTCTGTGCGAAGGGTGCCGTCAGGAACAACACCGCGAGCCACAGGACGAGCACCACCCACTTGGCGCGGCGCCCGCAGACCAGATGCGCGATGCCGCGCTGTCCGGATCCCGTCGGCCGCTGCTGCTGCCGCTGCGGCCACCGCTCGTCGTGGCTCTCCGTCATGGCCACCCCCGCAGCCGTCCAACGGTCCCGTCGGGCGCCCAGCATGGCACGGGCGAACCGGACACAACATCCGATGAACGTCTCAGGTCTGTACCGACGCGAACATTCGTGCCCGGACATGGCAGGCTTGGGTCATGGCCGTGCAGATCAACCCCAGCATCCTGTCCGCCGACTTCGCTCGCCTCGCGGACGAGGCGAAGGCGGTCGAAGGAGCCGACTACCTCCACGTCGACGTCATGGACAATCATTTCGTCCCGAACCTCACGCTCGGCGTGCCGGTCGTAGAGTCCTTGGCCCGTGCGACGGACACTCCGCTGGACTGCCATCTGATGATCGAGGCCCCCGATCGGTGGGCGCCCCAGTACGTGGAAGCGGGGGCGTCCTCCGTCACCTTCCATGTCGAGGCCGCCGCCGCACCGGTGCGGCTGGCCCGGGAGATCCGGGCCAAGGGTGCCCGCGCCTCCATGGCGCTCAAGCCCGCGACGCCCATCGAGCCGTACGAGGATCTGCTCCCCGAACTCGACATGCTGCTGATCATGACGGTCGAGCCGGGCTTCGGTGGTCAGGCGTTTCTCGACATCATGCTTCCGAAGATTCGCCGCACCCGCGAGTTGATCAGCAAGCACGGCCTCCAGCTGTGGCTCCAGGTGGACGGCGGAGTCTCCGCCTCGACCATCGAGCGATGTGCCGAGGCGGGTGCCGATGTGTTCGTCGCCGGTTCGGCGGTGTACGGGGCCGAGGACCCGGCCGAAGCGGTCCGTGGGCTGCGCGCTCAGGCGGAGGCGGTCACGAAGACCGCCGCCTGGGCATGCGACCACTGAGCCAAGGGAACGTGAACGGCGCCCATCAGGGCGGATCAAGAGCGCCGGATCTGCAAGGATGAACGGCGAATCCAGAGTGTGAACAGCAGTGAGGAGATCGCCGTGTCGGGTATGTCGGCGGGCCGGTCAGCCATGCGGATGGGACCCGCTGAGCTGGTGCAGGCGGCGGCCATGGCCCGCCGCTTCTACCTCGAGGGCAAGTCCAAGATCCAGATCGCGGAGGAGTTCGGCGTCAGCCGCTTCAAGGTGGCCCGGGTCCTGGAGACCGCCCTCGAACGGGATCTGGTGCGCATCGAGATCCGAGTCCCGGCCGAGCTGGACGCGGAGCGCTCGGACGCGCTGCGCGCCCGCTACGGCCTCAGGCACGCCGTCGTGGTCGAGTCCCCGGCCGAGGCCGAGGAGACGCCCGATCCCGAGAACCTGGGAGAAGTGGCCGCCGACCTGCTCGGCGAGCTGGTGAACGAAGGCGATGTGCTGGGCCTGGCCTGGGGCCGGTCCACCATCCACATGGCGGCCGCTCTCGACCGGCTGCCGCCGTGCACGGTGGTGCAGTTGACGGGCGTGTACGACGCCGGGACCGCCGAGCGCGGTTCCGTGGAGGCGGTGCGGCGGGCCGCGCAGGTCTCCGGCGGCGACGCGCACCCCATCTACGCGCCGATGCTGCTGCCGGACGCGGCCACCGCGGCGGCGCTGCGCCACCAGACCGGGATCGCCCGGGCCTTCGAGTACTTCGACAAGGTCACGGTCGCCTGTGTCTCCATCGGTTCCTGGGAGCCCGGTATCTCGACCGTGCACGACATGCTCAGCGACGAGGAGCGGGCCCACTACGCCTCGCTCGGGGTCGCAGCCGAGATGTCCGCGCACCTCTTCGACTCCGAGGGGCGCCGGGTCGGACGGGACCTCGGGGAGCGGTGCATCACCGTCAAGGCGGACCAGCTCCGCCGTATCCCGGAGGTCGTCGCCATCGCGGGCGGGGCGCGCAAGGCCGCCGCGATCGACGCGGTGCTGCGGTCCGGACTGGTCACCAGCCTGGTGACGGACACCTCGGCGGCGGACGTGCTGATGACGGCCGGGCCGACTCCGAGGTCGACGCTCAACAGGGCTGACCCGGACGGACAGTGACGGTATGTCAGGAGGGGGTGGCCGGTGGTCGCCCCCTCGTTCATCGACGATCACTACGAACTCGGCGGTACTGAGATGACGGACCTCGCGGTCACGCTGGACCTCGACGGGGTGACGGACAAGGCGGGCCTGATGGACCGCTGTGCCCTGACCCTGGAGTTCCCCGACTGGTTCGGCCGCAACTGGGACGCCCTCGCCGACAGCCTCTCCGATCCGACCGTGTGGCCCGCGGAGGCCGCGGACGGGTTGCTGGTCGTCGTACGGAACTGGCAGCCGTACGCGAAGGCCCGGCCCGAGGAGTGGGAGATCGCCCAGGAGGTGTTCTCCGCGGCGGTGGACCGGGCGCCGTCGCTCAATGTGATGCTCGCTCTCGGAGGATCCTCCTAAGGCCTCTCTGACCTGCTTGTATGAAGCGACCGTGCATCACGATCCGGTCAGCATGGGACAATGAAGTACGTGCTCTTCTCCCCTGGCTGACCTGTCCGGGGGCCACCTCTGATCGACTGGGATGTGCAGCACGTGCGTTTCCTCAATGACATCCAGCCCGCGTACGACCTGACGTACGACGACGTCTTCATGGTCCCGAGCCGCAGCGCGGTCGGCTCGCGGCAGGGCGTGGACCTCAGCTCCCCGGACGGCACGGGCACCACGATCCCGCTGGTCGTCGCCAACATGACCGCCATCGCCGGCCGCCGTATGGCCGAGACCATGGCCCGGCGCGGCGGCCTGGTCGTCATCCCGCAGGACATCCCGATCGACGTCGTCACGGACGTCGTCTCCTGGGTGAAGAGCCGCCACCACGTCCTCGACACCCCGATCGTGCTGGCCCCGCACCAGACCGTCGCCGACGCGCTGGCCCTGCTGCCCAAGCGCGCGCACAACGCCGGTGTGGTCGTCGACGACGACTTCAAGCCGATCGGCGTGGTCACCGACGCCGACCTGTCCGGCGTGGACCGCTTCACGCAGCTCGAAGTGGTCATGTCCCGGGACCTGCTCCTCCTCGACGCGGACCAGGACCCGCGTGAGGCCTTCAACACCCTGGACCACCACAACCGGCGCTACGCCCCCGCCGTCGACTCCGACGGCCGCCTCGCGGGCATCCTCACCCGCAAGGGCGCCCTGCGCGCCACGCTGTACACCCCGGCCGTCGACGCCGACGGCAAGCTGCGGGTCGCCGCCGCCGTCGGCATCAACGGCGACGTGGCGGGCAAGGCCAAGCAGCTGCTCGACGCGGGCGTCGACACGCTGGTCATCGACACGGCGCACGGCCACCAGGAGTCGATGATCGCCGCGATCCGCACGGTGCGTGCGCTCGACCCGCGGGTGCCGATCGTCGCGGGCAACATCGTCGCCGCCGAGGGTGTGCGGGATCTGATCGAGGCGGGCGCCGACATCATCAAGGTCGGTGTCGGTCCGGGTGCGATGTGCACGACGCGGATGATGACCGGCGTCGGCCGGCCGCAGTTCTCCGCGGTCCTGGAGTGCGCGGCCGAGGCGAGGAAGTACGGCAAGCACGTGTGGGCCGACGGCGGTGTCCGGCACCCGCGCGACGTCGCCATGGCGCTCGCGGCCGGTGCCTCCAACGTGATGGTCGGATCCTGGTTCGCGGGCACCTACGAGTCGCCGGGCGACCTTCAGCAGGACGCGGGCGGCCGGCTCTACAAGGAGTCGTTCGGCATGGCGTCCGCGCGGGCCGTGGCCAACCGCACGTCGGACGAGTCGGCGTACGACCGTGCCCGCAAGTCGCTGTTCGAGGAGGGCATCTCCACCTCCCGTATGTTCCTCGACCCGGCCCGGCCGGGCGTGGAGGACCTGATCGACTCGATCATCGCGGGTGTGCGGTCGTCCTGCACGTATGCCGGCGCCGGGTCTCTGGAGGAGTTCGCCGAGAAGGCGGTCGTCGGGATCCAGAGCGCGGCCGGGTACGCCGAGGGCAAGCCGCTGCACGCCAGCTGGAGCTGACGCTCGGTCAACGCCGGTGCGCCCAAGGGGCCGGGTACGGCTGCAGGCGGGCGGCCGCGGGTCGTCCGTGGCTGGTCGCGCGGTTCCCCGCGCCCCTGAGGTACCTGCAGTGGACGCCCCTCAAGGGCGCGGGGAACCGCGCGACCAGCCCCCACGCACCCGCACTGCGCAACGGTCGAAAGCCGTCGTGCAACGAACACCCATCCAGCCCCCATGAACGCAATGATCTTGCGGGCATGCGCAAGGTTGCTGCATTTCACCAGCAACGCCACTCCTCATAGGCTGTCGCCTCGTACGTGGCGTGGCAGGGACCCCGCTCGGTGGGTTCCTGCTGTCGCAGAGTGCCGCCGGTCCCTGCCGCCCTCACAGGCAGCGACGAAGGAGTCAGCGCGTGCTCGACCAAGGCGCACCCCCGCAGAACCGCCCCCAGACAGGCCCACCGTCCCCGGGTGTCGGCGCGCGCCTCATGCGTCGCAAGCCCGTGGAACACCTGGTCGCGGAGGGTGGCCAGGGCGAGGGAGGGTCCCTGCGGCGCTCGCTCGGCATGTGGCAGCTGACCATGATCAGCATCGGTGCCACCCTCGGCACCGGCATCTTCGTCGTCCTCGGCGACGCCGTTCCGGAGGCCGGCCCGGCCGTCACCCTCGCCTTCGTGATCGCCGGTCTCACGGCGCTCTTCTCGGCCCTGTCCTATGCCGAGCTGGCCGGCAGCATCCCGGTCGCCGGGTCCTCGTACTCGTATGCGTACGCAACGATGGGCGAGCTCGTCGCCTGGGTCTGCGGCTGGTGTCTGGTGCTGGAGTACGGCGTCTCGGTGGCCGCCGTCGCCGTCGGCTGGGGCGAGTACCTCAACGAGCTGCTCGACGGGACCATAGGCGTCACCATCCCGTCCGTGCTGTCCTCGGCGCCCGGCGAGGGCGGGATCATCAACCTGCCCGCGCTGATCGTCGTCCTGCTGGCGATGGTGTTCCTGCTCGGCGGAGTCCGCGAGTCCGCGCGCGCCAACACGATCATGGTGGCCGTCAAGATCGCCGCGCTGGTGCTGTTCTGCGCCGTCGGCTTCATGGGCTTCAAGTCCGGCAACTACTCCGACTTCATGCCGCTCGGCATGGCGGGTGTGAGCGCCGCGGGTGCGACGCTCTTCTTCTCGTACATCGGCTTCGACGCCGCCTCCACCGCCGGTGAGGAGGCCAAGGACCCCAAGAAGGACCTGCCGCGGGCGATCATGCTGTCGCTGATCATCGTGACCGCGCTGTACGTCCTGGTCGCGGGTGTCGCCGTCGGCGCCTGGAACTGGACCAAGTTCGAGGGCTCCGAGGCCTCCCTCGCCGCGATCATGAACGACGTCAGCGGCCAGAGCTTCTGGGGCACGCTGCTCGCCCTCGGCGCCGTGATCTCCATCGCGAGCGTCGTGCTGACCGTGCTCTACGGCCAGACCCGCATCCTGTTCGCGATGTCCCGGGACGGCCTGGTGCCGAAGGCGCTCGGCAAGGTCCACCGCAAGACCGGTGCGCCGCGGCTCAACACGATCATCGTGTCCTTGTTCTGCGGTGTGCTCGCCGCCGTCATCCCGCTGGGCAAGCTCGTCGACGCGACCAGCATCGGCACGCTGTTCGCCTTCGCCCTGGTCAACATCGCGGTGATCGTCCTGCGTGTGAAGCGCCCGGAGCTCGAGCGCACGTTCAGGGTGCCGTTCGGGCCGGTGCTGCCGGTGCTGGGCTTCCTGTTCTGCGCGTACAACATGTTCAGCCTGGACACCGTGACCTGGGTGGTCTTCGGATGCTGGATGGCCGCCGGACTCGTGTTCTACTTCCTGTACGGCTATCGCCGTTCCCGTCTTGCCACGCAAGCAGCCACACCAGAAGTGAAGTGAACCGCCCGCAGTGCTGAACGATCTCGACGAACGCATCGTGCACGCCCTCGCCGAGGACGCCCGCCGCTCCTACGCGGACATCGGGCAGCTAGTCGGCCTGTCCGCGCCCGCCGTGAAACGGCGCGTGGACAGGCTGCGCGCCACCGGTGCCATCACCGGGTTCACCGTCCGGGTGGACCCGTCGGCCCTGGGCTGGGAGACCGAGGGGTTCGTCGAGATCTACTGCCGGCACAACACCTCGCCGGAGACGATCCGGCGGGGTCTTGAGCGGTATCAGGAGGTCGTGGCCGCGTCCACCGTCACCGGGGAGGCGGATGCCGTGGTGCAGGTCTTCGCATCCGACATGCGGCACTTCGAGCGAGTGCTCGAGCGGATCGCCGGGGAGCCGTTCGTGGAGCGGACCAAGTCGGTGCTGGTGCTGTCGCCGCTGCTGCGGAGGTTTTCTTCCGGGTCGCCCACGTAGCGCCCCGCGGGTCGGGCGGGTGGGGGGTGCCTCGTCATGTCGTTCCTCGACTGCGGCTGCGGTGTGGCTGGTCGCGCAGTTCCCCGCGCCCCTGAAGGGCGCGTGTGCTGAGCGCGGGTGCCCGGCCGGCTATTTCGCCTGTGCTCCCACGCCAGGGGCGCCTACCATCGATGCCATGACCTGGCGACATTGATCCACCAGCCGTGCCTCCCGAGGGCCGCCTCGGACGCCGTACCTCCGGCGTCCGAACTGTCCCTGCGGGAAGGCCTCATGACACTCTCACCTGCACGCGTGCCCGTCACCGGCGTCCGCCGTATCACGGCCACGCTGTACGGCTACTCGTTCCTCGACGACTTCGTCCTGCTCTACCCGGTGTACGCGCTGCTGTTCGCAGACACCGGCATGTCGCTGTGGCAGATCTCCTCCCTGTTCGCCCTGTGGTCGATCACCGGCGTGCTGCTGGAGGTCCCCTCCGGTGCCTGGGCCGACACCGCGTCGCGGCGCCGGCTGCTGTGGATCGGCCCGCTGCTCACCGCCGTCGGCTTCGCGCTGTGGGTGGTCACCCCGTCGTACTGGGCCTTCGCAGTGGGCTTCGTGCTGTGGGGCGCCGGCGGAGCGCTCGGCTCCGGTGCGCTGGAGGCGCTGGTGTACGACGAGCTGGACCGGCTGGGCGCCGCCGACCGGTACGCACGGGTCATGGGCCGGGGCCGGGCCGCGCGACTGCTGGGCACGATGGCCTCGGCCGGTCTCGCGGGGCCGGCCTTCGCGCTCGGCGGCTACCCCGTCGTCGGCGCGGCCAGCGTCCTCGCCTGTCTGCTGACCGCCGCCACGGCGACCCGGTTCCCGGAGCACCGGGTGCGGCCGGAGGAGGCGGAGGACAGCTGGGCGGCGACCTTGCGGACCGGGCTCGCGGAGGTTCGCGAGGACCGTTCCGTGCGGGGTGCGCTGCTGCTGATCCCCGCGGTCGCCGCCGTATGGGGCGCGCTCGACGAGTACACCCCGCTGCTGGTCCGGGACATCGGCGTGGCCGAGGCCACCGTCCCCTATCTGATCCTGCTGATCTGGGCCGGCGTCACCGCCGGAAGCCTCCTGACCGGACCGGCCGAACGCCTCGGCACGACCGGGCTCGCGGCGCTCCTCGCGGCCGCCGCACTCGCCCTGGCCGTGGGAGCCGCCGCCGGCTCAGTGGCCGGCATCGCCCTCGTGGGCCTCGCCTTCGGCGGGTTCCAGGTGGCCGAGGTGCTCGCCGACGTCCGCCTCCAGCACCGCATCGACGAGTCCCGCCGGGCCACCCTCACCTCCGTCGCGAGCCTGGGCACCGAACTTGCCACCGTCGCCACCTTCGGCCTGTACGCGCTGCTCGGCACAGGTGCGTCGCACGGCACGGTGTTCGCCGTACTCGCGATTCCCTACCTGGTGACGGCGCTGGTGCTGGCTAGAGCTCGGGCTGCCACGGCACGACCGTGAAGTCCCCGGTGCCCTTCCTGACCGTCTCGAAGGGCGCCGAACTCACGCACTTGGGCAGCTCCTTCGTCTCGACGGGGCTGCCCGTCGACGCCCAGCTGTAGCCCAGCCGGTCGCGTCGGCCGAGGTCGTGGACGGTGACGCCGACCCGCTTGCCTTCGGCGCCCGGCAGGTCGGAGGAGGTGATGACGCCGGACACGACGGCCACCTTGCCACCCGTGAGCAGGCAGTCGACCTTCACCTTCGCCCGGGCGCCGTCGCCGTTCAGGTAGTGACTGAACTCGAAGGTGCCGGTCGCCTTCGTCGGGTCGGCGGTGTCCCTCGCCGCCAGATGCGCGTCGAAGGAGAAGGTGATGTCGTCCCCGGCTGAGCGGTACAGCTTGGCGGTGCCGGTGAGGGCGGCGGCTTCCCGTGGGCGCGGTTCGTCGGACAACGCCGAGGCCGAGGCCGCGACCCCGGCGGTGAGCAGCAGCGCGGAGCCCAGCACGACGATCTTCGTACGGCGGTTCATCGCGGTCCTTTCCGCTGGTCAAGTGGACGGTGACCACTCTCCCGGCCCGTCGCCCGCCCCACATCGCGCCGGGGGCGGGACCCCGTCTCCGCCGTCCGGCGGGAGAGGCCCGCCGCCGCTGCGCCGCGAGGTGGACCTGGCCTACGACCGGGGGCGCGCAACGAATCGCCGCCGACCTCCGCACGCACGCAACAAACCGCTCACCGGCGCGCAACGGCTCCTCCTTGTCCGCCCTGCTCAGCCGCCCGTACCGTCTACGTGGCCCCTACACGGCCCCCCGCCCCCCTTCCGCCCGGTGAGGAACACGCATGCGTACCGCCCTGCTCCAGAGCTCCGGCCGCCCCGGCTCGACCGTCGAGAACCTCAAGGTCCTCGACGAGGCCGCGGGGCGTGCGGCCGCCGCGGGCGCGGGGCTGCTGGTCGCGCCGGAGATGTTCCTGACCGGGTACGCGATCGGTGACGACATCGCCCGGCTCGCGGAGCCGGCCGACGGCGACTGCGCGGACGCCGTCGCCGAGAGCGCGACACGGCACGGTCTGGCCATCGCCTACGGCTACCCCGAGCGCGCGGGCGGGACGGTGTACAACTCCGCGCAGCTGATCTCCGCCGACGGCACCCGGCTCGCCAACTACCGCAAGACCCACCTCTTCGGCTGCTTCGAGCGCGACCACTTCACCCCGGGCGACCAGCAGGTCGTCCAGGCCGAGCTCGACGGCGTCCGCGTCGGCGTCCTGATCTGCTACGACGTGGAGTTCCCCGAGAACGTCCGCGCCCACGCCCTCGCCGGCACGGACCTGCTGATCGTGCCGACCGCGCAGATGCACCCGTTCCAGTTCGTCGCCGAGTCGATGATCCCGGTGCGCGCCTTCGAGAACCAGATGTACGTCGCGTACGTCAACCGGGTCGGGCAGGAAGGGGAGTTCGAGTTCGTCGGCCTCTCCACCCTCGCCGGCCCCGACGGAGTCGCCCGCACCCGGGCCGGCCGCGCCGAGGAACTCGTCCTCGCCGACGTCGACCCCGTCTTCCTCGCCGCATGCCGCGAGGAGAACCCGTATCTGAAGGACCGCCGCCCCGGTCTCTACGGGTCCCTGATCTGAGCCTCGCCCGCCCCCCGCAGTCCCTGTTTGTGCAAGGAGTCCGTACCCCATGACGTCCACGGTGCCCAACGCCGTCCAGCACGCCGACGAGCAGCAGCCGCCGATCACCATGTTCGGCCCGGACTTCCCGTACGCGTACGACGACTTCCTCGCCCACCCGGCGGGGCTGGGTCAGATACCGGCGACCGAGCACGGCACCGAGGTCGCGGTCATCGGCGGCGGGCTGTCCGGGATCGTGGCCGCTTACGAGCTGATGAAGATGGGTCTCAAGCCCGTCGTGTACGAGGCCGACCAGATCGGCGGGCGGCTGCGGACCGTCGGCTTCGAGGGCTGTGACCCGGCCCTGACCGCCGAGATGGGCGCGATGCGCTTCCCGCCGTCCTCCACGGCGCTCCAGCACTACATCGACCTGGTCGGCCTGGAGACCCAGCCCTTCCCCAACCCCCTTGCCGAGGCGACGCCTTCGACCGTCGTCGACCTCAAGGGCGAGTCGCACTACGCCGAGACCATCGACGACCTCCCGCAGGTCTACCGGGACGTCGCCGAGGCCTGGAACAAGTGCCTCGAAGAGGGCGCCGACTTCTCCGACATGAACCGGGCCATGCGCGAGCGGGACGTGCCGCGCATCCGCGAGATCTGGGCGAAGCTCGTCGAGAAGCTCGACAACCAGACCTTCTATGGCTTCCTCTGCGACTCCGAGGCCTTCAAGTCGTTCCGGCACCGCGAGATCTTCGGCCAGGTCGGCTTCGGCACCGGCGGCTGGGACACCGACTTCCCCAACTCCATCCTGGAGATCCTGCGCGTCGTCTACACCGAGGCCGACGACCACCACCGCGGCATCGTCGGCGGCTCGCAGCAGCTGCCGGTCAGGCTCTGGGAGCGCGAGCCGGAGAAGATCGTGCACTGGTCCTACGGCACCTCGCTCGCCAAGCTCCACGAGAACGGCGAGCCCCGCCCGGCCGTGACCCGGCTGCACCGCACCGCCGGCAACCGGATCACCGTGACCGACGCGAACGGCGACATCCGCACGTACCAGGCGGCCGTCTTCACCGCCCAGTCCTGGATGCTGCTGTCGAAGATCGCCTGCGACGACTCGCTCTTCCCGATCGACCACTGGACGGCGATCGAGCGGACCCACTACATGGAGAGCTCGAAGCTGTTCGTGCCGGTCGACCGGCCCTTCTGGCTGGACAAGGACGAGGAGACCGGGCGGGACGTCATGTCGATGACGCTCACCGACCGTATGACGCGCGGCACCTACCTTCTCGACGACGGCCCGGACAAGCCCGCCGTCATCTGCCTCTCCTACACCTGGTGCGACGACAGCCTGAAGTGGCTGCCGCTGTCCGCGAGCGAGCGGATGGAGGTCATGCTGAAGTCGCTCGGCGAGATCTACCCGAAGGTCGACATCCGGAAGCACGTCATCGGCAACCCGGTGACGGTGTCGTGGGAGAACGAGCCGTACTTCATGGGCGCGTTCAAGGCCAACCTGCCCGGCCACTACCGCTACCAGCGGCGCCTGTTCACGCACTTCATGCAGGACCGGCTGGACGAGGACAAGCGGGGCATCTTCCTCGCCGGCGACGACATCTCCTGGACGGCTGGCTGGGCCGAGGGCGCCGTCCAGACCGCGCTGAACGCGGTCTGGGGCGTCATGCACCACTTCGGCGGGGCCACCGACGCGACCAACCCGGGACCGGGCGACGTCTACGACGAGATCGCGCCGGTCGAGCTGCCCGAGGACTGAGGCCCCGAGACCAGGCTCAGATCCCGGCCGCCCGCGCCTTCTCGTACACCTCCGCCGCGACGTCCTTGAGCTCCTGGGCGTCGCGCACGGAGCTCTGGAGGTCGACGAAGATCTCGTCCAGGCCCACCTCGGCGTACGCGGCCAGGTCCTCGACGATCTGGTCGACGCTGCCGTGGAAGGGCGCGCGGTCGGAGCCCTCGTACCCCTTGGCGGTGTAGCGCGCGTTGGTGCGTACCACCGTCTGCAGCGGCTCCGTACGACCCCGCTCGGCGGCCAGGTCCCGCAGCTCCTGCCACTGCTTGGCCAGCGACTCGGCGTTCATGGCGACGGGCATCCAGCCGTCGGCGTGGTCCACGAGCCGGCGCTGGGCCTTGCGGGTGGCGGCGGCGAGCAGGATGGGGATGGGCCGGGCGGGCTTGGGGCCGACCACGGCGGGGGCGATCCTCGTGGTGCGGCCGTCGTAGGACACCGGGTCCGGGCCCCACACCGCGCGGCAGACCTCGATCACCTCGTCGAGGACCTGGCCGCGCTCCTCGAAGGGTCGGACGGAGGCGGCCGCGTACTCGTCGTGCGACCAGCCGGTGCCGAGGCCCGCCACGACCCGGCCGCCGCTCGCCGCGTCCAGGGTGGCGAGGGTCTTGGCGAGCTGGAAGGGCACGTGCAACGGGGCCACCAGCACGCTGGTGCCGAGCCGGGCCCGCTCGGTGGCCGCGGCCGCCAGCGTCAACGTGACCAGCGGGTCGGCGACCCCGCGGTAGGCGTCCGGCCAGGGCAGGCCCTCGATGCCGTACAGCCCCTGGGTGGCCGGCTCGGGGAACAGGGCCCGCTCGTACAACCCACAGGCTCTCGTAGCCGACCGCCTCCGCGGCGCGTGCCACGTCCGGGACGTCCCTGCCGAGGTCGTACTGCTTGTTCTGCGGGAGTGCCAGTCCGAGCCGAGTCGCCATGCCTGTGCTCCTTCGCAAGAGGTCCACTCCTGTCGAACGTACAACGTTCATCCACCAGTTGAGGGGACCCGTCACAGGAGTGGCCGAATCACTCCGGCAGTGGCGTGAGCATCATGCGTCCGGCGAACCCCACGGCCGCGTCCAGCCGCTCGGTGAACTCCTCGGCGACATCGGGCAGTCGGCGCAGCGCCCACAGCGCCCGCGCCGCCGACCAGGTCGCGTCCCGGGCCCGCTCCAGGCTCCAGGAGCCGAGCAGATGGGTGAGCGGGTCGGCGATCTGGAGCAGGTCGGGACCCGGCATCAGCTCTTCGCGGACGCGCTCCTCCAGCGAGACGAGGAGATCACCCACCCGGTCGAACTCGTCCTCCAGGTCGACGGGTTCGCAGTCGAGGCTACGACAGGCGTCCACCACGGCGAGCGCCAGATCGTGGCCGATGTGCGCGTTGATGCCCGCGAGCGCGAACTGCAACGGACGTACGCCGGGATGCCGGCGCATCTGGAACAGGGGCCGCCAGCAGGCGGGCGGGCGCCGCTCGTCCTCGGCCCGCTCCACCGCCGTGAGATACCGCTCCGCGAACCGCACGTCCAGCGTGATCGCCGCCCCCGCGTCCGCGAACCGGCCCTCGTCGATGTGCCGGTCGACGGCCTCCGTGACGGTGAGGTAGACGCGGTTGAAGACGGCCACTCCGTCGCGCTCGGGCAGGGCCGCGTGGAGGGCGCGCATACGGGAGATGACGGCGTCCACGGGTGTGGTGAATTGTTCGCATTGCGCCATGGGGGCAGAGTCCCAGCTTTAGGCTGGCGCAGGTGTCGGCGGGCCCGGCGCTTCCCCAGAACGGGGGAACGCGCCCGCTGTCGGGGGAGGGGGAGCAGGACGGTGCCAGGCTTACGTGCCCAGCGACTGGCCGCACGCAGGTCCGAGCGCAGGAGGGCGGCCCGGCGCCATGCCATGGTCGTGGCGGCCTGCGTCGTGGTCGCCGTCGGCACCGCGACCGGCATGATCTCCGCGCTCGACGGCAGAGGGCGCTCCGACGAGGCCGGGCGGCCCGAGGTGACGCGCTCGCCGAGCCTGGACTCCCTGCCGCTCGTGCCTTCATCGTCCCCGTCGGCCTCGAAGTCCCCGTCCCCGTCCCCGACGCCGACTTCACCGACCCCGAAGGAGAAGAAGGCCGGCCCCGCGAGCCCCGTGCCCGCCCCGACCAGGACCGAGAGGAGCCGGCAGCCGACCGTGGTCTCCGCCCGCCTCTACCGCCACCCCGACTCCCAGGTGCTGGAGTGGGTCCGCGGCAATACCGGCGACCCGCGCCACGCGGTCATCGCGTCGCGGATCGCCGCTCAGCCAGCCGCCGTGTGGTTCGCCGACTTCACGCCGGACACCATCACCGCCCGGGTCCGCGCGGTCACTTCGGGAGGCTCGGCGCTGGGGCGGGTGCCCGTGGTGGTGCCGTACGCGATACCGGACCGTGACTGCGGCGGGCACTCCCAGGGCGGGGCACCCGACCTCGACGCGTACGACGCCTGGATCGACAGGTTCGCCGCCGGGCTAGGCTCCTCCGACGTCATCGTGGTCCTGGAGCCCGACTCGGTCGCCCAGTCCGAGTGCCTCTCCGCCGCCGGACGCGCCGACCGCTTCGCCTCGTTGGCCCGCGCCGGCCGCGCCTTCAAGACGGCGAACCCCAGGGCGCGCGTCTACTACGACGCCGGGCACTCCGGCTGGCACGCGCCCGGCAAACAGGCCGAGTGGCTGCGACAGGCCGGCGCCGCCTCGACCGCCTCCTCCGACGGCGTCTTCAGCAACGTCTCCAACTTCCACGCCACGACCGACGAGATCGCCTACGACCGACAGGTCCTCGACGCCCTCGGCGGCCCCGCGAGCCTCGGCGCCGTCATCGACACCAGCCGCAACGGCGCCGGCGTCCCGGCCGACGGGGAGTGGTGCGACCCCGCCGGCCGCAAACTGGGCCGGGCGCCGACACTCAGCACGGGGGAGGCGCGGATCGACGGCTACCTGTGGGTGAAGCTGCCGGGGGAGTCGGACGGCTGCAAGGGGAGGCCGGGGACCTTCACCGCGTCGTACGCCTACGACTTGGCGCGCTGAGCCCCGTCTCGGCTGTCACTCTCGTTGCCGGGCCGGCCCTCCTCGTCGTAGGAGGACGTGCCCTCGTCGAGCAGCGGCTCCTGCGTCTTGAGGTGGGCCGGGGCGAAGGCGCGTAGCGCGTGGTAGCCGGTGATGACGACGAGCGTGCCCAGTGCGATCCCGCTGAGCTCGAAGGTGTCGGTGAACTCCATGGTGACGTTGCCGACGCCGATGATGATGCCCGCCGCCGCCGGGACGAGGTTGAGCGGGTTGCGCAGGTCGACCTTGGCGTTGATCCAGATCTGCGCGCCGAGCAGGCCGATCATGCCGTACAGGATGACCGTGATGCCGCCGAGGACGCCGCCTGGGATCGCGGCCACGACCGCGCCGAACTTGGGGCAGACGCCGAAGAGCAGGGCGAAGCCGGCGGCGGCCCAGTAGGCGGCGGTGGAGTAGACGCGGGTCGCGGCCATCACGCCGATGTTCTCGGAGTAGGTGGTGTTGGGCGGGCCGCCCACCGCCGTGGAGAGCATCGAGGCGACGCCGTCCGCGGAGATCGCGGTGCCCAGCTTGTCGTCCAGGTTGTCGCCGGTCATCTCGCCGACCGCCTTGACGTGCCCGGCGTTCTCGGCGACCAGGGCGATGACGACCGGCAGGGCCACCAGGATCGCCGACCACTGGAAGGACGGGCCGTGCAGGTCGGGCAGCCCGATCCAGTCGGCCTTCGAGACCCCGGAGAGGTCGAGCCGCCAGTGGTCGGTGAGCTTGCCGCTCGCGTCGACCGAGTGGATCTTCCCGAATATCCGGTCGAACGCCCAGGAGATGCCGTAGCCGAAGACCAGGCCCAGGAAGATCGCGATGCGGGACCAGAACCCGCGCAGACAGACCACCGCGAGCCCGGTGAACAGCATCACCAGCAGCGCCGTCCACTGGTCCTGCGGCCAGTACGTCGAGGCCGTCACCGGGGCGAGGTTGAAGCCGATCAGCATCACCACGGCGCCGGTGACGATCGGCGGCATCGTGGCGTGGATGATCCGAGCGCCGAACTTCCGCACGGCGAGACCGACCAGGAACAGCACGGCGCCGACGACCAGGACCGCGCCGGTGACGGTCGCGCTCGTACCGCCGTCGGCCCGGATGACCGCGGCGACCCCGACGAAGGAGAGGGAGCAGCCGAGATAGCTGGGCACCCGGCCACGGGTCGCGAGCAGGAAGACGAGCGTCGCGACGCCGGACATCATGATCGCCAGGTTGGGGTCGAGCCCCATCAGGACCGGCGCCACGAAGGAGGCGCCGAACATGGCCACCACATGCTGGGCGCCGAGTCCGACGGTACGGGGCCACGAGAGCCGTTCGTCGGGGCGGACCACCGCTCCGGGTGCCGGCGTGCGTCCGTCGCCGTGCAGTTTCCAGCGGACGCCGAGATCCATGGTGCGGTTTCGCTTTCGTCGTGCGGGTGGGTGACCGGACCATTGTCAGGTACGTGGGGAACCGCACCGACCAGGGCTGATCGCACGTACGAAGCGACTGCTCGAGGGCCTCAGGGGCGTGGGTCGGGAACCGCCGTGTCCGGTCGGCTGACCTTCGGGCGCTCGCGGTCACCGGCGCGCAGGACGCGTGCGAACACCACCAGGCCGAAGGACAGCACCGTCACCAGGCAGAAGGACACCATCAGACTGGTGGCCTGGGCGATCCCGCCGATCGCGCTCGGGGCGATCAGACCCGAGGTGTACGTGATGGTCGCGACGCCCGCGATGGCCAGCGAGGGATTGCTGCCGCTGCGGCCCGCGGCCGCGAAGCAGAGCGGCACGACCACCGCGATGCCCAGACCCAGCAGCGCGAACCCGGCCATCGCCACGGCCGGCTGGTCCGACAGCACGATCAGCAGGCCGCCCAGCGTCGCGAGGACACCGCTGAACCGGACCGTGCGCACGGCGCCGTAGCGGTCCACGATCCTGTCCCCGGCGATCCGGGCGAGCGCCATGGTGAGAGTGAAGCCGGTCGTGCACGCCGCCGCGAGTCCGGCCGAGGTGTCCAGCTGGTCCCGCAGATAGACCGCCGACCAGTCCAGGCTCGCGCCCTCCGCGAAGACCGCGCAGAACCCGACCGCGCCGATGAGCAGCGCCGACCTGGGCGGCAGCGCGAACCGGGGCGGCGGCTCCTCGTCCTCGGCGGGCTGGAGGTCGAGCACCCACCGGCACGCCAGGACGCCGAGGAAGGTCAGGGTGGCCGCGGCGAGCGCGTGGTGCAGCCGGGCGTCGCCGCCCAGGTGAGCCGCGACTGTGCCGGCCGCCGAGCCGATCAGGGCGCCCGCGCTCCACATGCCGTGCAGCCCGGACATGATCGACCGGTCCAGGCGGTTCTCGACCTCGACGCCGAGCGCGTTCATCGCCACGTCCGCCATGCCCGCCGTGGCGCCGAACGTGAACAGCGCCAGGCACAGGGTCAGCAGGTTGGGGGCGAGGGAGGGCAGGACGAGGGCGAGGGTCCACAGGGCGATCAGTCCGCGCAGGGCGTTCCGGGCGCCGAAGCGGTGGGTGACGCTGCCCGCCAGCGGCATCGCGAGGGAGGCGCCGAGCGCGGGGAAGGCGAGCGCCAGCCCCAGCTGGCCCGCGCTGACCCCGGCATGGTCCTGGATCCAGGGCACCCGTGTCGCGAACGAACCGGTGACGGCGCCGTGCACGGCGAAGACGGCCGCCACGGCGTACCGGGCGCGCTTCACCTCGCGCAGGTCGTAGACCACCTCACCCATTGTCCGGCCCCTCCTGGTCCTCGCTCCGTGCGGACTGCGTGCTGCGCGCGTCGCACTCTGTGTTGACGCCGCGCGTAAACTATCAGGGTCCCTGCCTGATAGATAGGGGATATCCCGGCCGCCCACCGCACGGCCCCGCCGATCTGGAAGGATCCCGGCATGCCCGCATCCCCGAGCACCGCCCGGGCCATCAACGACCGGCTCGCCCTGCGACTGCTCCAGCAGGAGGGCCCGCTGACGGCAGGGCAGTTGAAGCAGTTGACCGGCCTGTCCCGGCCGACCGTCGCCGACCTCGTCGAACGCCTCACGGCCGCCGACCTGATCGCGGTCGTCGGCGAGGCAGGCGAGCAGCGGCGCGGCCCGAACGCCAAGCTGTACGGCATCGTCGCCGACCGCGCCCATCTGGCGGCGCTGGACGTCCGTACCGAAGGTGTCTCCGTCGTCGTGTCCGACCTGGTCGGGGCCGTGCTCGCGGAGGCGTCGGTGCCGATCGGCGGCGACACGGGGACCGGGCCCGCGGTGGAGCAGGCGGTCACGCTCGTGGAGCGGGTCGCGAAGGAGGCGGGGGCGGACCGGCTTCATACGGTGGGGATAGGCGCCCCGGGCCTGATCGACCCGGCGAGCGGCGAGCTCCGCGACTCCACCGGCCTGCCCGAATGGCACCGCCGTCTGGTCGCGACCCTCCAGGAACGGCTCCCCGAGGCCCGCGTCAGCGTCGAGAACGAGACCAACCTCGCCGCCCTCGCCGAACAGCGCGACGGCGTGGCCCGCGACCGCGACACCTTCGTCCTGCTCTGGCTCGGCCACGGTACGGGGGCTGCCGTGGTCCTCGACGGTGCCCTGCGCCGAGGAGCCTCCGGCGGCACCGGCGAGATCGGCTTCCTGCCCGTACCGGGCACGTCGGGACTGCCCACGGCGGTGGACTGCGAGGGCGGGTTCCACTCCCTGGCGGGGGCGGCGGCGATCGTGGAGCTGGCGCGGGCGTACGGCTTTCCGGTCGAGGGCGCGTCCGCGCACGAGCCGCTCGCCGCCGGGGTCGTCAGGGAGGCTGTGGCGCTGGTGGCGGGGGCCGGGGGCGAAGCCGGTGTGGTCGGCGACGCCGCCTCCGCCGACCGTTTCCTCGACGCCTTCGCCGATCGCCTCGCCGTGGGCGTCGCCTCCGTCGTCGCCATCCTCGACCCCGGCTGTGTGGTGCTCGGCGGGGAGGTCGGGCAGGCCGGCGGGGAGGCGCTCGCAGAGCGGGTGGAGGAGCGGATCCGACGGATGTCGCCGTTGGCGACCGTGGTTCGGCCCACCGGTCTGGGCGGCGGCGCCGTCCTGCGCGGAGCGCTGCTCACGGCGCGGGACGCCGCGCAGGACGAGCTGTTCGGGCCGCCGGACCGGTGACCGGACCTGGGAAGCCCGGGTCAAACGCCCTGCCCGCCCCCGAACCGCCGCCCCAGGTACTCCTCGAACGTCCCCTTGCCCACCGCATGCCCCGGCGCCAGATGACCGCCCGAGCGGAAGCCGTCGTACGCCTTGCCCCGCAGCGGCACGCGCAGCACGACTCGCCTGCGACCCGTGGCCTTGAGGTAGGCACGGGCCAGCGAGTCGAAGGTCCGCACCTCGGGGCCGCCCATGTCGTCGACGCGTCCGGCCGGGTCGTCCAGCGCCAGTTCGGCGAGGCGGGCCGCGACCTCCGCCACCTCGATCGGCTGGTCCTTCACCCGGGCCGGGAGCAGCACGACCGGCGACTTGGCCAGCATCCCGAGCACCCGCACCAGCAGATCGTGGAACTGGGTCGCGCGCAGCACGGTCCAGCCGAGCCCCGACTCCTCGACCAGCCGCTCCACGGCGAGCTTGCTCCGGTAGTAGCCGAACGGCACCCGGTCGACGCCGACGATCGAGATGTACACCAGGTGCCGTACGCCGGCCCTGCGCGCCGCCGCGATCAGACGCGCCGCGGCCTCCTCGTCACCGCCGCCCGCCGAGGTCGCGCAGTGCACGACCGTGTCCACCGACTCCAGGGCCGCGTCCAGGGCAGGGCCACCCTTGCGCAGGTCGACGGCGTACGGCTGGGCGTGCCGGCTGAGCACCCGCACCTCGTGGCCGTCCGCCCGCAACCGCTCGGTGACGAGCCTGCCGAGTGTGCCGGTACCGCCGGTCACCAGGATCGTGGTCATGCCGTTCAGCCCCTTCGGACGCCGGGCGCTCCCGGCTGGAGCGCCCCTCGTCAGCTGGGACCGAGTACCCCGCGTGAAATGTGACAGCCGCGGACGATCTCGCCGCCGGCTCCGCTACGCCCGCGCAAGCTGCCGGCGTACGAAGTCCAGCTTGTCCGGGTTCACCACGGCCCACGCATGCGTGACCAGCCCGTCCCGCACGTCGAACGCCGTCACCGAGAGCAGTGTGTCGCCCTCCCACACGGCCAGCGCGGTCGCGCCGTTGATCTCGACCGCGGTGAAGTCCACGCCCGCCAGGAACGTGCGCGTCGCGCCCGCCAGGAAACGGAACACCTTGTCCCGGCCCTCGATCGGCCGTCGGGCCGCCGAGACCTTGCCGCCGCCGTCGCTCGACCAGACGACATCGGCCGCCAGCAGCTTCTCCAGCCCACCGAGGTCGCCGTCGCGGGCCGCCGTGAGGAACGACCTGACCAGCTCCTCCTGCCGCTCCGGAGACGGCTCGAACCGCGTCCGCTCCTCACCCACCCGCTGGACCGCCCGCCGGTACAGCTGCCGGCAGTTCGCCTCGGTCAGATCCAGCGTCTCGGCGATCTCCCGGTGCCCGTAGGCGAAGGCCTCCCGCAGCACGTACACGGCACGCTCGGTCGGCGTGAGCCGCTCCAGCAGCACCAGCATCGCCATGGACACGGCGTCCCGCTGCTCGGCGGACTCCAGCGGTCCGAGTACGCCGTCCGAGGTGACCACGGGCTCGGGCAGCCAGGGCCCGACGTACTGCTCGCGCCGGGCCCTGGCCGAGGTCAGCCGGGTGAGACAGAGGTTGGTGACGACCTTGGCGAGCCAGGCCGCCGGGTACTCGATCGCGGTGCGGTCGGCGCCGCTGAAGCGCAGATACGCGTCCTGCACGGTGTCCTCGGCCTCGTCGGCGGAGCCGAGCATGCGATAGGCCAGGCCGAACAGCCGGGGGCGATAGGTCTCGAACTCGTCGGCGATCGCGGTGGTCATGTCCTCACCCTGCCAGAACGGCAGATGGCGGGAGCTGGGAGACCCGGCGGCGGGCAAGGGCCGTCGTCACCGCCGCCGGGCCGACTGGGCGGGGTTCAGCAGGCTCCCAGGTCCTGCCACACGCCCCACTCGCCGGTGGTGTCGGGCTCCTCGCCCTTCGTCCACCACCTGGCCTTCCACCCGTGCCCCTCATGGGACACGGTGCTGCCCCCGCCGTACTCCGTCGTGGCGCTCCAGGCGGGGTTCGCGCACTCTCCACTGGAAGAGGTGGGGGAGGGGGACGGGGTTCCCGATCCCGGCTCCACCACGGTCGTGCCGCGTGTGAGGTCCCCGGCCAGCGCGTAGGTCCTCCCGCCGAACGTCACCGTCCAGTCGGACGGCGTCGACACCGGCAGGTAGTACACGAGGTCCAGCTCCGCCGACGCCCCCGGCGCCAGCGTCTGCCGGCCCGGCAGCTTCAGCGACACCCGGTGGTGGTCGCCCTTCAGCCCGCCGACGTTGCTCCCCGTGTGATCGCTGCGGATCACCGAAGTCCCCCAGCCCGACTGGTCCTTGGCGTTTCCGGGTGCCGAGGTGCCGTAGTCGAACTGGAACTCCGTGCCGCCGGGCAGTGTCGCCGTCGAGTTGTTGGTGATCCTCAGCTTGGGGCTGATCGGGTAGTTGGAGTCGCCGAGCGGGAACTGCCCGAAGTCGACGTCGATGTCCAGCGCCTCGGCCGGCAGATCGACCGTGGAGCGCTTCGCGCCGTACGGGGACGCCGACCTGAACTTCTCGTACATCGCGGAGGTCAGCGTCGAGCCCGGCTCGTACTGCCCCCTGCCCGCGTTCCAGCCGTAGTCCCCGGCCAGCTCCCACACCATCGTGCCGCCGATGCCGTGGTCGACGACGTAGTCGGCCTTGGCGTTCACCGACTGCTCGTCCTCGGTGGACAGGAACACCTTCTTCTCCGCGTTCCACAGCCAGGGCGCGACCAGGGTCGAGTCGTACTTGCGGGCGTACGTACCGGTCAGCCGCGTCCCGGCCGGGAAGCCGTAGTCGGTGACGTAGTCCCCGACGATCCCCTTCTCCAGGTTCTTGGCGTGCCACATCGGGTTCGAACCCGCCGGTGACTCCTTGCCGTCGGTGTCGAGGTCGTGCCAGAGGTTGTCGATCCCGACGGCTCCGTCACCGCACTTGGTCAGCCCGGAGCCCGCCGGACAGGCCGTCGAGGGCGCCCTGCCCCACAGTCCGTCCGTGCCGCCCGTGACGTTCTTGAATCCCCGGGTGTAGTAGGGGAGCCCGATGTTGATACGGCCCGCCGGCATCGAACCGCGGAAGTAGTGGTACGCCCAGTCGGTGTTCAGATAGCCGATTCCGCCGTACTGGGACGTGGAATACACGCCCGCCGCGGCGAGTTCGGCGTCCTTACCGTCGTCGTAGAGGGAGGCGTTCGGACCGACGTACTCGTTCCAGGCGCCGTGCAGGTCGTAGGACATGATGTTGACGTAGTCCAGGTACTTCTGGACCTGGAAGGTCTCCATGCCGCGCAGCAGATATCCGGAGGAGGGCGCGGCGACGGAGAGGAGATAGTGCCGGCCGTCCGCCGCGCCCGCGCGGTCGAGCTTCTCGCGCAGGGTCTTCATCAGGGCCGCGTAGCCCTTGACCAGGCCGGACCTGCGGGCGTTGGAGAGGGGCCGGTCGAGCGGGTGGCCCGCGTCCGTCATGGACGTCGGGTACTCGTAGTCGATGTCGACGCCGTTGAAGCCGTACTTCCTGAGGAACGCGATCGCCGAATCCGCGAACGTGTCGATGCCCGACTGATTGACCGAGCCGTCGGCGTTCGTGGCCATCGAGTAGAAGCCGCCCGAGTTCACGCGTGTGCCGCTGTCGTCGAAATAGCCGCCGGTCTCGGCCCAACCGCCCACCGATATCAGCGTCTTGACGTCCGGGTGCTGCTTCTTGAATTTGTTCAGCAGATTGAAGTGGCCCTTGTAGGAGAAGGCGGGGTCCATGTCCGCGCCGCTCACACCGGGCCAGGTCATTCCCGTCGCCGGGTTCGTCGCCCCGTCCGTGCCGACGGAGATCCGGTTGCCGCCGTCGACATGGGCGAAGGCGTAGTTGAGGTGGGTGACCTTGTCCCGCGGGATGTCCGGCGCCAGATAGGCGGGCGTGCCGTCCTTGCCGGTGCGCCAGCCGGTGAAGTAGCCGATCACCCGGCGCCGGTGGTCGGCGCCCATCTCCTCCCGGCCGGCCGCGTCGTAGACCGAGCAGTACGGGACGTCGACGCCGGGCGTCCGGTAGAGGCCGTCGGGGCGGCAGGACTCCTGGTCGGCGGCGTGCGAGACGGTCGCCGGGAGGCCGGCGAGCACCAGGCCGGCGATGGTGCCGAGGGCGGCGAGCAGAGCGGGTCTCGCCCGGTTGCGTGAAAGGGACAGCAAGTCGGTTCCTCTCCACGGAAGTTGCGCAGACCCTAGAGAGGACTAGACCAGTGCGTCAATAGGTATGGACCAATCCCGAAAGGGCTTGGTCGAAGTGGCCTGTGAGCCACCCCACAACATTCACCCGCATGGACGTGGATCGGGCGTGGCACACTGGCTCTGTACCAGAAGCAGCGCACTCCGGGGTCGGTGAAAGTCCGAACCGGCGGTTACAGTCCGCGACCCGGTCGCCTCCAGCGGCCGGTTGACCAGGTGAAATTCCTGGACCGACGGTTAAAGTCCGGATGGGAGGCAGTGCGCGGCGGGCGGGCATTCGTGCGCGCCGCCGTATTGGTTCGCCCCCGTGGCGAGCCCTGTATCGGCGTCGCCCTCGGTGTCCCTGCTCGTACATTCTGTCGTCATCGACAGCCCCGGAGTCCGTGCCCGAATGAGGCAGGAGGACCCGGGAAGTGTTCACCGGAATCGTCGAAGAGCTGGGCCACGTCACGGCCGTCGAGACCCTCGACGACGCCTGTCGCTTCCGACTGCGCGGCCCCGTCGTCACCGAAGGCGCACAGCACGGGGACTCCATCGCGGTCAACGGCGTCTGCCTCACGGTCGTCGAGCACGAAGGCGACGAGTTCACCGCCGACGTCATGGCCGAGACCCTGAACCGCTCCAGCCTGGGCGTCCTCACCGTCGGCTCCCGAGTCAACCTGGAACGCCCCACCGCCGTGGGCGCCCGCCTCGGCGGGCACATCGTGCAGGGCCACGTCGACGGCACCGGAGAGGTGCTGGAGCGCAAGCCCTCCGAGAACTGGGAGATCGTCAAGGTCTCGCTCCCCGCCGACCTCTCCCGGTACGTCGTCGAGAAGGGCTCCATCACCGTCGACGGCATCAGCCTCACCGTCGTCGACGCCGGCCCCGACTACTTCACCGTCAGCCTCATCCCCACCACCCTCGACCTGACGACGCTCGGCCTGAAGCAGCCCGGCGACCCGGTCAACCTCGAGGTCGACGTCATCGCCAAGTACGTCGAGCGGATGCTGGGCGACCGGCTCTCCTCCGAAGGGACGAGTGCCCGGTGAACTCGCTGAACTCCGAGGCCTTCACCCTGTTCGGCCAGCACATCCTCTGGTCGGACATGGTCGGCAACCTCTTCGGCCTCGCCGCCCTCGCCCTCGGCTGGCGGCGCTCCATATGGACCTGGCCCGTGCAGTTCCTGGCCGGCTTGATCCTCTTCGGCGCCTTCTTCGGCCACCTCACCGGCAGCGCCGGCAAGCAGGCGGTCGTCATGCTCGTCGCCCTCTACGGCTGGTGGCAGTGGCAGCGCGGCAAGGGGCAGACGGAGGACGGCCACATCGCCGTACGGTTCGCCACCTGGCGCGAGCGCGGCGCGATGGTCGCCGCGGCCGCCGCCGGCACGGTCGCGGTGGCACTGCTGTTCAAGGCGTACCCGACCCTGTCCTGGGACCCGTGGCCCGACGCCTACATATTCGTCGGCACCATCGTCGCCATGTACGCCCAGGCACGCGGCATGGTCGAGTTCTGGTTCGCCTGGCTCCTCGTCGACCTGGTCGGCGTCCCCCTCAACTTCGCCAACGGCTACGCCTTCTCCGGCTTCGTCTACGTCATCTACGGCGCACTCGTCCTGTGGGGCATGCGCGACTGGTGGCTGCGCTCCCGCAAGGACGCGCGGCCCGTTCTGGAAGGAGCGCCGGCATGACCACGGCACCCGTTCTGTACCGCACCGAAGGCGTCGAGGACCTCACGCTCGACCCGATCGAGCAGGCCATCGCCGACATCGCCGCGGGCCGCCCCATCGTGGTCGTCGACGACGAGGACCGCGAGAACGAGGGCGACCTCGTCATCGCCGCCGAGCACGCGACCCCCGAGATCGTCGCCTTCATGATGAGCGAGTGCCGCGGCCTGATCTGCGCCCCCATGGAGCCCGAGGAGCTGGACCGGCTCGAACTGCCGCAGATGGTCGCGGACAACACCGAGTCGATGAAGACCGCCTTCACCGTCTCCGTGGACGCCTCCGCCGCGCACGGCGTGACCACGGGCATCTCGGCCTCCGACCGGGCGACCACGCTCCAGCTCCTCGCGAGCGGCAAGGCGGAGCCCTCGGATCTCGTCCGCCCCGGCCACATCTTCCCGCTGCGCGCCCGGCCCGGCGGCGTCCTCGTCCGTGACGGCCACACCGAGGCCGCCGTCGACCTCGCCCGCCTCGCGGGCCTGCGCCCGGCCGGCGCCATCGTCGAGATCGCCGGCGAGGACGGAGAGATGCTGCGGCTGCCCGAGCTGATCCCGTTCGCCCGCAAGCACGGCCTGACGATCATCTCCATCGAGGACCTGATCGCCTACCGCCGCGCCGCCGAACACCCGGCGCCGACCGAGCAGGAGCCGACCCCCGCCGAGCAGCGACCGGCCCTCGTCGAGCAGCGGGTGCCGAGCCGGCAGGCCGTCCGCCGCGAGGCCGAGGTCCACCTGCCCACGGCCCACGGCGCCTTCACGGCGTACGGCTACCGCTCCACCGTCGACGGCGTCGAGCACGTCGCCCTCGTCCACGGCGAGATCGGTGACGGCGAGGACGTCGTCGTCCGCGTCCACTCCGAATGCCTCACCGGCGACGTCTTCCACTCCCTGCGCTGCGACTGCGGCCCCCAGCTGGAGGCCGCCCTGCAGCGCATCCAGGACGAGGGCCGCGGAGTCGTCGTCTACCTGCGCGGACACGAGGGCCGGGGCATCGGCCTGATGTCCAAGCTGCGCGCCTACGAACTCCAGGAGCGCGGCCGCGACACGCTCGACGCCAACCTCGAACTCGGCCTGCCCGCAGACGCCCGCGACTACGGCGCCGGCGCACAGATCCTGGTCGACCTGGGCGTGCACAGCGTGCGCCTGCTGACCAACAACCCCGACAAGACCGACGCCCTCACCGGCCACGGCCTCAAGGTCACCGAGCGGGAGCCGATGCCCGTACAGGCGGGCGAGCACAACCTGACGTACCTGCGCACCAAGCGCGACCGGATGGGGCACGACCTGCCCTGGCTGGACCCGGCACCCGGGGCCCCGGCCACCCTGTCCACCTGCACCAACCAGTAAGAGCACACGAGGAGACTCAGGAACGTGAGCGGCAAGGGCGCACCGGAGCTGTCCGTACGCAATGTGGGCGACCTGCGGGTCGCGGTCATCGCGGCGCAGTGGCACGAGAAGGTGATGGATGGTCTGGTGGACGGCGCGCTGCGCGCCCTGCACGACCTGGGGATCGACGAGCCGACCCTGCTCAGGGTCCCCGGCAGCTGGGAACTCCCGGTGGTCGCCAAGGTCCTCGCGGGCCGCGGCTACGACGCCATCGTGGCGCTCGGCGTGGTCATCCGCGGCGGCACCCCGCACTTCGAGTACGTGTGCCAGGGCGTGACCCAGGGCCTCACCCAGGTCTCGGTCGACACCGGGGTCCCCGTCGGCTTCGGCGTGCTGACCTGCGACACCGAGGAGCAGGCCCTGGACCGGGCCGGCATCGAGGGCTCCAACGAGGACAAGGGACACGAGGCGGTGACGGCGGCGGTGGCCACGGCGGCGACCCTCCGCTCAGTATCTGAACCATGGCGTTAAGTGGACGGGCACTACGCGTAAAGTGGGCGCCACCATGTCCAAGAAGACTTTCGAGGAGCTCTTCACCGAGCTCCAGCACAAGGCCGTAAGCGGCGACCCCGCCACTTCCCGCACCGCAGAGCTGGTCGGCAAGGGCGTCCATGCCATCGGCAAGAAGGTCGTCGAGGAGGCCGCCGAGGTCTGGATGGCCGCCGAGTACGAGGGCAAGGAAGCCGCCGCCGAGGAGATCTCGCAGCTGCTCTACCACGTCCAGGTGATGATGGTCGCGCGCGGGATCTCCCTGGACGACGTCTACGCCCACCTCTGAGCACCAGCAACCCAGCACACCCGTAACAGCGAACGAAGGAAGCCGACCTCATGCTGCGCATCGCCGTCCCCAACAAGGGTTCCCTGTCCGGCCCTGCGGCGGAGATGCTGCATGAGGCCGGCTACCTCCAGCGCCGCGAGTCCAAGGAACTGCGGATCGTCGACCCCGGCAACGACGTCGAGTTCTTCTACCTCCGCCCCCGCGACATCGCCATCTACGTCGCCTCCGGGCAGCTCGACATCGGCCTGACCGGCCGTGACCTGCTGATCGACTCCGGTGCCAACGCCGAGGAGATCCTGGCCCTCGGCTTCGCCCGCTCCACCTTCCGCTTCGCCACCAGGCCGGGCACCGTCGGCGACGACCTGGCGGACCTGAACGGCAAGACAGTCGCCACCTCTTACGAGGGCATCGTCGCCAAGCACCTCGCCGACCACGGCATCGACGCCTCCGTCGTCCACCTCGACGGCGCCGTCGAGACCGCCATCCAGCTCGGTGTCGCCCAGGTCATCGCGGACGTCGTCGAGACCGGCACTTCGCTGCGCAACGCCGGCCTGGAAGTCGTCGGCGACCCGATCATGAAGTCCGAGGCCGTCGTCATCCGCCGCACCGGCGCGGACGGCGAGGAGCCCAAGGTCCAGCAGTTCCTGCGCCGCCTCCAGGGCGTCCTGGTCGCGCGGACGTACGTGATGATGGACTACGACTGCCGCGTCGAGCAGCTGGAGAAGGCGGTCGCCCTCACGCCCGGCCTGGAGTCGCCGACCGTCTCGCCGCTGCACAACGAGGGCTGGGTCGCCGTGCGGGCCATGGTTCCGGCCAAGGAAGCCCAGCGCATCATGGACGACCTGTACGACATCGGCGCGCGGGCCATCCTGACCACGGCCATCCACGCCTGCCGCCTCTGACCACCCCGAGGGTCCGTACACCGATGTCCTCCGAACTGCCCGCCCTGCCCGTCACGTTCCGGCCGGGCCGCACCCGGGCCGTGCTGCTCACCGCGGGTGTCGCGATCTTCGTCGTCATCACGGCGGTCGCGCTGCTGCTGGAGAAGCTCGGCCCCGGCGAGCGCCTCAGCTTCGTCTTCACCGGCGCCCTGATGTTCGGCGTGCTGGCCATGCTGGCGCGCGTGAAGGTCGTCGCCGACGAGTCCGGCGTCACCGTGGTGAACATCGCCACCAGGCGCCGACTGGAGTGGGCCGAGATCGTCCAGGTGAACCTCCGTCCGGGCGACCCCTGGGTGTTCCTCAACCTCAGCGACGGCACCAGCCTGCCCGCGCTCGGCATCCAGCCCGGCATCGCAAAACAGCGGGCCATCGCCGACGCGCGCGCTCTGCGGGCGCTCGCCGAGGCCCGTGCCCTCAGGGATCCGGAGGAGCATCAGGGCTGACTCAGGGGGCCATCGGGGCTCACTGAGTGACGTTCACCCTGACGTAAATCGCCATGTCTTGATTAATCTGTTGGCGGAGGCGTTTTCCGACGCCTCCGCCTTTGATGTCCCAGCCGGCCCTCAGAGGCCCCCTGCTACCCGAGGAGTGATTCCCTCCAGCGATGGACGGATCGTCCTGTAGTACCTGCGCCGCCCCCTCCCGACATACCGGGGCGGCGGCATCATGAGCATCCCCTTGCTGCTTCTGGCAGCCGCGTTCCTCCTGATTCTCGCCAACGGCTTCTTCGTGGCCGCCGAGTTCGGCCTGGTCACGGTCGAGGCGACGGACGCCGAGAAGGCCGCCGCCGAGGGCGACCGACGGGCCCACCGGGTCGTCGAGTCACTGAAGGAACTGTCCTTCCAGCTCTCCGGCACCCAGCTCGGCATCACCATCACCTCCCTCGTCGTCGGCATGCTCGCCGAACCGGCGCTCGCCGAGCTGCTCGGCGGCCCCTTCACCGCCATCGGCGTCCCCGATGGCGCGGTGTCCGGGGTGGCCGTGGTCGTCGGCATGCTGCTGGCCTCGGCCGTGCAGATGGTGATCGGCGAGCTCGTGCCCAAGAACTGGGCGGTGTCCCGGCCGATGCAGGTCGCGCGCTTCGTCGCCGGCCCGCAGCACGTCTTCGCACGTCTGTTCCGGCCGGTGATCGCCGCGCTGAACTCCGTCGCCAACCGTCTCGTGCGCTCCCTGGGCATCGAGCCGACCGAGGAGCTGGCCTCCGCCCGCACACCGGGCGAGCTCGTCTCCCTGGCCCGCCACTCCGCCCAGGCCGGCGCCCTGGAGCAGGACACCGCGGATCTCTTCGTACGGACCCTGTCGCTCGCCGAGCTGACCGCGCAGCACGTGATGACCCCGCGCGTGAAGGTCAGCGCGCTCCAGTCGTCGGCGACCGCCGAGGACGTGGTGAACCTGACCCGTGCCACCGGTCTGTCCCGCTTCCCGGTCTACCGGGAGAGGATCGACGAGATCGTCGGCATGGTCCATCTGAAGGACGCCCTGGCGATCCGTTCGAGTGAACGGCTGCGCACCCCCGTCGGCCGTATCGCCCGCCCGGCCCTGCTGGTCCCCGAGACCCTGCCGGTCCAGCCGCTCCTCGCGCAGCTGCGCAGCGAGCAGCCCATCGCGGTCGTCGTCGACGAGTACGGCGGTACGGCCGGGGTCGTCACCCTGGAGGACATCGTCGAGGAGATCGTCGGCGAGGTCCGCGACGAACACGACGGGCAGGACCTGCCCGAACTCGCCGCCGCCCCGCCGGAGGACGGCCGGCCCGCCTGGGACGCCGACGGCAGCTGCCGGGTCGACATCCTCCAGCGCATAGGACTCGACGTGCCCGAGGGGCCGTACGAGACCGTCGCCGGGCTGGTCGCCGATCAGCTCGGCCGTATCCCGGCCGTCGGCGACAAGGCGGAACTGCCGGGCTGGCGGCTTTCGGTGCGCCGGGTCGGTCACTACCGTGCCGAGCGCGTCCGGCTGGTCCGGACCGGGGCCGTGGTGGAGGTCGCCCGATGAGCGTGCTCCAACTTCTCTTCGCGGCGCTGCTGGTCCTGGCCAACGGGTTCTTCGTGGGCGCAGAGTTCGCCCTTGTGTCGGTCCGCCGCAGCCAGATCGAACCGCTCGGCACGGCCCGCGCACGCCAGGTCCTGTACGGCCTGGAGCGGCTGCCGCAGATGATGGCGGCGGCCCAGTTCGGCATCACGGTGTGCTCGCTGACGCTGGGCGCGGTGGCGGAGCCCACGGTGGCGCACCTGCTGGAGCCGTTGTTCGAGTGGGTTCACATGCCGGAGGGCATGATCCACCCCCTCACCTATGTCATCGCGCTGGCCGCGGTCGTCTTCTTCCACCTGGTCATCGGCGAGATGCTGCCGAAGAACCTGGCGATGGCGGCGCCGGAGAAGGTCGCGCTGTGGCTCAGCCCCGGCCTGGTCTACTTCGCCCGCTTCTGCCGCCCGATCACGGTGGCCCTCGGCGCCGTCGCCCAGGCCATCCTGCGGCTTTTCCGCGTCGAACCGAAGGACGAGGTCGAGGCGGTCTTCACCAGCGAGCAGCTCAACCGGCTCGTCGAGGACTCCGGCCAGGCCGGGCTGCTCGACCCCGAGGAGCAGGAACGTTTGGGGGACGCCCTGGAACTGGGCTCGCGCCCGGTGACGGACGTCCTGCTGAAGCGGGATTCCCTGGTCACGGTCAGCCCCTCGGTAACCCCCGGCCAGATCGTCGCCCTCACCGCCCGCACCGGCTACTCCCGTTTCCCGGTGGCCGCGGAGACCGGCGCCTTCATGGGCTACCTCCATGTGAAGGACGTCCTGGACCTGGAGGAGTCCGAACGCGCGGTGCCCCAGCACGTCTGGCGCCCGATGACGACCCTCCGCTCGGAACTCCCCCTGGACGACGCCCTCACCGTCATGCGCCGAGCCGCCACCCACCTCGCCCAGGTGGCCGACGCCTCCGGCCGGGTCCTCGGCCTCGTCGCCCTGGAGGACGTCCTGGAACTCCTGGTCGGCGAGGTCCGCGACCCGGCCCACCGGGAACTGCCGGAGGTACGGGTGACGGGGCCGCGCCTGAGCACGGGGGAGCCGGAGGGAGCACTGACGGGCTGAACCCAGCCTGACTCCAGCCGCTTCGGCGTTTGGCCAATGCAGCCCCTCCGGCGTTTGAGGAGCGGGGGTCCAGGGGGCGGAGCCCCTTGGCGGGGTCGAAGGGGCGGAGCCCCTTCAGGGATGGGACGGGTAGGGGCGGCGGGGGCGAGAACCTCACATGGCCGAAGGATCCTGCGGCCCCCGCCCCGACAACACTTCCCCGTACGCCTGCATCAGATCCGGCAGTCGAAGTGTCGACAAGTCGTCCCTGGTCAGTGCCCCGGGGTAGGTCGACAACCGCAGATCCCGGTACGCACAGCTCTTCTCGTACAGCGTCCGCAGGAACCGCCCGTTCCCCAGCTCGTCGATCCACCCCTGATCGACCACGTGCCCCGCGATGGAACGCAGCTCATCCAGAGCCTCCTCGTCCCAGACATCACCGTTCTCCGCGGCGAGCACCTCGCCGATGGAGGTCAGTTCGAGAGGACGGTACGAGGGGAAGTCGACGCGGGTCGTGAACCGCGAGGAGAGCCCGGGGTTGGCGGCCAGCAGACGGTCCATGCCCTCGGGGTAGCCGGCGAGGATCACCACCAGGTGGTCCCGGTTGTCCTCGGCCCGCTTCAGCAGCACCTGGAGGGCCTCGTCGCCGTACGCGTCGCCTTTGCCGTAGCCGGTGTTGGAGAGCGAGTAGGCCTCGTCGACGAAGAGGACGCCACCGAGCGCGGAGTCGATGAGCTCGTTGGCCTTCACGGCCGTCTGGCCCAGATACTCGCCGACCAGATCGGCCCGCTGGGCCTCCACGAGATGGTCGCCGCCGAGAAGCCCGAGGGCGTAGAACACGCGGCCCAGGATGCGCGCGACCGTGGTCTTGCCGGTGCCCGAGGGCCCGGAGAAGACGAAGTGCCGTTTGGGCGGCTGTACCGGCAGCCCCTGCCCGGCGCGCAGCCGGGCCATGTTCAACTGGGCGGACAGCGCCTTGACCTGCCGCTTGACGGGTTCAAGACCTACCATGCGCTCGAGCTCGGCGAGCGCCTCCTCGAGTAACTGGGGGTCGGTCGGCCCGGCGGGCAACGGCTGCGACGACACCGCGGTCTTCTCGCGCACCGTCGGATCCACCACCGACGGCAGCGGCCCGGTGGGCGGTAGGTCCGGGTCGGACAGCTTCAGGTCCCGCCCCTCGGCGCCGAAGAGCGGATCGAGCCCGTCGGGCCCGTCGCCCATGTCCCCGCCGAACCCGGTCAGCGTGATCGCCGCGAGGTCGGTGGTGTCGTCATAGCCGTCGCCCTCGGCGATGGCCGCGAGTCTGGCCGAGGTGTCCATGAAGGCGGGGTCGACGCGGTGCACCGCGCGGTAGAG
Organism: Streptomyces sp. NPDC028907; assembly: GCF_055564995.1. Taxonomy (NCBI): domain Bacteria; kingdom Bacillati; phylum Actinomycetota; class Actinomycetes; order Kitasatosporales; family Streptomycetaceae; genus Streptomyces; species Streptomyces sp. NPDC028907. The sequence goes on from NZ_JBVHVE010000007.1 coordinate 434,321, forward strand.
GGGGAGCGCGGCGGCGGACCGGCCCGTGCCCTCGTGCGCCCGCGCCAGCCAGTACCGAAGCTCCTTGCGCTGCGGCTGCTCGCTGCGGCATCGCATCAGTGCGGCCGAGAGCAGGGGTTCGGCCTGCCCGTACATCTCGAGCCGGACCCGCGCCATGCCGCCGAACAGGCCCGCCTCGATGCCGAGCATCGTGTCGTCGAGCAGCGGGTCGGTGTGCCGCACGAGCTGTTCCCAGTCCTTGACCAGATAGGCGCGGCACGCGTGCAGAAAGCGGACCTGGTGGTCGGTGTCGACGGGGGGCAGCCCGGCCAGTGCCCGGTCCAGCTCCGGCACATGCCGTCCGTCCAGCCAGTGCGAGGCGTGGGCGAGGAGCAGATCGCGCGGGCTCTCCAGCACCGGCTGCACCCACCAGCCCAGCCAGTACCAGGAGTTTATGGCCCGCCGATGCCGGGCGCGCTGTTCCCCGAAGCGCTCCCGGTGCCGGAACATCCGCAGCAGCGCGGTCGTCGTGTCGACGCGCAGCGCGTGCAGACCGAGCCAGCCGTCGGCCATCCCGGGGTCGATCCGCACCGCGGTGCGGAACTCCTCCTCCGCCTGCGGATAGGCCCCCATCGTGTAGGCATCCACACCTCGCAACCAGGCGAGGTCGGCCGGGGCCTCGGGGCCCTGCGTGCCGAAGTCCATCACGTCCCCCACAAACCGTGCCCCCGTCGGTTGGCCGACCGCTCGTCCGTCGGCCGCCTTGATCGGATCGATCGAACCGCCGTGCCGCGGACCGGAGTTGCAACGGTGCGCGAGCAGCCGTCCGTACGTCGCACCGAGGGCATCGTACCTGCGGGGGTGTCGCCCGCCCCAGGGTGCCGCACCGGCCGTTTGGCGAGGTGGGAGCGGATCGGGCGGAGAGCGCTCGGTGACCCAGGGTGAGCGAATCGCGCCTCTCGGCGCCCGAAAAGGGGAATCAGGGCAGAACGAAGCCCCCGATCACGGGGGAACAACCGGGGGCTTCGCGTCAGTGGGCGGCTTCGATTGACCGCACATTGAGAACGTAAGTCCTGTACGGCCCCCGGGTCAAGCGGAGTTGAGGCACTCCGCGAACTTGCCCGAGCAGGCTCTTCACAAGTTCAGCACATTGCCGATGGGTCGTCACCGTGCGTGATCGCGTGGTCCGGTCCAACAGTCCCGGCAGGCCCAGGAATCACCTCGTACCCCTTGCTGCTCTGTCGAACCAGAAGGTCGGCGAAGGGCCGGGACGGGTCCTCCGCGAAGTGACTCAGCTCCGCCCTGACCCACCCGTCCCAGAACTCCCGCTGCTCCGCCCCGTCCCGTGAGCGTCCCCGGGTCCAGGACTCCTCGTGCGCCAGCTCCATCCACAGCAACTGGGCGAGATGCGGGCGCAGCGCGCGGCGGCCGGCGCCCACGCCCTCGACGACGACGACCGGGGCGGGCGGCACCGCGACGGGCGGTCCGAAGAGACGGGCCCTCCAGTCGTAGGGGGTGTAGTGGGCGGCCTCTCCTCGTGTGAGCGGTTCGATCACCTGGGCCAGCAGGCGCTCGGTCCACTCGAACAGTTCGTCATGGCTCGCGATGTCGTCGAGGTGCAGCACCGGGGCGTCGCCCAGCGCCCGGGCCAACTGCCCGGCGAACGTGGACTTTCCGGAGCCGGCGTGTCCGTCCACGGCGATCAGGCGGACCGGGCCGCAGGACGGAGGGAGGCGGCGGAGCCGGGTGGCGAGGCTGTGAATCGTTTTTCCTGAAGTGAGACGGGGTGGTGGGCATATTTCTTTGGAACATTCTAGTAGGGGCCGAAAGCGGTTGTGGAGACAGGGTGGGAGGGGGGTGCGAGAACGAGATGAGAAAAGGTGTCACTTTGAACTAGCCGACGGCTGCCCGCAATCCCGCCGAAAAACTCCGGCCACCCCGGTGAAATCCACGTTCCGGTTGAGTCGAACGCTGAGTAAGGTGCCTGGAGTGCAACTGTGAGGTGTCGCAACGGGGATGGGCTGGGACAGATGGCCGCGGGGTTATTCGAGGGGCAGTACGTGTGGCATCCGGCGGCCGACGACCGTGTGCTCGGGAGCGTATGCGTCGATGTCCGGGCCGGCCGATATCTGAGCTCCCTCGACGCCCTGGCCGAAACCCGCGGTGACTTCGCCCTGCGTGCCCACCGCTCTCTCGTGCTCGCCTCGGAGGCCGCCGACTCCGACCTCGTCGAGCGCTGGCTGCACGAGGATCCCGGCCCCGAGGCGCAGCTGATGTGGGCGAGGGTGGCCGTGCTGCGGGCGCTGCGCGCGGCCGACGCGCGCGACCCGCGGACCGAGGCGCTGGAGCGGATAGCGCTGGCCGCCTGCGATCGGGCCGCCGCGGCGGCCCCCGCCGATCCCACGCCCCTGGTGGCCAAACTGGCCATGGCCCGGCTGCACCGGCTGCGCGACCGGGCGCCGCGCGGACTGCTGACGGCACCGCCCGGCCCCTGGCGGCTGTTCGCCCACATCCTCTCCCTCGACCCCTGGCACCGCGAGGCCCACCACCGGTTTCTGGCCTGCTTCTTCACCCGCTACGGCGGCTCCGTGACCGCCGCCTGGGACGTCGCCGCCTTCCTCGGCCAGCGGGCGCCCGCCGACTCACCGCTGCGCCTGCTGCCCCTGGTCGCCCTGGTCGAGTGCTACGACCCGACCCAACTGCTCGCCGACCGGGTCTGGGAGCAGCCGCAGTGGCGTTCGACCTCGCTGTCGATCCACCAGAACTGGCTGCCCGCGGTGGCCGACTACCCCTTCACTCCGGTCCTCGACCTGGCCTACCTCGCGCACGCCCTGGTCATGGCCCGGTGCGAGGAGGAGGCACGCGCCGTCTTCACGGCGATGGGGCCGTACGCCTCGCGCATGCCCTGGTCCGTCTTCGGTGACCCGGCCGCGCAGCTGTCCCGGGCGCGCCGCGCCTGCGGCCTGCCCGTGCCGAGCGCCTGACGGACCGCAACCCCCCACCGAGAGAAAGGCCCGACCCGTGTCAGAACGGATATCGGTCCCGCGTGCCGTGGCGCGCCGGGGAACCGATCCGATCGCGCTCGACGACGACGCGACCCTGCATGCGATGGGTTATCCGAGAAAACTCACCCGCCGCTTTCAGGCATTCGACAATTTCGCCATCTCCTTCACCATCATCAACATCATCTCGGGTATCTTCTCGGGTTTCGGATTCGGTCTGAACGCGGGTGGCCCGAGCGTTCTCGTCTTTGGCTGGATCGGCGTGTCCGTCATGGTGCTCTTCGTGGGGGCATCGATGGCGGAGGTTGCCTCCGCCTATCCGACGAGCGGCGCGCTGTATTTCTCCGCGGGGAAACTCGCCAAGCGGCACAAGGGTGCCTGGTCCTGGTACACGGGCTGGCTGAACTTCGTGGGCCAGGTGGGCGGCACGGCCGCCACCGGATACGCCGCCGCCACCTTCGGCCAGGCCTTCATCGCCCTCCAGTGGCCGTCGTACGAGCCGACCGGGCACCGAACGGTACTGATCACGGCGCTGATCATCGTGCTCCAGGGGCTCGCCAACACCTACACCGTCCAGTTGGTCGCCGTACTGAACCGGATTTCCGTGTGGTGGCTGCTGATCGGACTCGTGATCATCGTGACCGCCCTGATGGTCATGCCCGATCACCATCAGTCGGCTTCGTTCGTCACGCATTTCGCGAACAACACCGGTTTCACCAGTGGCCTTTATGGCGGCATGCTCGGTCTGCTGGTCACCAGCTGGACCTTCACCGGCTTCGACGGCAGCTTCCACATGTCCGAGGAAACGGTCCGGGCGACGGTCAATGCACCGCGCGGGATCACCCGTGCCATCGCCTACTCGGCGATAGCGGGACTGCTGCTGATGCTCGCGTTGGTCTACAGCATTCGTGACTACGACCGGGTGGCGAGCGCCGACGCGCCGCCCGTGCAGATCCTGATCGACGGGCTGGGCGCGGGCACCGCGAAGGTGCTGCTGCTGATCGTGATCGGCGCCATGCTCTTCTGCGGCCTCGCCAATCTCACCAGCAACACCCGGCAGATCTTCGCCTTCTCCCGGGACGGAGCGATGCCCGGTTCCCGATGGTGGCACTCGGTCTCGCCCCGCACCCGTACCCCCGTGAAGGCGGTGTGGCTGGCGGTCGCCTGCTCGCTGGCGCTCGTCGTGCCCGGCTGGTGGTCGCACACCGCGTTCACCGCCATCGTCAGCGTCAACGTGGTCGGGCTGTTCCTCGCGTACGCCGTCCCGATCCTGCTCCGGCTGCGGCTCGGGGACGAGTTCCAGCCCGGGCCCTGGCACCTGGGGCGCTGGGGACGGCCGGTCGGGGTCGTATCGGTGGTCTGGATCCTGCTCAGCAGCGTCCTGTTCATGCTGCCGCACGCCTCGCCGGTCACCGCCGACACCTTCAACTACGCGCCGGTCGCCCTGGCCGTCGTCCTGGCCGTGGCCACGGTGTGGTGGTTCACCAGCGCCCGGCGCCGCTTCCACGGCCCGGTCAGCTACGGCCGCCCCGATGAGGTCGCGGCGATGGATCTCGTCTGACCCTGGTCCGACAGTCGTCCGGCGCCCTCGCCTGACGACTCGTCACCCTCCCGGCGTCCGAAGCCGCACGGCAGCGGACGCCGGGAACCTCGTTCGGTCGTCCGTCCGCCGATCCGTCCGCACATCCCACCCCGCCCGTACGGCGATTGGGCCATTCGGCCTCCGCCCAGGTCATGCCATTGGTCGACACCAATATTCGTAGGCGCGTCCGGGCCGAAGTGCTGGCAGACGCCCGCCCCTGCGGCCATAGTGGGCGGACAGCCGTGCACTGGACCCGCCCGACCCGGACACCTGGGGGTCTTCCGCCCATGAGCAGAGCCGAGCAGCCGTCCCGCAGGATCGTTCTGGCAGCAGCGGTGGCCGCGACCGTCACCGCAAGCGCGGGCGCGGCGGTCGCACTCGACGCCCCCGCCGAGCCCGAGGCCCCCGCGCAGGCCCCGGCCCGCACTGTCGACAACCGCGCCTGGACCACGTACACCGACTGGCGCGGCGGCACCGCCCAGGGCACCCGGGCCGTCGCCGGCGCCCGCCCCGGCCTCGTCATCGCCGCGGCCACGGGCACCCGCGACTACACGGACCCGCACACCGGCGAGAGCGCCCCCTGGGAGTACGCGACCTGGACGTCCCCCGTCCATCGGCTCACCGTCCCGGCGACCGAGGTGATCGCCTCCTGGAACGCGCACACCCCCGCCGGCACCTGGATCCAGATCGAACTCAAGGGGACGTACTCGGACGGCACCGCCAGCCCCTGGTACGTGCTGGGCCGCTGGGCGGCCGGCGACCAGGACATCAGGCGCACCTCGGTCGACGACCAGAAGGACGGCAGGAGCACGGTCTGGACGGACACCATCGCCGTCGACGACCCGTCCGGCGGACTGCGCGTCGCCTCCTACCGGCTGCGGCTGACCCTGTACCGCAGGCCCGGAACGAAGCTCACCCCCGTCGTGTGGCGGGCCGGCGCGATGGGCTCCGACGTCCCCGACCGCTTCACCGTCCCGGCCTCCACCCCCGGCCTCGACCGCGAGCTGATCGTCCCGCGCTACTCGCAGGAGATCCACATCGGCCAGTACCCGGAGTACGACAACGGCGGGGAGGCCTGGTGCAGCCCCACCTCCTCGCAGATGATCGTCGAGTACTGGGGTGGCTGGCTCACCCCGGAGCAGCTGGCCTGGGTCGACCCGGCGTTCGCCGATCCGCAGGTCTGCCACGCGGCCCGGTACACCTTCGACTACCAGTACAACGGCTGCGGGAACTGGCCGTTCAACGCCGCCTACGCGGCCACCTTCAAGGACCTTCAGGGCGTGGTCACCCGCCTCCGCTCGCTCGCCGACCTGGAGACGCTGATCGCGGCCGGGATCCCGGCCATAACGTCCCAGTCCTTTCTGAAGGGGGAGCTGACCGGGGCGGGGTACGGCACCGCCGGGCATCTCATGACGGTCATTGGCTTCACCTCCGACGGCGACGTGATCGCCAACGACCCGAACTCGCCGAGCAACGAGGCCGTGCGCCGCGTCTACAAGCGGCGCGAGTGGGAGAACATCTGGCTGCGGACCAAGCGGTACAACGCCGAGGGCAAGGTCGCCTCCGGCACCGGCGGCGTCTGCTACCTCTACTTCCCGGCGCGTCCGACCCCGCGCCAGCGGGCGGCGCTCGCGGCGGTGGGCGTGGTGTGAACGCCGGGCGCGCTGTGAGCAACGTCTCCGCCACGCACGCCGTCGTCGGTGGCAGGGTGGGCCTATGACGACGCACTCCGCCACCGCAGCGCGCCTTCGAACCGGCGGCCCCGAGGAAGACGGCCCGAAGATCCTCGAGCACGTCATGGGCTGGACCCTCGTCGTGGTCGTCGCCATGCTGATCACACAGCTCGGGCTGCTGTGAGCTGACACACACAGAGACACAGAGCTCTTTGGTCGGACATATCCCGACCCTGTTGTCGGCCGGACTCACCAAACCCGATCAGACTCGAACGAGCAGCTGGTGCAGGTCTGCCATACTGCGGATGTCCCGCCGCCCGTTGAACAACAGGGTCTAAATTGAATATTAGTCAACAGCGTGACGCGGCCCGGCCTCGGGCGCGCGGTACCGAGCGCTCGATGGCGCGCCGTGCCGAACTCATCAGCATCGGGCGGAAGCTGTTCGCCGACACGTCCTACGACGCGCTCTCCATGGACGACATCGCCCGCCAGGCCCATGTCGCCAAGGGGCTGATCTACTACTACTTCCAGTCCAAGCGCGGCTACTACCTGGCGATCATCCAGGACTCCGTCGCCGACCTGGTCACCTTCGCCGCGAGCGGCCTCGAACTCCAGCCGGTCGACCGGGTGCACCGCACCATCGACAGCTACCTGCGCTACGCCGAGCACAACCGGGCCGCCTACCGCACCATCGTCAGCGGCGGCGTCGGCTTCGACACCGAGGTGCACGCGATCCGGGACGGTGTGCGCGAGGCCATCGTGGCGACCATCGCCGAGGGGGCGTACGGCCGTACCGACATCGCTCCGCTCGCCCGCATGGGCCTGCTCGCCTGGGTGTGCAGCGTGGAGGGCGCCACCCTGGACTGGACCGAGCGCCCCGACCTGCCGCGCGACACCATGCGCGAGCTGCTGGTGAAGACGCTGGGCGGCGCCCTGCGCGTCATCGAGGAGATGGACCCCGCCTACCCGGCCCCGGAGCCCGCACGCCGGGAGATCTGACGCGGCGAGCGACAGCACGCGGGGGCGGAGGCTCGTGGCCCTCCGCCCCCGCGTCCCCCCGTGTGACCCGCTACTTGATGGACTTGATCAGTTCACCGCCGGACGTGTCCCCGCTCAGCTCCCAGAAGAAGGTCCCGCCCAGCCCCTGCTGGTTCTTGTACGTCATCTTCGCCGCGATGGTCGCGGGGGTGTCGTAACTCCACCACTGGCTCCCGCACTTGGCGTAAGCCGTGCCGCCCACGGTCCCGGTCGCCGGGCACCTGGTCTTGAGCACCTTGTAGTCCTCGATGCCCGCCTCGTAGGTGCCGGGGGCCGCCCCGGTCGCCGTGCCGCCGGGGGCCGACCGGGTGACGCCGGTCCAGCCTCGGCCGTAGAAGCCGATGCCGAGCAGCAGCTTGGACGACGGGATGCCGAGGCCCTTGAGCTTGGCGATGGTCGCCGAGGTGTGGAAGTCGGCCTTCGGGATGCCGGAGTAGGAGTTCAGCGCCGAGTGCGGAGCCGTGGGGCCGGTCGCGTCCCAGGCGCCGAAGAAGTCGTACGTCATCGGGTTGTACCAGTCGACGTACTGGGCCGCGCCCGCGTAGTTCGCCGCGTCGATCTTGCCGCCGCTCGTGGCGTCGGCCGTGATCGCCGCGGTGACCAGGTTGCCGGAGCCGAACTTGGCGCGCACCGCCGCCATCAGGTTCTTGAAGGCCTCCCGTCCGCTGGTGTCGCAGGTGGCGCCGCAGGCGTTCGGGTACTCCCAGTCGATGTCGATGCCGTCGAAGACGTCGGCCCACTTGGAGTTCTCGACCAGGTCGTAGCAGGACTGGGCGAAGGCGGCCGGATTGCGCGCGGCCTCGCCGAAGCCGGTGGACCAGGTCCAGCCGCCGAAGGACCACAGGACCTTCAGGCCCGGGTGTTTCTTCTTCAGCTCCCGCAGCTGGTTGAAGGTGCCCCGCAGCGGCTGGTCCCAGGCGTCGGCGACGCCGTCCACGGACTCGGCGGCGGTGTAGGTGCGTTCGGTCGCCGCGTAGGAGTCGCCCATCGCGCACTTGCCGCCGGTGACGTTGCCGAAGGCGTAGTTGATGTGGGTGAGCCTGGCCGCCGATCCGGACGTCTCGATGTTCTTGACGTAGTACTTGCGGTCGTACGTACCCCATTCCGTGAAGTAGCCGACGACCTTGGAGCCGGCGGCGAGCTTCGGCCTGGCGGCGGGTTCGGCGGTGGCGGTGCCCGCGCCGACGAGCAGCCCGGCGCCGAGGACGGCCGCGCACGCGGCGGAGACGAGCGCCATGAGCCGGGCGCGGGGGCGGTGCGAGAGGTGCATCGGGTGTCTCCTCGTGGGGGAGAGGGGAGCATGCTCCGATTGGCATGGACGCGCTGATGCGTTGATCCGTCACCGTAGGAGGACTAGACCAGTCAGTCAATGGTTCGGACCAATTTCGTTGCCGCGGATAACGTGCTGGATACTTCTTTTAGTGAGCGGTCGTTAACCGGTGACGCGATGCCTCCGATCGGGCATACTCACAGCGCACAGCCGCTGGTCAGCAGCTTCCGAGACCCGGAAATGCGAGCATCGGCCCGGCACCAGAGAGACCCGGCGGAGCCGCCCCACCCAAGGCGGATGCCCGCCGAAGTGCCCGACAGGGAGGATCGTCGCCATGCCCGACCGCGCCCCGCAGTCCGTGGACCGCCAACTGCCCACGGACGAGGCCCGGGATCTGATCTCGCTCGTCCGCGACATCGCGCAGCGCGAGATCGCCCCGAAGGCGGCCGAGGAGGAGGACGCCGGCCGCTTCCCGCGCGAGGTCTTCACCCTGCTCTCCGAATCGGGACTGCTCGGCCTGCCGTACGACTCCGAGTACGGCGGCGGTGACCAGCCGTACGAGGTCTACCTCCAGGTCCTCGAAGAGCTCGCCGCGGTCCGCCTCACCGTCGGCCTCGGCGTCAGCGTGCACACCCTGGCCTCCTACTCCCTCGCCGCCTACGGCACCAAGCAGCAGCAGGTCGAGCATCTGCCCGCGATGCTCGGCGGCGGGCTGCTCGGCGCGTACTGCCTCTCCGAGCCCGCGTCGGGATCGGACGCGGCCTCGCTGCGCACCAAGGCGGTACGCGACGGCGGCGACTGGGTGATCACCGGCACCAAGGCCTGGATCACCCACGGCGGCATCGCCGACTTCTACACGGTCATGGCGCGCACCGGCGAGGAGGGCCCGCGCGGGATCACCGCGTTCCTGGTGCCCGGCGACGCGGAGGGGGTGAGCGCGGCGGCGCCCGAGAAGAAGATGGGCATGAAGGGATCACCCACCGCCCAGGTCCACTTCGACGGTGTCCGGGTCGGCGACGAGCGGCGCATCGGCGACGAGGGACAGGGCTTCGCCATCGCCCTGTCCGCCCTCGACTCCGGCCGGCTCGGCATCGCGGCCTGCGCGATCGGCGTGGCCCAGGCCGCGCTGGACGAGGCGGTGACGTACGCGACCGAGCGCCGGCAGTTCGGCAAGCCCATCGCCGACTTCCAGGGCCTGCGCTTCATGCTCGCCGACATGGCGACCCAGATCGAGGCGGGCCGCGCGCTCTACCTCGCGGCGGCACGGCTGCGCGACGCGGGACGGCCGTTCGCCAAGCAGGCGGCGATGGCCAAGCTGCACTGCACCGACACCGCGATGAAGGTCACCACCGACGCCGTCCAGATCCTCGGCGGATACGGCTACACCGCGGACTTCCCGGCCGAACGCTATATGCGCGAGGCCAAGGTCCTGCAGATCGTCGAGGGCACCAATCAGATTCAGCGGATGGTCATCGCCCGTCACCTAGCAGGTCCCGAGGGACGCTGAACTGACCGTGCTTGACCGTCGGCGCCGCGAGCCGGATCCACTCCGGGTCGTGGCGCCCCGGCAGGGTGCGGCCACGGTCGGCCCAGGTGCGCATCAGCTCGCGGTAGATGGGTGGATCCGGTTGCTGCGGAGGTGCCGGCGCCAGCGATCCCGCGGGGCGCGGCACGAAGACGCGGCGCTGAGGCCCGGTCGCTGAATAGGTGGGGGGCATACCAGGGCAACGCGGAGGTGGCGGGACAAGTCACCGCCCGCGGGAATCGGGCGTGAGTTCACGGCCGTCCGGCTCCCGCTCTGGTCACCTGCCGATGCCTGACGTACCGTCAGCCCAGCCGCCTCCAGGGAGGTATGCCGTGGCCGACGACGACCGCCCCGTCGCTCTCGACGAGTACCCGGTGCACCAGGTGCCGCTGTCCATGAAGTACGTCGCGACCAGCGACCGCAACGCCTACGACCGCTGCATCTTCCACGTCCTCGACCACCAGGGACGCGCCCTGCTGATCCTCGGCCTCGGGGTGTACCCGAACGCCGGCGTGATGGACGCGTACGCGACCCTGCGCGTGAGGGACCGGCTGCACGCCGTGCGGGCGTCGGACGCCCTCGGCGCGGACCGGATGCGGCTCGCCGTCGGACCGCTGCGCATCGAGGTCGAGGAACCCCTGCGACGGCTGCGGCTGACCTGCGACGACGAGGAGTTGTCGTACGACCTCACCTGGACCGCGGACTTCCCCGCGCTCTGGGAACCCCACCACCTCCAGCGCCGTGGCGACCGGCTCACCCTCGAAGGGCGCCGCTTCGTCCAGGCCGGCGGTGTCGCGGGCGTCGTGCGCGCGGGCGGCGAGGAGTTCCGCGTCACCCCCACCGAGTGGACCGGCACCCGTGACCGCAGCTGGGGAGTGCGCCCCATACCCGGGGAGGAGGGCGGGCGGTTCGCCGAGGAGCACCCGACCGAGGGCTTCCACTGGATCTGGTGCCCGGTGCGCTTCGAGGACCGGTTCCTGATGGTGATCGTCCAGGAGGACGCCGACGGACACCGCACGCTGAGCGAGGCGACGATGGTCCGCCCCGGTCACCGTGACCGCCAACTGGGCTGGCCCCAGGCCGAGATCACCTACCGCCCCGGCACCCGCCACCCCGAACGCGCCCTCATCCACCTCGGCGACGTCCGCAAACCCGAGGAGCTCCAGGTGGAGATCCTGGCCTCCTCCCCGCTCGCCGTGGGCGCCGGCTACCCGCCCGCCGACGACTGGCAGCACGGCACCTGGCGCGGCCGGGGGTGGACGGATCGCCGTACCTACGACCTCGCCGACGCAACCGCCCACCCGCTCGCCGCGTACGGCGTCACCGACCACGCCGCGCGCTTTTGCCTCGACGACCGCGTCGGGCACGGCATCTTCGAGCACGGCTCGTTCGGACGGCACGACCCGAGCGGGTTCACGGACTTCGAGTCGGTCGCACCGTAGGGGGTTCGCTCCATGGCAGCCACGGCACCCCGTCCGCGCACCAGCACCCGCGACCCCGAGGAACTCGCCCGCCGCCTCACCGCCTGGCTCGGCACCCGGCTGCCGGGCGCCAAGGCGGTCGGCGTCACCGTTCCCGAGTCGAACGGCATGTCCAGCGAGACCCTGCTCTTCGACATCGAGCACCCCGAACCCCCGCTACACACCTGCGCGTTGCGGCTCGCGGCGGACCCGGCGGCGTACACCGTCTTCCCGGTGTACGACATGCCGCGCCAGTACCGCACGATGCGCGTCGTCGCCGAGCACACGGACGTGCCGGTGCCGAAAGTGCTCTGGCTGGAGGAGGACCCCGGTCCGCTGGGCGCGCCCTTCTTCGTCATGGAGCGCGTCGACGGCCGGGTGCCGCCTGATGTCATGCCCTACACCTACGAGGGCAACTGGCTGCACGCGGCGAGCGACGAGGAGCGCGAGCACCTGGAAGCGGCCACGATCGGGGTGCTGGCCCGGCTGCACGACCAAGTCCCGGCGGAGCAGGTCGAGTTCCTCACCCTTTCGGGCGAGGGTGACGCGCTGCGGCGACACGTCACGGCCCAACGCGGGTACTACGAATGGGTGGTTGACGGACGTGCTCGCTCACCGCTGATCGAGGACGCGTTCGCCCGCCTGGAAGAGCTGTGGCCGCGTGACCCGGGCGCACCGGTGCTCAACTGGGGCGACGCACGCATCGGGAACATCGTCTACGACGGGTTCGAACCCGCCGCCGTCCTCGACTGGGAGATGGCGGCCCTGGCACCGCGCGAGGTCGACCTCGGCTGGACGGTGTATCTGCACCGCTTCTTCCAGGATCTGACGGCCGCCTTCGGACAGCGCGGACTGCCGGACTTCCTGCGCCGCGACCGGATCGAGGCCCGCTACGCCGAACTCACCGGCCACACGCCGCACGCCATGGACTTCCACACGCTGTACGCCGCCCTGCGACACGCGATCGTCATGCTGCGGATCGCCTACCGCCAGGCCCACTTCGGCGAAGTCGCGGTACCGGCGGACCCGGACACACTGATCCTGCACCACGGCAGCCTGCGAGCCATGGTGCAGGGCAGCTACTGGAAATGAGCGATGCGAGGCCGGCGCCGTCGCGCGGAGCGGCGTGCGCTCAGGCGGCCTGCCGACGCATGACCGGGACCCTGATGGGGCGCGAGCCCGGGCCGCCGACGTGCGAGAAGGGCTGGGTCCGCCAGTTCAGCCCCTGAGGGAGCGTCAACAGGAGGGCGGTGTCCTGCTCCTGGGGCTCCAGCGACTCGTCCGCGGAGCGGGCCTCGGCGGCCCTGCGACCCGTACCCGCGCAGACCGTGAGGCCGAACGGGTTCCACGGCGAGGCGCACAGCGCGTGCTCCGGCAGGACCTCCTCGTCGGCCAGCAGGGCGATGGGCTGCGCGCAGTCCGGGCAGATCACCCGGAACATCTCGAAGGTGTCGTACGCGTCGAGTTCGTCGTCGAAGGCGTCGGGTTCGACGCCCTCCGGCTCGGGCTCGACGACTGCCTGGAGGCGCTTGGGTGCGGTTCGACCAGGGCGCTTAAGACTCTGCATTGGGTTCTCCCCCTCGGGCTGGGCCGTGACGGCACTGCGGCCTCGACCACAGCAAGCACTTCCCGCCTGCTCTCGGCGTTAATCACGGGAGCATCACGGAGGCCGTTCGGGGCCTGTGGCCTTCGTCACATGCCGCCCGCAGGTGCCCGTGGCGGCCGGTTTGTCCCCCGGTCGGCTCGCAACCGCTTGCCGCGGACATCACGAACCGGGCATGACCTGGACTCCTCAGGTATCCGAGGAGATCAAGCGCACTGTAGGTTCTTGCGCCATGGAGGAGCTGGACCGACAAATCGTGCAGCTGCTCGTCAAGGACGGGCGGATGAGCTACACCGATCTGGGCAAGGCCACGGGGTTGTCCACGTCTGCCGTGCACCAGCGGGTGCGGCGGCTGGAGCAGCGTGGCGTCATCCGGGGCTACGCCGCGGTCGTGGACCCCGAGGCCGTGGGGTTGCCCATGACCGCGTTCATCTCGGTGAAACCGTTCGATCCAAGCGCGCCGGACGACATCGCCGACCGGCTGGCCGGTGTGCCCGAAATCGAGGCCTGTCACAGCGTGGCCGGCGACGAGAACTACATCCTCAAGGTACGGGTGGCCACGCCGCACGAGCTGGAGGAACTGCTGGCCCGGCTCCGGTCGTTGGCCGGGGTGTCCACGCGGACGACGGTGGTGCTGTCCACACCGTACGAGGCGCGGCCGCCGCGGGTTTGACTGACAGGGGACTCATCGCCGTTGGGCTGTCCGTCGTTCGTCGGCTGCGGGTGTCCCGTGGCTGGTCGCGCCCACATGGCGGAGCCGCATGTCGACACAGCCCCGTGCCCCTCTGGCGGTGTTGAGGGCGCCCCGTGTTCTGAGTGCGCGGGGTGAGGCGGGAAACTGGTCTCCATGATTGCGCACAGCCCCGAGCCGAAGACCGTCCTGCTCCGTCGAGGAGAGGTCCACAGCCCCGCCGATCCCTTCGCCACCGCCATGGTCGTGGAGCGGGGGCAGGTGGCCTGGGTCGGGTCCGAGGGGGCCGCCGACGCCTTCGCCGACGGGGTGGACGATGTCGTCGACCTGGACGGTGCGCTGGTCACGCCCGCGTTCACCGATGCTCATGTGCACACCACCGCCACGGGCCTCGCCCTCACCGGTCTCGATCTGTCCGGCGCGCCCTCGCTGGAGGCGGCTCTCGGCCTCGTGCGCGAGTTCGCCGCCGCCCGGCCCGACGACCGCGTGCTCCTCGGGCACGGCTGGGACGCCGCCCGCTGGCCCGGTGGCCGCCCCCCGACGCGCGCCGAGCTCGACGAGGCCACCGGCGGCCGTCCCCTCTACCTCTCCCGGATCGACGTCCACTCCGCGGTCGTCACCACGGCCCTGCTGGACATGACACCGGGCGGCCCCGGCCCGGTCGACGGGCCGCTCGTCGCCGACGCCCATCACGCCGTACGCGCCACCGCGCTGGCCTCCATCACGCCCGCCCAGCGCGTCGAGGCCCAGCGGGCCGCGCTCGCACACGCCGCGTCCCTCGGGATCGGCACCGTCCATGAGTGCGGGGGGCCGGACATCTCCTCCGAGGACGACTTCAGCGGCCTGCTCGGGCTGGCCGGCGACGAGGCCGGGCCGCGCGTCGTCGGCTACTGGGCCGAGCAGGACGTGCGCAAGGCGCGGGAGCTGGGCGCGGTCGGCGCCGCCGGTGACCTCTTCGTCGACGGCGCCCTCGGCTCGCACACCGCCTGTCTGCACCAGCCGTACACCGACGCGGGCCACACCGGCACCGCCTACCTGGACGCGGCCGCCGTCGCCGCCCATGTCGTCGCCTGCACCGAGGCCGGCCTCCAGGCGGGCTTCCACGCGATCGGCGACGCCGCCGTGACCGCCGTCGTGGAGGGTGTGCGGGCCGCCGCCGAGAAGGCCGGCCTCGCCCGTGTCCGCGCCGCCCGGCATCGCGTCGAGCACGCCGAGATGCTCACCCCCGAGACCATCGCGGCCTTCGCCGAGCTGGGCCTGACCGCTTCCGTCCAGCCCGCCTTCGACGCGCTGTGGGGCGGCGAGGACGGCATGTACGCCCACCGCCTGGGTGCCGAACGCGCCCGCACCCTCAACCCGTTCGCGGCCCTGCTGCGCGCCGGCGTACCCCTCGCCTTCGGCTCCGACAGCCCCGTCACACCGCTCGACCCGTGGGGCACGGTCCGCGCGGCTGCCTTCCATCACACGCCCGAGCACCGGGTCTCCGTGCGCGCCGCGTTCACGGCGCACACGCGCGGCGGCTGGCGGGCGATCGGGCGCGACGACGCGGGCGTCCTGGTGCCGGGGGCGCCCGCCGACTACGCCGTGTGGCGCACCGACGAACTCGTGGTCCAGGCCCCCGACGACCGGGTCGCGCGCTGGTCCACCGACCCCCGCTCCGGCACGCCCGGACTGCCCGACCTGAGCCCGGGGCGGGACCTTCCCACCTGCCTGCGCACGGTGGTGGGCGGACGAACGGTCTTCGTACGGCCGGGCGAGTGATCTACCGGGGTGGCGCGAACCCGATCATCGCGCGCCGCCCCTTGGCGCGACCTGCGCATCCTCTGCGCTGACCAGCGAATTGGGTGAATACCCGCAGGTCAAAGGGCTGTTGACAGGCGGATGCCCGGGGCCGGTAGGTTCGGCCGGGTCCACCACCGGACGCCCGACCGGACAACCGCGGAACTTCCGGGAACCCGTCGCAACGCCGCTGGGTCAGGGACGGTGTGCCGCACCGGGGCACCGTCACTGGGAGCCAGGCTCAGTGCCAGCGCGGCGACGACGGAACGTTCCGGCCGGTTGGGGAGGTGTGACCCGGGTGGGGCCCGGGAGCTCAGTAGACAACGGCTTTCGGTCGATCCGCAGCCAGCGGGTCCCAGGTCGGCCCGAAGGGCGCCGGGCCCCCATCCGCTGCGGACGCGCGACGGCGTCCGCACACAGAAATCGCATGCATACCCCGCGCTTGTGGAATCGACACCACCATACGAACGTGCTGTCGCGTCAGCGCAGGCCGCGACCACTATGGTGGACGTCTGCGTACGGACATGAAGGGGCAGCAGTGAACGACGGCGACGGGACTCTCGGGGCACAGCACCGGGGGAGGCAGTTCGGGCCGCTCGGCACGGCGTTGGTGATCATTCCGACCTACAACGAGGCGGAGAACATCAAGAGCATCGTCGGCCGGGTCCGCAAGGCGGTCCCCGACGCGCACGTGCTGGTCGCCGACGACAACAGCCCCGACGGCACCGGCAAGCTCGCGGACGAACTGGCCGTCGAGGACGACCACGTCCAGGTCCTGCACCGCAAGGGCAAGGAGGGCCTCGGCGCCGCCTATCTCGCCGGCTTCCGCTGGGGCATCGAGCACGACTACGGCGTCCTGATCGAGATGGACGCCGACGGCTCCCACCAGCCCGAGGAACTGCCCCGTCTGCTGACCGCCCTCAAGGGTGCCGACCTCGTCCTCGGCTCCCGCTGGGTGCCCGGCGGCCGGGTCGTGAACTGGCCCAAGTCCCGCGAGTTCATCTCCCGCGGAGGCAGCCTCTACTCCCGGCTCGCCCTGGACCTGCCGCTGCGCGACATCACCGGCGGCTACCGCGCTTTCCGCCGCGAGACCCTGGAGGGCCTCGGCCTCGACGACGTCGCCTCCCAGGGCTACTGCTTCCAGGTCGACCTCGCCCGCCGCGCGGTCAAGGCCGGCTTCCATGTCGTCGAGGTGCCGATCACCTTCGTCGAGCGGGAGCTCGGTGACTCGAAGATGAGCCGGGACATCCTGGTCGAGGCGCTGTGGCGGGTCACTTCATGGGGCGCGCGGGAGCGGGTCGGCAAACTGGTGAGCCGTACGAAACCGTCGTCACCGCCCCGGCAGCCGTAGCTCCGGCCCTCCGGTCCCGCTCGTCACGTCCCCTTATCCCGCTCTGAGCCGGGCCCAGGCACACTGGACGCATGACGACTGGCGCACCGACCCCCACCTACCCCGCCCGGCCCCGACGTTCCCGGCTGCGCACGTTCCTGCCGCTGGGTGTCGCCGCCTGGCTGGTGCTGGAGATCTGGCTGCTCACCGTGGTCGCGGGCGCGACGAGCGGGTTCGTGGTGTTCCTGCTGCTGCTCGCCGGTCTCGTGCTCGGCTCGGTGGTGATCAAGCGGGCGGGCCGACGCGCCTTCCAGGCCCTGAACGAGGCGCTTCAGCGCGGCGGCACCCCGACCAGTGGTGGTGGCAACGGCCTGATGATGCTGGGCGGCCTGCTGATCATGCTGCCGGGCCTGGTCTCGGACGCGCTGGGGCTGCTCCTGCTGATTCCTCCGGTCCAGAAGGCGCTGAGCCGTCGGGCGGAGCGGACGTTCGAGCGGAAGCTGCGCGAGGCGACCCCGGGTTCGTTCGGTGACGCCTTCCAGCAGGCCCGTATGCACCGCCCCGACGGCAAGGTCGTCCAGGGCGAGGTCATCAGGGAGGAGCCGGGGGACGCCCCGCAGGAGCCGAGGCCGCCGCTGACGCGGTGACGCGTCAAAAGAGCCCGGCGCCACTGAGCGCCGGGCTTCTTTCTTCTAAGGGCACGCCAAACCGCGGGCGTCGTACGTCACCTTCACGTACGACGCCCGCGGTTACGCGTTGCCTGGTGGTTCCGCCCAAGCCCCGCGGGGGCTAAGCGGACTTCCGGCTGTCCCGGGGGTGAACCGCGATGTTCATCGCCCCGGAGCGGAGAACGGCGAGCCGTTCCTCGAGGACCTCTTCGAGTTCCTCGCGGGTACGCCGCTCCATCAGCATGTCCCAATGTGTACGCGCGGGCTTGGCCTTCTTCTCCTCAGGGCCGTCGCCGTCCACGAGGAGTGCCTGGGCCCCGCAGACCTTGCACTCCCACTCCGGCGGGATCTCCGCCTCGACCGAGAAGGGCATCTCGAACCGGTGCCCCTTCTCGCATGCGTACTCCACGGCCTGGCGCGGGGCCAGGTCGATGCCGCGGTCCGTCTCGTAGCTGGTCACCACGAGGCGCGTGCCGCGAAGAGCTCGCTCACTCATGAATCGTGCCTCCCGGGCTTGTCGCCCACAGGACAGGTGTCGCTGTCGTCGTCATCCGGTCAACGTCCGGTCGGCGGTAAAGATTCCCGATCGGTGTCCCGTTCCGGGTGATGCGTCGCCGTCGTAGCCGCAGCCTTGCTGACCAATGTCGTACCCACCGGCGCCCGGTTTGTCACATCTGCTAGCAGATGTAACCCAGCGTTTCGGCATCTTTGACGCGCAGTAACGGTACGCCTGGCAGGCCAAACGCGTACACTACCGCCCTTTCAGTCGGAACGCTAAATCGTGCTCGGCACCGGATTGCCCGCGTCGCTGATCGCCCGGCGCACCGGAACCCTCGCGAGCAGGGCGAATCCGAGGACGAAGAAGGCCACGAGCGAGATGATCGCGTCTCGATAACTTCCGGTCAGCTGGTAGGTGAGCCCGAACAGCAGCGGGCCCAGCCAGCTCATGCCGCGGTCGCTCATCTCGTACGCCGAGAAGTATTCGGCCTCCTTCCCCGGCGGGACGAGATGGGAGAACAGGGACCGGGACAGGGCCTGGCTGCCGCCGAGGACCAACCCGATGCCGGCGGCCAGCACGAAGAACCACACGGGCGCCCCGGCCGGCAGGAAGTACCCGGCCGCCAGCGTCACCGTCCACGCGATCAGCGAGCCGAGAATCGTCCGCTTGGCGCCGTACGTCCGGGCCAGCCGCCCCATCGTCAGCGCCCCCACCACCGCCAGCACCTGGACCAGCAGGACGGCGCCGATGAGCGTCGACTGGCCGAGGCCGAGCTCCTCGGAGCCGTACACCGACGCCTGGGAGATGACGGTCTGGATGCCGTCGTTGTAGATCAGGTAGGCGAGGAGGAAGGCGAGCGTCAGCGGGTGGCGGCGCATGTCGCGGACGGTTGCCGCGAGCTGCCGGAAGCCCATGGCCGTCTGCTTCCTCCCGGGAGGTGCTTCTTCCCCGGCCTCGCTTCGGGCGCGACGATCGCGCAGCCGTCGTAGCGGGATGAGCGCGAAGGCGCCCCACCACAGGCCCGCCGACGCGAGACAGATGCGGACCGCCGTGCTCTCGGAGACGCCGAAGGAGTCGTGCGCCAGATACAGGACCAGGTTCACGATCAGCATCAGGGAGCCCGACGCGTAGCCGAAGGCCCAGCCCCGGGAGGAGACCGCGTCGCGTTCCTCGGGCGGGGCGATCTGCGGGAGGTAGGAGTTGTAGAGCATCATCGCGACCGACTGGGCCGCGTTCGCGACGATCAGCAGGACCCCGCCGAGCAGATAGCGGTCGCCGTCCAGGAAGAACATGGCCGTGGTGGCCGCGGCTCCCGTGTAGGCGGCGGCTCCGAGAAGGGGCTTCTTGCGGCCGGTGCGGTCGGCCGCCGCACCCACCAGGGGCATCACCAGGACGGCCACGATCACCGACAGGGACACCGAGTACGCGAAGAACGACCCCGCGCGCACCGGGATGCCCAAGGGGTGGACGAACCCGTCCGCGTCCGCCGCCTTCTCGGCGACCGACGTCAGATACGGGCCCAGGAACACGGTGAGCACGCTCGTCGAGTAGACCGAGCACGCCCAGTCGTAGAAGTACCAGCCGCGCTGCTCGCGCAGCCGTCCGGCGGCCTCGTCGGCCGGCTCTGTCCGCACGGTTCCGCTGCCCACCGCGCCCTCGCTTCCCCGTGAAGATCCCGCGCGCGGGTGGGGACGGGGGCGGGGGTCAGACCCAGACGCCGCGGTCCTCCATGACCTTGCGCAATGTGTCGATGTGATCGGTCATGATGCCATCGACTCCCAGGTCCAGGAGCCGGTGCATCACCTCGGGATCATTGATGGTCCACACGTGCACCTGAAGCCCGCGCGCGTGGGCGGCCCGTACGAAGCGGTGGTCCACCACCTGGATCCCGGACTGCGCCTCGGGCACCTGGGCGGCGACCGCCGAGCGGCGCAGCGCGGCCGGGACGCCCCAGGAGCGCAGCCGCAGATTGAGCACGCCCCGGGTGCCGTACGACGTCGCCAGGCGCGGCCCGGCCAGGCGCTGGGCGCGGATGACGCGGGCCTCGGAGAAGGAGCCGACGCAGACGCGGTCCCAGGCGTTCGCGCGCTCGATCAGATCGAGGAAGGGATGGAGCGCCGGCTCCGCCTTGAGGTCGACGTTCCAGCGGACCTCCGGGAAGGTCTCCAGCAACTCCTCGAAGAGGGGCACCGGCTCCTTGCCGCCCACGCGCGCGTGCCGTACGTCGTCCCAGGGCAGGTCCGCGATCCGGCCCGCCCCGTCGGTCACCCGGTCCAGGGTGGAGTCGTGGAACGCGACGAGCCTGCCGTCGCGCGTGGTGTGGACGTCGGTCTCGATGTACCGATAGCCCAGCTCCACCGCGCGCCGGAACTGGAGCACGGTGTTCTCCAGGCCGTCGGCGGCGCCGCCCCGGTGGGCGAAGGGGATCGGGCCGGGGTGGTCGAGGTAGGGGTGGCGTATCCGCGTGGTGCTCACGGACGCAGTATCGCTCCCCGGGGTTGCCCGGTGGCAACGACCGTGCTGTCCGATGCCGACGGGACGGCGAACACGCGCAGGAAGAGCTGGGCGAGCGGGCCGATGGACACCGCGTAGAGGACCGTGCCGACGCCGACCGTGCCGCCCAGGGCGAAGCCGGTCACGACGACCGCGACCTCGACAGCCGTGCGCATCAGGCGGATCGAGCGGCCGGTGCGCTGGTGCAGGCCGGTCATCAGGCCGTCGCGGGGACCGGGGCCGAAGCGGGCGGCGATGTAGAGACCGGTGGCCAAGCCGTTGAGCAGGATGCCGGCCAGGAGGAGCGGGATCCGTACGGCCAGGGTGTGGGTCTCGGGCAGCAGGGCGAGCGTGCCGTCCATGGCGAGGCCGACGACGAAGACGTTGGAGACGGTGCCGAGGCCGGGGCGCTGGCGCAGTGGGATCCACAGGAGCAGCACGGCCGCGCCGACGATGATCGACACGACGCCGATCGTCAGGCCGGTCCGTTCGGCGAGGCCCTGGTGCAGCACGTTCCAGGGCTCCAGGCCCAGGCCCGCCTCGACGAGCAGCGCCGAGCTCGCGCCGTACAGCGCGAGCCCGGCGTAGAGCTGTGACAGCCGCCGTAGGAGATGGCCGTGTGTGAGCCGTCTCGTGGGATGCCCCTGCGTGGACAAGGCGTGCCCCCCTGTGGTGGTAGTGGACTGATGCGTGACACCCTGTGGCTTGGGAGGCGGCGCCCTCCATGGCCAATTCGGGGAAGGTGGACTGGAATCATGGCGCAGTGGACTTCCGCAGTGGGGGCCGCGCAGCTCGCCCGGCTGCTCACCTCGCAGCAGGACCGCCCCGCCGGCCCCGGCACCAAGCGCCCACCCGCGTACCGTTCCCTCGCCGACGGCATCCGGCTGCTCGTCCTGGAGGGCCGCGTCCCGGTCGCCGCGCGGCTGCCCGCCGAGCGGGAACTGGCCCTCGCCCTGTCGGTGAGCCGTACGACCGTGGCCGCCGCGTACGAGGCGCTGCGCACCGAGGGGTTCCTGGAGTCGCGTCGCGGGGCCGGGAGCTGGACGGCCGTACCGGCCGGGAACCCGCTGCCCGCCCGTGGTCTGGAGCCGCTGCCGCCCGAGGCGCTGGGCTCGATGATCGACCTGGGCACCGCGGCGCTGCCCGCGCCCGAGCCCTGGCTGACCCGTGCCGTCCAGGGCGCCCTGGAGGAACTGCCCCCGTACGCCCACACCCACGGCGACTATCCGGCCGGGCTGCCCGCGCTGCGCGCGATGATCGCCGACCGGTACTCGGCGCGCGGGATCGCGACCATGCCCGAGCAGATCATGGTGACGACCGGCGCGATGGGCGCCATGGACGCGATCTGCCATCTGTTCGCGGGGCGCGGTGAGCGGATCGCGGTCGAGTCGCCGTCGTACGCCAACATCCTCCAGCTGATGCGGGAGGCGGGCGCCCGGCTCGTGCCCGTCGCCATGGCCGAGGGGCTGGCCGGCTGGGACGTGGACCGGTGGCGGCAGGTGCTGCGGGAGGCCGCGCCCCGGCTCGCCTATGTCGTCGCCGACTTCCACAACCCGACCGGGGCGCTGGCCGACGAGGACCAGCGGCGGCGGCTGGTCGACGCGGCGCGGTCCGCGGGGACGGTGCTCGTCGCCGACGAGACGATGAGCGAGCTGTGGCTCGATCCGGACGTGGAGATGCCGCGCGCGGTGTGCGCCTTCGACCCCGCCGGATCGACCGTCATCACCGTCGGCTCGGCCAGCAAGGCCTTCTGGGCGGGGATGCGGATCGGCTGGGTGCGGGCGGCTCCGGACGTGATCCGCAGCCTCGTGGCCGCGCGCGCCTACGCCGACCTCGGCACGCCGGTGCTGGAGCAGCTGGCCGTGAACTGGCTGTTCGGCACCGGGGGTTGGGAACAGGCGGTGGAGCTGCGGCGTGGGCAGGCCCGGGAGAACCGGGACGCGCTCGTCACGGCGGTGCGGCGGGAGCTGCCCGGCTGGGAGTTCGAGGTGCCGCGGGGCGGGCTCACGCTGTGGGTCCGGACGGGCGGCCTTTCGGGCTCACGGCTCGCCGAAGTCGGGGAGCGGGTGGGCGTACGGGTGCCGTCCGGGCCCCGGTTCGGGGTGGACGGGGCCTTCGAGGGGTATGTGCGGCTGCCGTTCACCGTCGGTGGCGCGGTGGCGGAAGAGGCCGCGGTGCGGCTGGCGGCCGCCGCGCGGTTGGTGGAGAGCGGGGCGACCGGGGCGGGGGAGTCGGTCCGGCCGTTCGTCGCGTGACGCGCCCGGCGTGCGGGCCGGGTGATGGGGTGGGGGCCCGGGGGCGGGCCGGTGGCTCACGCCGCCCGGCATGCCGCCCGGGTCACGCGGTCTCCGCCGCCACGGCCTCGGCCACCACGGCCTCCGCGGGCACCGGCTCCGGCTCCTGGTCCGCCTTCTCCAGCCGGCCCAGCGTCTCCGCCTCCACCGGCGTCGTCCGCTCCGGCAGCAGTTCCAGTACCGCCTGCCGATGTGCGTCGCTGGTCGCGTCGTCGTACGGGTCCGGGGTCGCCGGGACCTGGAGGCGGTGGACCGGGCCGGTGCCCAGCCGGGCGTAGCCGCGGCCGGGCGGGACGTCGGCGACCGGGGTGGTGTGCGGGGGAGCGCCCAGGGCCGTCCGCAGTTGCTCGGCCGTGGCGGGGCCGAGCACGACACGCGCGCGTGTGTGCTGGCGCACGGCGTCGCTCAGCGCGTCCAGGCCGTCCCACTGCTCGGCCACGACCACTGTGACGTTGGCCGACCGGCCGTGCCGGAGCGGGACCTGGAGCAGGGCCTGGGGGTCCTTGCGGTCGTCCGCCGCGGCGAGGTGGGAGAACGCGGTCGGGCGGTCCAGGAGGATCCACAGCGGGCGCTTGGTGTCCTCCGGCGGCGGGTTGCCCGCCTGGCGGGCCCGGTTCACCGCGATCAGGCGCCGCTCCGTCTCCGTCGCCGCCCACTCCACGCTCGCCAGCGCCCCGGCCAGCCCGCACTCGACCGCCAGGACCCCGTCCCGGCCGGTCAGGCACGCGTACTCGCCGGTGCTGCCGCCCTCGACGATGACGACATCGCCGTACTGGAGGGCCTGCAGGGCGATGGAGCGCAGCAGGGTCGAGGTGCCGCTGCCGGGCTGGCCCAGGGCCAGCAGATGGGGCTCGGTGGAGCGGACGCCGGTGCGCCAGACCACCGGTGGTACGTCGCGCTGCTGAGCGCCGTGGGTGAGCGGAAGCGTGCGCTGGACCAGGGTGGGGTCGGTGAAGCCGAGGACGGTCTCGCCGGGGGCCGTGACGAAGCGCTGGGCGGCGATGTCGGTCGGCAGCGGGGCGAGGGCGGTGACGGTGAGCTCGTTGCCCATCTCGTCCCAGGCGAAGTGGTACTCCCGGCCGCGGCCGGACTTCGCGGTCAGCAGATGCTCGATCCGCGCGCGGGCCGGCGCCTCGCCGTCGGTGAAGTAGGCGGGGTAGCGGACCAGAAGGCTGCTGATCCGGCTCGTACCGTCGAACTCGTACTCCGGGAAGGCCTTCTCCCACTCGCCGCCGTGGGTGTACAGCGGCGCCGGGTCGTCGACGGCGGAGAAGTACGGGACCAGCGCCTCGTACAGCGCTCGCAGCCGTTCCGTCTGGGACTCGTCAGGCCCTTCGGGCGTGGCCGGTGCGCGGTCCCTGCCCTGCCAGGCTGCCGCCGCCATCAGGGTGATGACGGCGAGCAGCGGTCCGTACGGCACCAGCGCCACGACCAGGATCACCGAGGCCACCAGGAACAGCAGCGGTCCGCGCTTGTCCTTGGGGGTGTCGGCCCACCTGCGCCGTCCGGCCGAGGCCAGCCGGCGCAGACCGCGGGTGATCGTGATCAGCGGATGGAGGACGTCAGAGGCGCTGTCGCTCGCCGTCCGGGCCAGTTCCCGGCTACGGGTGAGCTGCGCCCGGGCCAGCTCCCGGCTTCGGGCGATCTGCGCGCTGCCTGTGCTCAGGATGCGGGGGAGGGGGCGGCGGGCCACTGCTGTCTCCTGGAGGTGCGTACGGGCGGGACGGGCGGCGTCAGAACTGGATGCCGCCCAGGAGGCTCGCCAGGCTCTCGCCGCCGGCCTTGATGCTCGGGGCGATGGCCGTGCTGGCCAGATAGAAGCCGAACAGGGCTGAGATCAGGGCGTGGGACGCCTTCAGCCCGTCCTTGCGGAAGAAGATGAAGACGACGATGCCGAGCAGTACGACGCCTGAGATGGAGAGGATCATGTGAGTGCTCCTGGTTTTGGTGGGGACAGTCACCATGAGTACTTCCAGGCTCACAGGATGTATCCATACGATAAAAGGTGCAACTGGGTGAAATTCCGCAGATTTCCTACTGTTGGCGGAGTGTCCTTGACTGGATGAGCTTGGGTGATGCGTCCGGCCGTGTCTGCGATGATCTTTGCCGCGGACGCATCGGGTCATGTGCCGCGCGAGCCAGTACCCTGGCGAATCACTCGTACGGCCGACACCGCTCGCCGGTCGTACCCGTGCTCCCCAGCAGTTCCGTAGCACCAGCAGTTCCCGCAGTCCCCGTGTTGTAGTGAGAGGCGGTCCGGCCGATGACTGATGCCCCCGACCCAGAGGTCGTGGAGCTGGCGACCAAGATCTTCGATCTGGCCCGGCAGGGGCAGACCGAGGCGCTCGTGGCGTACGTCGACGCGGGTGTTCCCGCCAACCTCACCAACGACCGCGGTGACTCCCTGGTGATGCTCGCCGCCTATCACGGCCACGCCGACGCGGTCCGCGCCCTGCTCGCCCGGGGTGCCGAGGGTGACCGCGTCAACGACCGGGGGCAGACGCCACTCGCCGGTGCCGTCTTCAAGGGTGAGGCGGAAGTGATCAAGGTCCTTCTGGAGGCCGGCGCCGACCCGGCCGCGGGCACTCCGTCGGCCGTCGACACCGCCCGCATGTTCGGCAAGACCGAACTGCTCGAGCTGTTCGGCGCACACTGATCCGAATGATCTGACCAGCTAAAACATGGAAAACGGGGGAGGCGGTACAGGGCCGCCGAAATTTCGGTCGCGGTAGATGTAAGTGCCGAGTCATCATGACGTCGTGATTCACGGACGCGATGGCTGGGCAGGTGTTGCCGCACCGCGCGGGCCGTGATGCGGTCCGCATGGGCCACCGACGAGAGGCAGAGGAAGATGGTCTACAGCAAGCAGGAAACGGCGGGCGCCCCGACGTGTTGTCACGCGGCCAGGTGAAGCAGGAACCCCGGTTGCGTCGACGCTTGATGTGAGGCTGTTTCCCATGTTCGAACCGGTCATAGCGCCCAGCGGTACGCTGCTCGGCCTGCTCCAGCGGGGCCGCGGCGACGGCACACTGCACGCGCTCACCGCCCCGCGCGCCGAGGCGCTCGCGGCCCTGAACCACTGTGTGCTGCGGGACCCCCGCCACGACTGGCAGGTGGAGAACCGCTCCCTGTACTACGCCCGTCTCTACCTCGACCTCAGCGGCGAGCTGGACGAGATCGAAGCGCACCTCTTCGACGTCGAGGACGTCCTCGACACCGAGGAATCACGCACCGGGCTGGCCCTGGCCGTCCTCGGCCACCTCGCCTCCTACGGCAGGCGGGACGCGCTCCAGCTGCTGCGCAGGTACGCCGCCACGGGCTCCAACTGGGCCTGGGCCCTGGACGAGCTCGCGCTCAGGGACGACGACGCGGGCCTGCGTGCCCTCGCCGCGCCCGTCCTCGCGCGGTTCCCGGCCGATCCCGAGGGCGAGGCCGAGCTGGCCACCGCCGTACGCGATGCTTTTGAGCCACGGCCGTGGCGGCTGTGGGCGGAGGATCCGCGCCCATCGATCGCCACGCGTGTGCGTGCCGCGCACGAGGCAGGCTGTTTCGACCGCTGGCAGCGGCAGATGCGACCTACCGGGCCCCGTCCGGGGTGGAGCGTGCAGGCGGTCTTCGAGTGGGCCCAGCAGGGCATCGAGCGCGGAGCGGCCCTCCATGTGCCCGCCGCGCGGTGTCTCATGGCCGTCGCGGGCCCCGAGGACCGGCCGGACATCGTCGCCGCCGCCAAGGACGGCACCGACGGAGCCCGCTGCACCGCCTTGCGTTACCTCGCCGACAGCAATGATCCCGAGGCCCTCGATCTGATCGAGGCGGCCGTGGTCACCGGCTCGTCGGCGGTCGTCGAGGCCGCCGTCGACGCCTTCGAACGGATGCGCAGCATCGCCGCCGTCGAGCGGGCGCGTGGCTGGGCGCGACGGCCCGACGAGCTGGGCGCCGCCGCCGGACGCATGCTCGCCTGCCGGGGCGGAGCCGAGGACAAGGACCTGGTCCTGGCGGCCCTGCGGGAGGCCGTACGCGGCGAAGGCCCCGACGCCCCGACCCTGTGGACCCTCGTCGACGGCACCGGACGGCTCGGCATCGTCTGCGCCGCCCCGGTCCTGCGCCATATCTACCGCGAGACCGCCTCCTCCCATCTACGCGGCCGCACCGCCCGTGCCCTGGCCGCCACCGACCCCTCCTTCCCGTCCGGCTTCGCCGTCGAGTGCCTCTGGGACTGCGAGGAGACCACCCGCGAGATCGCCGCCCGGCATGCCGAGACCGGTGACACGCGCGTCGTCGAGCGACTGCGCCGGCTGGCCGCCGATCCGGCCGAGGAGGCCGAGGTGCAGACGGCCGTACGCAGCCGCATCGGGCCGGACACGCCCGCCGGCTGACCCTCGGGCGGGCATGTGTCCGCGCTGTGAACTTCGCGGAGATCCGCCCGCCGGGTGAACTCCGGATGACCTGCGGGTCAGGCGTGCATGGACATGGCCTGACCCGCTCGGGGGCGCAGCGGAACGCTCATGGGACGTTTGTCGTTCGGAAAGATCCACTTTGACGCGGCCACGTCCAGCACGGCGACAACACCGGTATGCGTGTAGTCATCGTGACCGAATCCTTTCCCCCCGATGTGAACGGCGTGGCCCACTGCGCGCTCCAGACCGCCCGACACCTCGTCGATCGCGGTCACGCCCCCATCGTCGTCGCCCCGGCCCCCGCTCCCGGGAACAAGGCGGCCGCCGCTCTGGCGCCCTGCCCCGTGGTCCATGTCCCCTCCCTCCCGCTCCCCGGCTATCCCCAGGTCAGGGTCGCGCTCCCCAGCCGGCGTCTCGCCGCCGCGCTGATCCAGCATCAGCCCGACGTCGTGCACCTGGCCAGCCCCTTCGTCCTCGGTGTGCGCGGCATGGCCGCCGCCGCCCGGCTCGGCATTCCCGCCGTCGCCGTCTACCAGACCGACCTGGCCGGATATGCCCGCACCTACATGGGCGCCGGCGAGGCCGCGGCCTGGCGGCGCATACGGTCCGTCCACTCCGCCGCCGACCTCACCCTCGTCCCGTCGAGCGCGTCCATGCGCGATCTGGAGACCCACGGGGTGCCCCGGCTGCGGCTGTGGGCACGCGGCGTGGACACCGCGCGCTTTCGCCCCGGACGCCGGGACGAGGCGCTGCGCCGCGAGCTCGCCCCGAACGGCGAGACCATCGTCGGCTACGTCGGGCGGCTCGCCCCCGAGAAGCGCATCGACCTGCTCTCCGGCGTGTGCGGACTGCCGGGCGTGAAGGTCGTGATCGTCGGCGACGGGCCGAGCCGGCCCGCCCTCGCCGAGGCGCTGCCCGGCGCGGTCTTCCTGGGCCGCCGCGGCGGCGACGACCTCGCCCGGATCTTCGCCTCCTTCGACGTCTTCGCCCACACGGGCCCCTTCGAGACCTTCTGCCAGACCGTGCAGGAGGCCATGGCGAGCGGCGTGCCCGTCGTCGCGCCCGCCGCCGGCGGCCCGCTGGACCTGGTCGACCACGGCCGCACCGGGCTCCTGGTGCCGCCGCGCGACGCCGACGCCGTACGGGACGCCGTGCGGTCCCTGGTCGCCGACCCCGCGCTGCGGGCCGCGTACGGGGCCGCCGCACGTGCCACGGTCGAGGGACGCACCTGGGCGGCCATCGGCGATCAGCTGATCGACCACTACGAGGCCGTGCTGAAGGCACGGAGGCCGGCGGTGGCGGTATGAACAGCTCGATGAACACGTCCACGAACACGCCGGTCAACGCCTCGCTGCGCATCGTCCGGCTGGCGAACTTCGTCGCCCCCGCCTCCGGAGGGCTGCGGACCGCACTGCGCGAGCTCGGCAAGGGCTTCAAGCTGGCCGGGCACGACCCGGTCCTCGTCGTGCCGGGCGAGAAGTACACCGACTGCGAGACCGAGCAGGGCCGCGTGATCACCCTGCCCGGGCCGATGCTGCCCGGCACCGGCGGCTACCGCGTGCTCCTCGACAAGCGGCGGGTCGCGGCCCTCCTGGAGGAACTCGCCCCCGACCGCCTGGAGGTCTCCGACCGTACGACGCTGCGCTGGACCGGCAGGTGGGCCCGCCGCGCCCGGGTCCCCGCAGTGATGGTCTCCCACGAGACCGCCGACGGCGTGCTGCGCACCTGGGGCCTGTCGGAGAACCTGTCCCGGCGCGCCGCCGACGCCCTCAACGTCCGTACGGCCCACACGTACTCGAAGGTCGTGTGCACCACCGAGTTCGCCGAGCGGGAGTTCGTGCGGATCGGCGCCCGCAACGTCGTACGGGCCCCGCTGGGCGTCGATCTGATGAACCGGCGTCCCACCCTGCGCGACGCGGCGCTGCGCGAGACACACGCGCGTGCCGACGAGAAGCTGCTCGTGATGTGCTCCCGGCTCTCCGTGGAGAAGCGGCCCGGCACCGCGCTGGACGCCCTGGAGTCGCTGCGCGGACGCGGGGTGCGCGCGGTGCTCGTGGTGGCCGGAAACGGTCCGTTGCGCGCCCGGCTCGAACAGCGGGCACGGGAACGCGACCTGCCGGTGACGTTCCTCGGGCATGTCGCCGACCGCAGCCTGCTCGGCGCGCTCCAGGCCTCTGCCGACATCTGCCTGGCCCCCGGGCCCGCCGAGACCTTCGGGCTCGCCGCGCTGGAGGCCATGGCCTGCGGCACGCCGGTGGTGGCGAGTTCGTCGTCCGCGCTGCCGGAGGTGATCGGCTCCGCCGGGGCAACCGCGGCCAACGACGGGGACGCCTTCGCGGACGCGGTGGAGACGCTGCTGGCCCGTCCCGAGCGCGAGCGCCGGGAGGCGGCACGCGCGCGTGCGGAGCGCTTCGGGTGGGGCACGGCGGTGGACGCCTTCCTCACCGCGCACGACGCGGCGGTGCCGGTGCGCCCCTTCGCGCGTGCGGAGGGCGTGGCATGAGACCGCTCCGGTTCGTCGCGCTCGGGGACTCGCTGACCGAGGGGGTGGGCGACCCCGTCGGGGAGGGGTGGCGCGGCTGGGCCGCGCTGCTCGCCGCCGGGCTGTCCGAACCCTCCGCCGAGTTCACCAACCTGGCCGTCAGCGGGGCACAGACGCGGGACGTGCTGGAGACCCAGCTGCCCGCCGCGCTGGCCCTGCGCCCGCAGGTCGCGTCCGTCGTCGTGGGCGTCAACGACACGCTGCGCGGCACCTACGACATCGAGAAGATCGCCGAGCGCCTCGACAAGGTCTACGTGTCCCTCGCCCGGCAGGGCACCGCCGTGCTCACGGCCTGTCTGCCCGACCCGGGCACGATGCTGGGGCTGCCGGGCGTGCTGGGCAACCCGCTGGCCCGACGGCAGCGGGCGGTCAACACGGTGGTCCACACGTTGTCCGAGCGGTACGGGGCCGTACATCTGCACGCCGTCGACGACGACTGGATCGGCGAGCGCGCGATGTGGAGCTCGGACCGGCTGCACCCCGGGGAGCGCGGGCACCGGCAACTGGCGCTGCGCTTCCACGCGATGCTGGCCGGGCGGGGCATCGCGACCGGCGCCGCGCCTTCGGCCGAGCCCGAATTCCCGCCACCCACCAGGGCGGCGAGCCTGCTGTGGCTGGCCACCGCCGGTACCGCCTGGGTGGTCCGGCGCTGCAACGACCTGCTGCCCCAGCTGCTGCGCCTCGCCGTCACCGAGACGAAGCACCGCGCGAACGGCACCTGCGGCCGGCTCGACCTGCGCGCGGCGCAGTCGGTGTCCGCGGCGCTGGCCGCGCTGGCGGCGCCGGTGTCGGAGCAGCGGATGCCGTCGCCGGAGCAGCGGCCCGTGCCGGAGCCACGGTCGGTGATGGATCGGCCCGTGCCGGAGCGTCTCCTACCGGAGCCCCGGTCGGTGTCGGGGCAGTGGCCCCTGCCGGAGGGGTTGGCGGTGCCCGGGCCGCGCTCGGTCGCGGGGCAGCAGCCCGCGCCGGAGGCGGCGTAGCGCACGCGTGCGTGGCGGAGCGCGGGGTCAGCGACGCCGTACGGCCACGAAGCGCACCGGGGTGCCCGGCACCGCCTGTGCGGTGGCCGGGAGGTCGGTGGCGCGGACGACGGCGATGACCGGGTAGCCGCCCGTCGTCGGATGGTCGGCCAGGAACACGACCGGACGGCCGTCGGGCGGGACCTGGACCGCGCCCAGGACGACACCCTCGCTGGGGAGTTCGCGGGTGACCGCCCGCTCCAGGGCGGGGCCCTCGGTGCGCAGCCCGATGCGGTTGCTCGCGGGGGACACGCGGTACGCGCGGGAGGTGAAGGCGCGCAACGCCGCCGGCGTGAACCAGCCGTCGCGCGGGCCCGGTGTCACGCGCAGGACTAGTTCGGCGGGCGGCGCCGGCTGCGGGGCGACGTCCACGCGCGCGTGGAGCCGCGTCGGCCGGCCCAGGGGGAGCACCGTGCCGTCCGTGAGGGGCGGTGGGCCGAGGCCGGACAGGAGGTCCGTGGAGCGGCTGCCGAGGACCGGCTCGACGGCGATGCCACCGGAGACGGCCACGTAGCTCCGAACGCCCGAGCCGGCCGCGCCGACGTCCAGGAGCGCGCCGGCGGGTACGCGCACCGCAGCGCCCCAGGCGACCGGGCGTCCGTCGACCCTGACGCGGCAGGGCGCCCCGCCGACCGCGACGGTCACTGCCGAGCGAGGCCGTACCGCACAGCCGTTGAGCGTGGTCTCCAGCACGGCGGCTTCGGGCGCATTGCCGACCAGCCGGTTGACCAGCGCCGCCGCCGGCCCGTCCAGCGCACCCGAGCGGGGCACGCCGAGGTGGGCGTGTCCGGGGCGGCCGAGGTCCTGCACGGTGGTGAGCGCCCCGGCGCGTACGACGCCGAGCGCGCGGTCGGTCATGAGTTCCTCACCGGAACGAAGCGCACGCGCGTGCCCGGCGACAGCAGCGCGGCCGGCACGCGGGTGTGGTCCCACAGCACGCTGTCCGTGGTGCCGATCAGCTGCCAGCCGCCCGGCGAAGAGCGCGGGTACACACCCGTGTACGGACCCGCCAGCGCCACCGCGCCGGCGGGGACGGCCGTACGCGGGGTGGCCCGGCGCGGGACGTCGTAGCGCGGCGGCAGACCGGTCAGATAGCCGAACCCGGGCGCGAAGCCGCAGAAGGCGACGCTGAACTCGGTGGCCGCGTGGATCCGGGCCACCTCGTGCGGCGCGACGCCCCAGTGCGCGGCCACGTCGGTGAGGTCGGGGCCGTCGTAGCGCACCGGGAGTTCGACGACCTCACGGGCGTGTGGGGGAGCGGGCGGTATCGCGGCGGTGGTCAGTTCGCAGGCCAGGCGGGCCGGATCCGTGAGGCCGTCGAGCAGGACCGTCCGCGCGGCGGGGACGATCTCGCCGACCGACAGCGAGCCCTCCGCGCGGCGCCGCAGCAACTCCGTGTGCAGCGCCCGGGCCTCCTCGCCCGAGGCCACCTCGACGAGCAGGGCGTCGTCGCCGACGGGCAGCGCCCTCATACGAAGGCCTCCACCCGGACGCCCGACTCCTCCAGCCGCGCTCGCACCCGACGGGCCAGCTCCACGGCACCGGGCGTGTCCCCGTGCAGGCACAGGGAACGCGCGCGTACCTCGACCCGGGCTCCCGAGCGGGAGGTGACCAGGCCCGCGCGGGCCAGCCCCACCGAGCGCTCCACGACGGCCTCCGCATCGGTGACCACGGCGCCGTCCTGGCCGCGCGGCACGAGCGTGCCCTGTTCGGTGTACGCACGGTCCGCGAACGCCTCCGTGACGGCTGGGAGTCCGGCCTTGGCGGCCAGCTCCAGCAGGCGCGAGCCGGGCAGGCCGAGCACGGGCAGCGTGGCGTCCGCCAGGAGCACGCCCTCGACGACCGCGGCGCCCTGCTCCTCGTCGTGCACGACCCGGTTGTAGAGCGCGCCGTGCGGCTTGACATACGACACGCGCGTGCCCGCCGCTCGCGCGAACACCTCCAGGGCGCCGATCTGGTAGGCCACCTCGGCCGCCAGCTCGGCGGGCGGCACCTCCATCGCGCGCCGCCCGAACCCCGCCAGGTCCCGGTAGGAGACCTGGGCGCCGATCCGTACGCCGCGCTCGGCCGCCTGCTCGCACACCCGCCGCATGGTGGCCGCGTCCCCGGCGTGGAAGCCGCAGGCCACGTTGGCGCTCGTGACGACGGACAACAGGCGTTCGTCGTCGGTGAGCTGCCAGCGGCCGAAGCCCTCGCCGAGGTCGGCGTTGAGATCGATCGAGGTCATGAGTTCCGTCGTTTCCTCAGTCCGGTGGTCAGGCGACGATGCGGTACTGCTCGTCGCGGGCATCGGTCAGGAACATCTGGCCCGGTGCGTGGGTGATGGCGAACGGCGGTCGCGAGGCCGTCACGGCGGCCTGCGGGGTCACTCCGCAGGCCCAGAACATCGGGATGTCGTCGGTCTCCAGGTCGACCGGGTCGCCGAAGTCGGGGCGGCCGAGGTCGGTGATGCCGAGTGCCGAGGGATCGCCGCAGTGCACGGGGCCGCCGTGCACCGCGGGCAGGAGGCCCGTCTCGCGCAGTGCCGCCGCCACGTGCTGCGGCGGCACCGGGCGCATGGACACCACCATCGGGCCGTGCAGCCGTCCCGCCGGGCGGCACTGCCGAGTCGTGACGTACATCGGGACGTTGCGGCCCTGCTCGACATGGCGGATCGGGACGCCCGCCCCGGCCAGCGCCGACTCGAAGGTGAAACTGCACCCGATCAGGAACGACACCAGATCGCCCCGCCAGTGCGCACGCACGTCCGTCGGCTCTTCCACCAACTCGCCGTCCCGCCACACCCGGTAGCGCGGCAGATCGGTGCGCAGGTCGGCGCCGTTCGCGAGGACGGTGGTCCAGGAACCGGCGTCCGTGACGTCGAGGACCGGGCAGGGCTTGGGGTTGCGCTGGCAGAACAGCAGCATGTCGTACGCCCAGTCGGCGGGCACCGAGATCAGATTGACCTGCGTGTGCCCCGCCGCGACCCCGGCCGTGGGGCCCGTGAGGCCCTCCCGGAAGCGGGTGCGGGCGCTCGCGGGGCTCCACGCGTGCGCGTGCTCGTCGACGGCGGTGACCGGCTGGTCCGCCGTCGCGAGAGTGACCGGACGGTCCTGCGCGCGGTTCACACCAGCTCCTTCCCGCGGGTCTCCGGCAGCCCGAGCAGGGCCAGCGCGGCGATGCCGTAGCCGATCGCGCCGAAGACCAGCGCGCCGCCCACACCCCAGCTGTCGGCGAGGAAACCGACCGTGGTGGGGAAGACGGCGCCGACCGCGCGGCCGGTGTTGTACGTGAAGCCCTGTCCCGTGCCGCGCACCGCCGTCGGGTACAGCTCGCTCAGGTAGGACCCGAAGCCGCTGAAGATCGCCGACATGCAGAACCCGAGCGGGAAACCGAGCACCAGGAGCAGGGTGTTGGCGCCGTCCGGGAGGTTCGCGTACGCCAGGATGCAGACGGCCGAGAGCAGCGCGAAGAGCCAGATGTTGCGCCGGCGGCCCAGTCGGTCGGTGAGGTAACCACCGGTCAGATAGCCGATGAAGGCACCCGAGATCAGGAACGTCAGATAGCCGCCGGTGCCGACGACCGACAGGTCGCGCTCGGTCTTCAGATACGTCGGCACCCAGGTGGCCAGGGTGTAGTAGCCGCCCTGGACGCCGGTGGAGAGCAGCACGGCGAAGACCGTCGTCCGCAGCAGGCCGGGCTTGAAGATGGCGGTGAACGAGCCCTTCTCGGAACTCTGTTCGCGTACGGCCACCGCCTCCGGCGCGTCGTGCACCCGGCGCCGCATCCAGATGACCAGCAGGGCGGGCAGCGCGCCGGTCCAGAACATCACGCGCCAGGCCAGGTCGTCGTCGGCGAGCGAGAAGACCAGCGTGTACATGATCGCGGCCAGCGCCCAGCCGACGGCCCAGGAGCTCTGGATCGCGCCGAGAGTGCGGCCCCGGTGCTTGGCGCTCGCGTACTCGGCGACCAGGATCGCGCCGACCGCCCACTCGCCGCCGAAGCCGAGGCCCTGGAGGGCGCGGAAGACCAGCAGCGTCTCGTAGTTGGGCGCGAAGCCGCAGGCGACGGTGAAGACCGCGTAGGTGATCACCGTGATCATCAGCGCCCTGACCCGGCCGATCCGGTCGGCCAGTACGCCCGCGAGGGCGCCGCCGACCGCCGAGACCACCAGCGTGACCGTGGTGAACAGGCCGGTCTGGCCGCTGTCCAGGCCGAAGTACGCGGCGAGCGCGACCATGCTGAGCGGCAGCGTGAAGTAGTCGTATGAATCCAGGGCATAGCCGCCGAACGCGCCCGCGAAGGCGCGGCGGCCACGCGGACCCAGGGCGCGCAGCCAGGCGAACGCGCCGTCGTCGTCGGCGCGTTCGTCGGTGGTGGAGTGGGTGTCGGTCAGGGCCTGCGGTGGAGGGGTCGTGCTCATGGGCACCTCGCAGAGAGGGACGGAGGGTGCGGGACTGAGCTAAACGGTGAGCAGCAAGGTAGAGGATCGTTGAACGATCCTTCAATACCCCCGTTGTTTCGTTCTCGTGTCTGCGGTTGAATTCCGGGCATGGCAGAGCAGCTGGGCGGACTGGCCGACGACCGTGCCCTCCTGGGCCGCACGAGCACCGCGGAACGGGTCTCGGACATCCTCAGGAGCCGTATCGCCGAAGGGTTCTTCCCACCCGGCACCCGGCTGTCGGAGGACAGCATCGGAGGGGCGCTCGGTGTGTCCCGCAACACACTGCGCGAGGCGTTCCGGCTGCTCACCCATGAACGGCTGCTGGTGCACGAGCTGAACCGGGGCGTGTTCGTACGGGTCCTCGCCGTCGAGGACGTCGAGGACATCTACCGCACCCGACGCCTCGTCGAATGCGCCGTCGTACGGGGCCTCGGCGCGCCGCCGTACGGTCTGGACGGGCTCGCGGCGGCCGTCGGGGAAGGCCGCCGGGCGTCCGCCGAGGATGACTGGAAAGGTGTGGGTACGGCCAATATCCACTTCCACCGGGAACTGGTCGCCCTCGCCGGGAGCGCCCGCACGGACGAGCTGATGCGCAGCGTCTTCGCGGAGCTGCGCCTGGCCTTCCACGTGGTGGACGATCCGCGTCGGCTGCACGAGCCGTACCTCGCGCGCAACCGGGAGATCCTG
Organism: Streptomyces sp. NPDC028907; assembly: GCF_055564995.1. Lineage (NCBI taxonomy): Bacteria > Bacillati > Actinomycetota > Actinomycetes > Kitasatosporales > Streptomycetaceae > Streptomyces > Streptomyces sp. NPDC028907. The sequence goes on from NZ_JBVHVE010000007.1 coordinate 470,275, forward strand.
CGGGCCCTGGAGGCCGGGGACAGGAGCGAGGCCGAGCAGCTGCTCGCGGTGTACCTCGACGATTCGCTGGAGCGAGTGGTGGAGGTCTACCGGCGACGGGTGAGCGCCCCGTAGCCGGGGGGCCCGCGACCGCGGCTCCTCCGGCGGAGGCCGTCGTTTGGGTCGATGTCAGACCCAGGACCTAGTCTGTGCACCGTGACTTCGCCTGCACCGACGGACCGTGTTCCGCCCCAGCTCAGCGCGGGGCCGCGCCCGGCTCCGGGCCCGGCCGCCGACGAGGGCCTGGCGCGGCGGCTGCGCGCGCTCGCGTGCACCGCGCCGCTGCACGACCTCGACGCCCGCAAGACCAACCTCGCCGGTGAGTACTCCGTGTACGGCATGGCCGAGGTAGCCCTCGCCGCCATCGACCTGGTCACACTGAACATGGACTTCGACACGGGCGCCGACCACGACCAGATCGTCGCCCGGCTCATCCCGCGCATCGCCGCCCAGGCCCCGCGGCGCCCGGTCGCCGAGCACGAGCGGGTGGCCCGCTGGGTCCTGGAGAACCTGATCAACGTCGGCAGCGTGGACCGCGGCTTCCGTGCCGTGTACGGCACCTTCGCGCCGGATGGCAGCTATGTCCGCCGGGACTACGACTTCAAGCTGATCGAGGAGGTGCCGGGGCCCGGCGGCACCGTGTACCTCCGCACGACGGACGAGGCGGTCAACGTCCTGGTCGGCGCCCTCGACACCGACGTCACCAGCGCCCAGATCGCCGCCGAGGTCAAGCTGGAGGTGCTGATCAACCGCGGCCGCCTGGCCGACGCGCAGCTGGCCGCCGAGCAGGCCCGGTACCGGACCGTGCAGTACTCCGAGACCCTCCGCAGGGCCCTGGACGCGACCCGCCGCAACGTCCGCGCGGTCGACTGGCTGAACGCCGTGCCGGACATGATCGCCGAGGCCCTCGACCACGTCGCCGACCGGTACCGCCACGAGAACGCGATCCTCACCAACATCCGCAAGGCCCGCGACGAGACCGAGGACCCGGAGCACAAGCGGCGCGCCGCCGAGCTGGTCGACATCGTCAAGGACTGCATCCGACGCCACACGCAGCTGCAGTCACGGTTGCTGGAGGCCGGACCGCTGTTCCGCGCCGAACAGGACCGACAGGCCTTCGCGACGCCGATGACGACGTCGGGGATCGACCTGTACGGCCATCTCGTGGCCCCCGTCCTGCCATTGCCCCTGGAGCAGTCCGTCAAGGTCACGGACGCCTTCTTCGCGCGCGGGACCGGGTTGCGCACGCCGGTGTCGGTGCGGGTGGGCGATCTCGTCGACATACTGCTGACGCCGCCCGTGGAGCGGGAGCACCTGGGCGCCGAGATGCCCGAGCCCGACCTCATCGCGACGCCGGACGACAGCCGGTTCAGCGAGGAGCAGTTGGCCGCGGCGACGGAGCTGCTGGACCTGCCGGCCGACGCGCCGCGCAGACTCTCCGGGCTGCTGGCCCAGGCGCGCCGGCAGGACCCCGATCTGCCGTACCTCGTCGCACTGCTGGCCGTTCACGCGGCCAGCCCGCCGGTCGGCACGGCCTACCGGCAGGGCGAGCAGAAGCTGCTCTTCGCCGTGGACGACGGGACCGAGCTGGACGATCCCGAGTTCGGCGGAGCCGACCTCATCGTCGGGACGGCCCTGCTGGACGCGGCCGGGATGGCGGCGGACAGGACGGAAGCAGCATGAGTGAGCGACAGCGCAGCAAGGAGCACCGACCGTGAGCGAGCACGTCGAATGGAGTGACACCGAGGCCCCGGCCCCGTCGGCGACCGCCGCCGTCACCCCCGCCGACGCGGCCGACGCGGCCCGGCTGGTCGCCTTCGGCCTCCAGCCGAAGCTGCAACCCGCACGCGACCAGGAGTACGCGGAACTGCTGCGGCGCTACCGGGAGGACCCGCCGTTCGCACGGCTCGCGGACGCCGTCGCCGCCGGGCTGGGACTCGTCGTGCTGGAGGTGTCCCCGCGCGCGGGGATGGCCGTGACGGCCGCCGAGGACTCCGTGTTCGCCGTCCGGATGGGCGACTACGCGCGTCGTACCTCCGCCGACGGCAGCGACCGGTTCCTGCACGGCCTGGCCCATCTCGCCATCGCCGCGATGGCGTTCCCCCGGCCCGAGGACCTCGCCGACGACGGCTACATCGGGCGCGTGACGGTCAACGGCGTCGACGCCTTCGTACGGCAGGCGTGCCGGCGGCTGGAGGAACGCGCCGACGAACAGGGCGAGAACACCGACCCGGCGACGGACGCGCCCGGACTGGAGGCCGCCTGGCGGATCTGGGTGAGACGCAGCGCCACCGGCGCCACCAAGGACGCGCGCAGACTCGCTGGTTCGACCACCGGCATCGTCGGCAAGGCGGCCGCCTTCCTCACCGACTCCGGCTTCCTGCAGCGCACCGGTGACGACAACGGCGGCACCTACCGCACCACGGCGCGCTACCAGCTCCAGGTGCGTGACATGGCGGGCGCCGCCGCCATGGCCGAACTGCTGGAGCTGGGCGTGGTCCCGGTCACGGACGGCACACCGACGCTGCTGGCCGCCGAGGACACGGACGACCTGGACCTGGTGGCCGACGCCGGGCTGCCGTTCCACTCCGCCTGAATCCTCGGCGCCTGAATTCCTCCACCCGAGTCCCTTCCACCTGAATCCCCGAACGTCCCTGATCCGCCCAAGACCTAGCCGAAGACTTACGAGAGTCCGCCATGTACGAGCTGTCCCGGGTCCGCCTCTACTCCATCGGGCCGGCCGGTGCGCGCTACGCCGACACCGTGCTGGACCTGCGCGGTGTCGGCGAGCCCGTGCCCGACCCCGCGCCCACACAGACGGAGTTCTTCGAGGAGGAGCCCGTCGGGCCGCCGCGCCGGCCCGCTCCCGCCGGGGTGCTCTTCCTTGAGAACGGCGGTGGCAAGTCGGTCCTGCTCAAGCTGATCTTCTCCGTGATGCTGCCGGGCCACCGCAACACCCTCGGCGGCGCCAGCTCCGGAGTGCTGCGCAAGTTCCTGCTCGCCGACGACTGCGGTCATGTCGCGCTGGAGTGGCAGCACACGCTCACCGGCGAGTGCGTCGTCGTCGGCAAGGTCAGCGAGTGGCGGGGGCGCCAGGTTTCCAACGACCCGCGCAAGTTCGCCGAGGCCTGGTACTCCTTCCGGCCGGGCCCCGGACTGAGCCTGGACAACCTGCCCGTTGCCGAGTCCACCGCCGTACGGCCGCCCGTCGAGGGCCAGTCGGGCGCGCAGGGCCGCCGGCGCACCATGAAGGGGTTCCGGGACGCCATCACCGAGGCGGGCAAGGCCTATCCGCATCTGGAGGTGCACTGGGAGGAGATCCACGACCGCTGGATCGAGCACCTCGGCGATCTCGGCCTCGACCCCGAACTCTTCCGCTACCAGCGGGAGATGAACGCCGACGAGGGTGAGGCCGCAGGCCTCTTCGCGGTCAAGAAGGACTCCGACTTCACCGACCTGCTGCTGCGGGCCGTGACCGACACCCGCGACACCGACGGCCTCGCCGACCTGGTCAGCGGCTTCGGCAACAAGCTGGGCCGGCGTGCCGAGCTGATCGCCGAACGGGACTTCACCGCCGGGTCCGTCGACCTGCTCGGACGCATCGTCGAGGCCGCCGAGACCCGCTCACGCGCGCGTGACATCCACACCGGAGCCGAGCGCCGGACCCGGACCCTCGCCCGGCGGCTGTCCGCGCGTGGAGTTCAGGAACGCGTCCGGGCGGGCGACCTCGCCCAGCGGGTCACCGCCGCCGCGTACGCCGTCACCCACTCGGAGGCGGCGCGGGAACGCAGCGCGCTGATCGCCGCCGAACTCGCTTACCGACACGCCTCGTTGGCGCTCGCGGCAGCCGAGAAGACGGCGGCCGCGCAGAAGCGTGAGCTCGCCGAGGCGCGGACCCTGCACTCCGCCTGGCAGGCGGCCGAGACCGCCTTGCGGCACCGCGCCGCCGCCGACCGCGTCGCGCGCGTCGCGGCCGCGATCCAGGAGGCAGAGCGGGACGCGGCGCCCGCACTGGCCGCCCGCGCCAAGGCCGCCGTCGATCTCGTACGGGCCCTGCAATCTGCCGCGCAGGGCGCCGAGGCCCTCGCCAACGAGGAGGAGGAGCGGTCCGCCGCCCTTCAGGAGGTCAGCGACTGCGCGTACCGGGACTCCACCGCCGCCGCCACCGAGGCGCAGCGGGCCCGCAGCGAGGTCGGCCATCTGAAGCAGCGGCTGTCCGAGGTCGAGCAGGAGACCGCCGAGGCCGTGCGCGCGGGCTGGCTCGACGACAGCGCGCCCGACGCCGACCCGGCCCGCGCGGCCCTCGCGGCGAGCGACGCCGAGAAGTCGGCCGTCGCCGCCTGGGACACCGCCCGCGAGGCATCGAGGCGCGCCTCGGAGCACGCGCGTGAGGCGGCCTCGACCGAGTCCCGCGCGGAGCTGACGGCTGCCCGCGCGGCGGACGCGGCGACCGCCGCGGAGCGCGCCTACGACGCCGAGCGCCGGCTCGCCGAGGGGCTGGCGGCGGAGGAGCGGCTGGCCGAACTGATCGGTCTGACCGGCGAGTTCGGGGAGCCCGGCGATTCCGGCGGGCGGCGCGGAGCCGTGCCCGCTCCGCGCAGTGGGGACGACGGCAAGGGGGCCTCGACCGCGCGCGACGACGCGCAGGACGCCGCCTCTGGTGCCGCCGCCGAAGGCGGTCTGACGCCAGAGGACCTGGACCGGTTCGCCGACGAGCTGCGCGAACTGCTCGACGACGCCGTATCCGCCGCCGAGCGGCAGCTCTTCGAACTGCGCACGGCGGCTGCCGACGACTCCCGCATCCTGGGCGCGCTCGGTGACGGCGGGCTGCTGCCGCCCGGCCCGGACGTGCTGGCCACCGTGGAGTTCCTCGGCGAGCAGGGCATCCCGGCGCTGCCCGGCTGGCGCTATCTCGCCCAGGCCGTCGACCCCGCCGACCACGCGCGCGTGCTGGCCGCCCGGCCCGAACTCGTCGACGGCGTGATCATCACCGACCCCGACACACATGCGCGTGCCCGCGAGGCGCTCGGCGACGCGGCCCTGCTGCCCCGCTCGGCCGTCGCGGTCGGCACGGCGGCGGCTCTGCTCGCCCCGACCCCGGCGCCCGGCTCCCAGAACGCGGACGTCTTCCTCGTACCGCCGAACCCGGCCATGCACGACGAGCACGCCGCCGACGAGGAGCGGCAGACGCTGCGCGCGCGGGCGACCGAGCGGGACGAGGAGATCCGTACGCTCGCCGCCCGGCTCGGCAAGGACCGGGAACTGGCGGCGCGGCTTGCCTCCTGGCGGACCGGCTGCCCGGCCGGCCACCTGGTCGAGCTGGCGCGGACGGCCCGGGACGCGCGCGCGTTCGCCGAGGAGTCCGAGGCCGAACTGGCCGAGGCGCGGACCGTGCGGGCCGAGGCCGACGAAGCCGCCGCCGAGGCCGCCCAGGCCCGCGACGAGCGACAGGAGGCCGCACAGAAGGCCCGGCGCGCCGCCGACGCCCTGGCCGGACTCGCCTTCCGGCTGCGCGAGCGGGCCGGCTGGCAGGTCAAGCTGCGTGAACTCGCCGACGAGGCCACCGAGTCCGAGGCCCGCGCCCAGGTGTGCCTGGAGCGCGCCCGCGCCGCCGACGAGGACCGCCGCGCCGCCCAGCGCGCCGCCGACGACGCGCGCCGCACCGCGCGCACCCTGCGCGCCGAGCGCTCGGAGATCGCCGGCGCCCCCGACGACGTACCGGACACGGACGCGGACGCCGAAGCCCCGCGGTCGTCCCTGCCCGCACTGCGCGAGGCGTACCGGGCGGCCTCCCAGGTGTACGAGAAGGTCGGCGTCGGCGCCGATCTGCGGGCCGAGCAGGCCCGTGCGGAGAGCGACGAGAGCGCGGCCCGCGCCGAGCTGGACCGGCTGAGCAACAAGGTCCGCACCCGGGCCGAACAACTCCTTCAGTCGCCCGACGGCTCCGACGGCCCCTCCCGGCAGGCGGCCGCCACGCGCGCGGAGGAGCTCGTCCAGCTCCTGGAGACCCGTATGTCCAGCGCGAGTGAGCAACTCGGTCGGCTGCGCGGCGAGGCCGAGCGGCATGCGCCCGAGGACGGTGAGGCGCACACCGAGCTGTCCGAGGAACTCCAACCGCGCGACGCCGAGCACGCGCAGGCTCTGCTGCGCACGGCGACCGCCGAACTCGCCTCCCGCACCGAGGCGTTGGCGCAGGCCCGCGAGGCCCACGCCGAACTCCTCCAGGCGCACCGCGCCGCCGAGGACGCTGCCGGCGGCTTCGACGAGATCGCCGCGATGCTGCGCGACCTGCTGCGCGAGCACATCTCGGACGAGGAACAGGAGACGCCGGAGCCGTACCCGGGCAGCCCGGAGGAGGCCCGGCAGTCCGCCGCCGAGGCCCGCCGGTCGTTGCGCGGCTGCGCGGCCGACCTCTCCGCCGCCGAGGCCGCCGTACGCGAGGCGAGCGACGTGCTCGTACGGCACGCCAACTCCACGCGCTACGAGCAGGTCCGCACGCCCGCTCGCCAGCAGATCCGCGAGCTGCCCGGCTCCGCCCTGCCCGAGCACGCGCAGAAGTGGGCGGACGCCTTCGCGCCCCGACTCCGCGTGCTCACCGACGAGTTGGCGCAGCTGGAACGCAACCGCGACTCGATCGTGGACCGGCTGCGCGGCCTGGTCGAGTCGGCGCTGACGACCCTGCGGTCCGCCCAGCGGCTGTCCCGCCTGCCCGAGGGGCTCGGCGAGTGGTCCGGGCAGGAGTTCCTACGCATCCGCTTCGAGGAGCCCGACCAGGCCACCCTCACCGAACGGCTGGGCGAGGTCATCGACGAGGCCACCCGGGCCGCGGTCAAGAAGAACTCGGACCTGCGGCGCGACGGCATGTCCCTGCTGCTGCGGGGCGTCGCCGCGGCACTCCAGCCGAAGGGCGTCGCCGTCGAGATCCTCAAGCCGGACGCCGTACTGCGGGCCGAGCGCGTGCCCGTCGGGCAGATGGGCGACGTCTTCTCGGGTGGTCAGCTGCTGACGGCGGCCATCGCCCTGTACTGCACGATGGCCGCGCTGCGTTCGAACGACCGGGGCCGGGACAAGCACCGGCACGCAGGGACCCTGTTCCTCGACAACCCGATCGGCCGCGCCAACGCCACCTACCTGCTGGAACTCCAGCGCGCGGTGTCGGACGCGCTCGGCGTCCAGCTCCTCTACACCACCGGCCTGTTCGACACGACCGCGCTGGCCGAGTTCCCGCTGGTCATCCGACTGCGCAACGACGCCGACCTCAGGGCGGGCCTGAAGTACATCAGCGTGGAGGAACACCTCCGCCCGGGACTGCCCCAGCAGCCCCAGGCGGGGGAGGCCGTGCACAGTGAGATCACGGCGACGCGCATGTACAAACGGCCCGCGGCGACAGCCGGCTGATCAGACGTCCAGACGTCCTCCTTCAACAGACCCGTGCACTTCTCGCCGATCGGCATCGTCGTGATGCCCGGATTGACGTCACCAGATCCGGCCTCACCGACCCGTCGGCAACACCGAGTCCCTCCCCGAACTCATCGAATGTCACGCGGAGTTGACCTCTTTGATGGGCGTGCCGGTGGTCTCCAGGCTGTGCTCGGCGAGGACGCCGGTGCGGTGCCGCTGGACGAACCAGTAATAGGCGAAGCCGCCGCCCGCGATGACCGCGACGAACAGCACCGCGCCCCATCGCAGATACCAGTGGTAGGGAGCCGTCGCGTTGTAGACCGAGGCGCGCGGCCAGATCAGGTTGAGGGTCATGCCCGCGCCCCACACCACGGCGACGATGTTGACCAACAGCCCCCACCGGCCCAGGGAGAACTTGCCGCCGCCCGCCGGCTGCCACTTGCCGCGCAGTCGCGCCACCAGCATGGGCGCGGTGACGCCGAGGTAGGCGAGGTAGATCATGATGATGCCGATGCTGGTGACGACGGTGAAGATCTGTGGCTGGCGGATATTGACCACCAGGATGGCCAGCGCCAGGACGCCGATGATCACGGTCGGCAGTATCGGCGTCTGGAAGCGCGGGCTGACCTTGGCCAGCTTCGAGGAGCCCGGGAGGTTGTTGTCCCGGGCCATCGCGAACGCCAGCCGGATCGCGGCCGTGTGGACCGCCAGGGCGCACACCGTGACGGCGATCAGCACGCACCACAGCATCGCCTTGCCGGCCGTTGGGCCGAGGACGTTGAGCACGACGTACTGGAGGCCGTCCGTGGACAGCTTCTCGCCGTTCAGGCTGGAGACGCTCATCAGCGCGAGCAGCAGGATCAGGCCGCCGAGGACGAAGGAGGCCACGATGGCGCGGATGATGGCACGCGGCGCGTTGCGCGACGGATCCAGGCACTCCTCACCCAGGGAGGAGGCCGTGTCGAAGCCGTACATGACGTACGCGGACGCCAGCGAAGCCACGAGGAAGGCGCCCAGGTATCCGGCCCCGTGGCCCGCCCCGGTGCCGTTCGTCTCCATGACCACCTGCGGCCCGCGGGTGATGTGGACGGCGAACAGAACGATCAGTACGACGGTGGCGATCAACTCGATGAACACGCCCGCCGTGTTGATCCTCGCCATCAACTTGACTCCGAATGCGTTCACCAAGGTGGTGAAGAGGATCAACACCGCGGCCAGGATGACCGCGTTGGTCGCCACGTCGTACGTGCCGGTGCCGTCGCCCACGATCTGGAAGGCCGACGAGATCTGGGGGAGCGTCAACTGGTAGGCCAGTGCCACGGCCGATATGGACACTATGGACGCGATCAACATCATCCAGCCGGCGAGCCAGCCCAGATGCGGATTGCCGATCTTCTTCGACCAGTTGTAGACGGACCCCGCGACGGGATACCGGGCGGCCAGTTCCGCGAAGCAGAGGGCCACCATGAACTGGCCGACGAAGACCATCGGCCACGACCACCAGTAGGCGGGGCCGCCGCTGCCGTAGCCGAAGTAGAACAGCTGAAATGTGCCGGTCAGGATCGAGATGTAGCTGATGCCGGCGGCGAAGGTGTGGAAGTTGCCTAGCGTGCGCTTGAGTTCGGGTTTGTAGCCGAACTCGGCGAGTTCGGCGTCGTCTTGACTGTGTGGACCGGTCGGTTTCTCCGTTGTTGACATGAGCGGACTCCTCGTGGGCGGGGGAGGCAGTGGATGGTGGGGATGCCGTGATCAGGGACGGGTGATGAGCGTGCTGCTACCCGGGAGTCAGGCGAACCACCCCTGGGGTGCGGGGTCGGTGTTCCGCCGGATGAGCTTCGACTCGCGGTCCTCGGCGAGCCCGGAGGGACCGAGTTCGCGACGGGGATGTCGGTCGCCCAGTAGGAGTCCTTCGTGCGACCGGAGCGCAGCCCTCCACCCTCAAGTCCCGTGGCTGCGCATGTCTCAACCCTCGCCCGCTGCCCCGCCGCAGTCAGCGGCGCGGTCTGCCCCCTCGTTCGTCGACCGGCCCGCACAGACGGATGCCCGAGGCCCGGCGTACGACCTGGTCGACGAAACGTTCACGGTCCGGCCGCCGCCATGAGGCCGCGGCCGGTCTGTGGTCCACCGGTGAAGGAGCCCAGGTCGACGTCCGGGCGCCGAGTCCGTAGGACCGGGCGTCTTGCTTCTGGAAGGACCAGTACGGCGCACTCATCAGTTCGCCGACCGGCGTCAGGACGCAGCGGCCCGTATGACCGCGGTCCTCTCCTTGGATCGCCCACGCCCCTTCATGCGAGGTGTGGCCTCCGGCTCCGCGCCGTTCGACCGTGCTCGTTCGACCGTGCTCAGGAGTGCGACAGCTGCCCGGCTCCACCCTGCCGCCGTATTCGCTCCTGTGCGCGCTCGACCTGGCGTGCCTGTCGTCGAGCCCGTCGCCGCTCACGGCGCAGGGCGCGTGCCGTGCTGCTCGGCGTCGAGACCACGCCGTTGCGCTGCTTCCACACCTGGCGCGTCACCCAGACGTCCAGGGCACCCCAGGTTGCCACCACGGTGCTGACCACACTGCTGATCACCATCGGGAAGGCCAGCCACGATCCCGCCATGGTGCACAGGAAGGCCACCATGGCCTGGATCAGTGTGACCGCGATGATCAGCACCGCTCGCACGGCTGACGTCCGCACCGGATCCGGCATCCGGGGCCGCGGGGCGGGCTCCTCCACCCACAACGGCCGGTGGGCCGACCGGACTCGGCTCGCCCCGCTGCCGCTTGTCACGGCCGCACTCGCGTCTCGCGCGGCCTCGACGCCGGAGGCGACGGAGGTGTCGCGCTCGTTCGCTGTCGCCGCGTTCGCGTCCACCGGGACATCTCGATCGCCGTCTGTCGCCTCGCGTCCGTCCTCCGGAATGTCGCGATCCAGCGCCTCGGTGCCGCGCCGCACCGTCACATGCGCCGTGGCGCCGTCCTCGGCCGCCTCGTGCCGCTCCGCCGTGCCCATCACCGTGTCACTCCCCACCGCCAGCAGACCGCTTGCCCGTGCCTGAAGACTCGGCTCCCCAGTGGCTGCCCGGCTTGCGCTGTTTTACGCCGCCCGGGGACGGGATGCGGCTCCTGTGGCTCATTCCGCCCCCTTTCCCGTACAGAAGGACGATCGGCGCGTCCCGAAGATTCCCGAGAAAGATAAATTTCCGGCCAACTGGCCCCGCAGACCGGCTGGATCGGTCCGTGCGGGCGCCGGGGGATCACGGGAGGCAATCTCCCGCAATGCCCGGACAACTCCCCATGTCTTGTCGGCAGTGCGGAAGTTCAGCTTCCGGATGTCTCTTCGAGTTACTTGTGCGTCGGTAGTAGGCTCGCGCCAATTGTTGACGCACAGGTGTGCCCCCTGCCCGGTTGGGGGGTTTGAGCTGGGGGAGGCCATGCGCTTTCGCGGGAAGTCGATCCGCCGGAAGATGGTGGCGCTGCTTCTCGTGCCGCTGGTGTCCCTGACCGCCATCTGGGGTTTCGCCACGGTACTCACAGGGCGAGGTGTGGCCCAGCTGTTCACGGTGTCGTCCCTCGTCGAGAAGATCGGCTACTCCACCGAGGACGCCGTCCGCGTCCTGCAACAGGAACGCCGCCAGGCACTGGTCTATCTCGCCGATCGCCGGGCCTCGGACGCCCTGACCGCGCTGCGGGCCACCCGAAGCGCCACCGACGCCGCCGTCGCCGAGATCCGCAGGAACGCCAAGGACCCCGACGTCCGCGACGGGCTGGACCAGGGCGACAGCGAGCGCCTGACCGCCGTCCTCGACGCCTTCGAGGGCATCAGCCCCCTGCGCCGCAGCGTCGAGGACGGAACGGTCACCCGCACCAAGGCCCTCGACCTCTACAACCGTCTCGTCGACCCCTGTTACGCCCTGCTGGGCTCGCTCGACGGGATCGACAGCGTGGCGATGGACAAGCAGGCCCGCGCCCTTCTCAACGCCACCCGAGCCCGCGAGCTGCTCTCCCGCGAGGACGCGTTGCTCAGCTCCGCCCTCGTGGTCGGAAGGCTCTCCCGCGAGGAGATACACGACGTCTCCGATCTCGTCGCCCAGCGCACGCTCATGTACGAGATCAGCCTGGTGGACCTGCCCTCGTCGGAGCGTGAACGCTACGAACGCTTCTGGCGGAACGCCTCCACGGCGCCACTGCACGACGCCGAACAGGCCGTCATCGCCACCGAGCCCGGCAGGCCCAGCACCGTCGACGCCAAGACCTGGGACACCGCCGCCGCCGGCGTCCTCGACGAACTCAGCCAGATGAACGACGAGGCGGGCACCCGCTATCAGGACCGTGTCAGTCCCGTCGCGATGGGCGTCATCATCAAGGCGGCCATCGCCGGCGTCCTCGGTCTGCTCGCCCTGCTGTTCTCGCTCGTCCTGTCCGTGCGCATCGGCCGCGCTCTCATCCGCGATCTGCGGCAGCTGCGCCTGGAGGCCCACGAGGCATCCGGCGTACGGCTGCCCAGCGTGATGCGCCGTCTCTCCGCCGGAGAACAGGTCGACGTGGAGACCGAGGTCCCGCGCCTTGAGTACGACAAGAACGAGATCGGCGAGGTCGGCCAGGCCCTCAACACCCTCCAGCGCGCCGCCGTCGAGGCAGCCGTCAAACAGGCCGAACTGCGCGCCGGCGTCTCCGAGGTGTTCGTCAACCTCGCCCGCCGCAGCCAGGTTCTCCTCCACAAGCAGCTCACCCTCCTCGACACCATGGAACGCCGGACCGAGGACACCGACGAACTCGCCGACCTGTTCCGCCTGGACCACCTGACGACCCGTATGCGCCGGCACGCCGAGGGCCTGGTGATCCTTTCCGGCGCCGCGCCCTCCAGGCAGTGGCGCAAACCCGTGCAGCTCATGGACGTCGTCCGTGCCGCCGTCGCCGAGGTCGAGGACTACGAGCGCATCGAGGTCCGCCGGCTGCCCCGCGTCGCCGTCACCGGCCCGGCCGTCGCGGACATCACCCATCTCGTGGCCGAACTCCTGGAGAACGCCACGGTGTTCTCCCCGCCGCACACCGCCGTCCAGGTGCTCGGCGAGCGTGTCGCCAACGGCTTCACCCTGGAGATCCACGACCGCGGCCTGGGAATGGCCGCCGACGTTCTGCTGGACGCCAACCTCCGGCTCGCCGAGACACCCGAGTTCGAACTGTCCGACACCGACCGGCTCGGCCTGTTCGTGGTCAGCCGTCTCGCCCAGCGGCAGAACGTCCGGGTCTCGCTGCAGCCGTCGCCGTACGGCGGGACCACCGCCGTCGTCTTCATCCCCGACGCGCTCCTCACCGACGACGTCCCGGACACCAACGGCATCGGATTCCGCCTCGACCGCCCCACGCCCTCAAAGGAAGCCGAGCTGGAGGAGGCGCGTCGGGCCGCCCTGTCCCATGTGCCGGCCCGCGTGCCCGGTCTGCCCGCGTCGCTCCTCGACGGCCCGGTCGAGCTGGAAGCCCCCGTCGATCTCGACGCCCTCAGCGACTTCCCGGACGGGCTCGATGACGAGGAAGCCGAGCGAGGCGGCCTCTTCCGCCCGCGTCGCACCCTCGCCGCCACGGAGGAGGAGCCGACGGGCCCGCTCGGCGAACAGCGCCCGGTCTCGGGCATCCACGGCGGACCGGCCCAGGCCGACTCTGACGACGAGGTGCGCGCCCCGGTCCCGCTGCCCCGCCGCAGCCGGACACCCAAGCTGGTCAGCTCGCACGGACGCCCGGTCACCGAGCAGCGCTCCAGGCGAGGGGAACCGGAGCCTGAGCCTTCGCCGGGCCCGAGCCGCCCGGAGCCGAACGGCCTCGCTCCCTTGCCGGCCCGCCGTCGCAGTACCGGACACCACAGCGAGGGAGCCGACGCGCCCGACCGGATCAGCGACCGCGCCGACGCTCCGCCTTCCACTGGGCGCGGCCCTGGTGAGCCGCCGGAGCCCCCGGCTCTCCCGAGGCGCTCCCGGCGTCCCGCCATCGCGTCGAGCGGCCCCGAAGACCCAGCCTCGCCCCGGGCCACCGCGCAAGCGCAGACCAGCTCGGGCGTGGGACCGCTGCCCCGGCGCGTGCGACAGGCCAGCCTCGCTCCGCAGCTCAAGAAGGGCCCCGCGCAGCGGGGTGAGGACCGTGCGGAGCTCGCCGAGCGGGACGCGGACGAGGTCCGCAGCCGCATGGCCTCCCTCCAACGCGGCTGGCAGCGCGGCCGGCAGGAGAACGCCGAGGGCGAGGACGCCCACACCGGCACAGCACCACAACGAACGACTAAGGGGGACGGTCGATGACCGCACCGAAGGCGACCGGCCACACCGCGACCAACCAGTCCGGCGAGCTCAACTGGCTCCTGGACGATCTGGTGGACCGTGTCGCCAGCATTCGCAAGGCCCTCGTGCTCTCCGGTGACGGCCTGCCGACGGGCGTGTCCAAGGACCTGACCCGCGAGGACAGCGAGCACCTGGCCGCCGTCGCGTCCGGCTTCCACAGCCTCGCCAAGGGCGTGGGCCGCCACTTCGAGGCGGGCAACGTCCGGCAGACCGTTGTCGAGCTCGACGACGCCTTCCTGTTCGTGACGGCAGCCGGCGACGGCAGCTGCCTCGCGGTGCTCTCGGACGCCGACTCCGACGTCGGCCTCGTCGCCTACGAGATGACGCTGCTCGTCAAGCGTGTCGGGGTGCACCTCGGCACCGCTCCGCGCACCGATCTGCCCGCGGGCGGGTAGTGGGATGGCATGAGCGCTGACGGTCAGGGAAGAAGCCACTGGTTCGACGACGAGGCCGGACCAGTCGTTCGTCCGTACGCAATGACGCGGGGCCGCACCACCAGTACGGCCCAGCACCGCCTCGACCTGATCGCAGTGGTCGTCGCGGAACCGCACGCGGACGACCCGGAAGCGGACTCGACGCTGTCCCCGGAACACGTGGACATCGTCGGACTGTGCCGTCACGCCCCGCAGTCCGTCGCCGAACTCTCCGCCGAGCTCGATCTGCCCATCGGAGTCGTACGGGTCCTCGTCGGGGATCTCGTGGACGCGGAATTCGTCCATGTGAACCGGCCAGTACCGCCTGCGGAACTGGTGGACGAGAGTATTCTGCGCGACGTGATCAACGGCCTGCGGGCGCTGTGAGCGGCGCGGAAGCGGGGTAGTGACGTGACAGGCTGGCAGTTCTGGGTCGACCGAGGCGGCACCTTCACGGACGTCGTCGCGCGCCGCCCGGACGGCCGGCTGATGACGCACAAGCTCCTCTCGGAGAATCCGGCTCGCTACTCCGACGCGGCCGTCGCGGGCGTACGCGAGCTGCTCAGGGGTTCCCAGGACCCCGTCGAGGCGGTCCGCATGGGCACGACGGTCGCTACGAACGCCCTCCTCGAACGCAAGGGCGAGCGGACCCTGCTCGTCATCACCCAAGGCTTCCGCGACGCCCTGCGCATCGCCTACCAGAACCGCCCGCGCATCTTCGCCCGCCGTATCGAACTGCCCGAGCTGCTGTACGAACGGGTCGTCGAGATCGACGAGCGCATCGCCGCCGACGGAACCGTCGTGCGCGCGCCCGACCTGGACGCCCTCGAAGGCCACCTCCAGCACGCGTACGACGACGGAATCCGCGCCCTCGCCGTGGTCTGCATGCACAGCCACCTCCACCCCACCCACGAACAGGCCGTCGGGCATCTCGCCGCCCGCATCGGCTTCCCGCAGATCTCGCTGTCCAGCGAGGTCAGTCCCCTGATGAAGCTCGTCCCGCGCGGAGACACGGCCGTCGTCGACGCCTACCTCTCGCCCGTGCTGCGCCGCTACGTCCAGCACGTCGCCGACGAGCTCGAAGGCGTACGGCTGATGTTCATGCAGTCCAACGGCGGCCTCGCCGAAGCCGGCCAGTTCCGTGGCAAGGACGCGATCCTCTCCGGCCCCGCCGGAGGCATCGTCGGCATGGCGCGCATGTCGCAGCTCGCCGGCTTCGACCGCGTCATCGGGTTCGACATGGGCGGCACCTCCACCGACGTCTCGCACTTCGCCGGCGAGTACGAACGCGTCTTCACCACCCAGATCGCCGGGGTCAGGCTGCGCGCCCCCATGCTGGACATCCACACCGTCGCGGCAGGCGGCGGCTCGGTCCTCCACTTCGACGGGTCCCGCTACCGCGTAGGGCCGGACTCGGCGGGCGCGGACCCGGGGCCCGCCTGCTACCGGGGCGGCGGCCCGCTGGCGGTCACCGACGCCAACGTCATGCTCGGACGCATCCAACCCGCCCACTTTCCCAAGGTGTTCGGCCCCGAAGGGGACCAGCCGCTCGACACCGCCCTCGTCCGCGAGCGCTTCACCTCCCTCGCCCGCGACATCAGGGACCAGACCGGTGACGACCGCACTCCCGAGCAGGTCGCCGAGGGCTACCTTCAGATCGCGGTCGCCAACATCGCCAACGCCGTGAAGCGGATCTCCGTGCAGAAGGGGCACGACGTCACCCGCTACGCCCTCACCACCTTCGGTGGAGCGGGAGGTCAGCACGCGTGCATGGTCGCCGACTCGCTCGGCATCCGCACCGTCCTCGTGCCGCCCATGGCCGGCGTCCTCTCCGCCCTCGGCATCGGCCTGGCCGACACCACGGCCATGCGTGAACAGTCCGTTGAGGCGCCCATGGAAGCCGCCTCCATGGCCGGCGTCCTGAAGACGGCGGACGACCTGGAATCCGCTGCCCGCACCGAACTCCTCGACGAGGACGTCCCCGAGGACCGGATCAAGGCCACCCGCCGCGCCCAACTCCGCTACGACGGCACCGACACCACCCTCACCGTCGAGCTCACCGAGCCCGACACGATGAGGCGCACCTTCGAAGATAGTCATCGCGCCACGTACTCCTTCACACTCGACCGACCGATCGTCGTCGAAGCCCTCTCCGTCGAAGCCACCGGCATCACCGAACCCCCCGATCTCTCCGTCCTCGCCCCTTACGATGCCGCCCCCGAAGGCAGCCCGGCCGCACCGGAAACCGTCCGCCTCCACACGGGCGGCACCTGGCGCGACGTCCCCCTCCACCGCCGCGAGTACCTGCCCCCCGGCGAGACCGTCACCGGCCCGGCGATCATCACCGAGGCCAGCGCGACGACGGTCGTCGACGACGGCTGGCAAGCCGCGACGACCGACGACGGGCATCTGGTCATGGAACGCGCGGCGATTACGGAGAGTTCCGATCTCGGCACGAAGGCAGACCCGGTTCTTCTCGAGGTCTTCAACAACCTCTTCATGTCCATCGCCGAACAGATGGGCGCTCGCCTCGAATCAACGGCCCAGTCCGTCAACATCAAGGAACGCCTGGATTTCTCCTGCGCGCTCTTCGACCCGAACGGAAACCTGGTGGCCAACGCCCCGCACATCCCCGTCCACCTGGGCTCGATGGGCACCAGCGTCAAGGAGGTCATCCGCCGCCGCGGCTCGCGGATGCGCCCAGGCGACACCTACGCCGTCAACGACCCGTACCACGGCGGCACCCACCTCCCCGACGTCACCGTGATCACCCCGGTCTTCGACACCGACAGCGCGACGAACACGGAGCGTGAGCCGGAGATCCTCTTCTACGTCGCCTCACGCGGCCACCACGCGGAGATCGGCGGCATCGCCCCTGGCTCCATGCCGGCGAACAGCCGCACCATCGAGGAGGAGGGCATCCTCTTCGACAACTGGCTGCTCGCCCAGAACGGTCGCTTCCGCGAGCCGGAGACCCTCCGACTGCTCACCGACGCGTCCTACCCTTCCCGCAACCCCAAGACCAACCTCGCGGACCTTCGCGCCCAGATCGCGGCCAACCAGAAGGGCGTCGACGAAGTCGCCCGCATGATCGACAACTTCGGCCTCGCCGTCGTCCAGGCGTACATGAAGCATGTCCAGGACAACGCGGAGGAAGCAGTACGCCGAGTCATCGACGCCCTGGACGACGGCGAGTACGTCTACGAGACCGACTCCGGCGCGTTCATCCGGGTACGCGTGCGCGTGGACCGCGAGAACCGCTCGGCCACCGTCGACTTCACCGGCACGTCCCCGCAACTGGCCACGAACTTCAACGCACCCTTCTCAGTCGTCAACGCGGCCGTCCTGTACGTCTTCCGCACCCTCGTCGCCGACGACATCCCGCTCAACGACGGCTGCCTGCGTCCCCTCGACATCATCGTGCCGCCCGGTTCGATGCTCGCCCCCGAACCCCCGGCGGCGGTCGTCGCGGGCAACGTGGAGACATCCCAGGCCATCACCGGCGCCCTCTACGCCGCACTGGGCGTACAGGCCGAGGGCTCCGGAACCATGAACAACGTCACCTTCGGCAACGAACGCCACCAGTACTACGAGACCGTGGCCTCCGGATCCGGCGCGGGCGACGGGTTCCCCGGCGCGCCCGTCGTCCAGACCCATATGACCAACTCGCGGCTCACCGATCCCGAAGTGCTTGAGTGGCGACTGCCCGTACAACTCGACGAGTTCGCCGTACGGCGCGGCAGTGGCGGGGCCGGGCAGTGGCGCGGCGGGGACGGTGCCGTGCGCCGCATCCGGTTCCACGAGCCCATGACCGTCTCCACGCTGTCCCAGCACCGCCGGGTCCCGCCGTACGGCATGGCGGGCGGCCACCCCGGCGCGCTGGGCGCCAACCGCGTGGAACACGCCGACGGAACGGTCACCGCGCTCGGCGGCAGCGACTCCGCGGACGTCGGACCCGGCGACGTACTCGTCATCGAAACCCCTGGCGGCGGAGGCTACGGCCGGCCGTCGCGCGACCCCCATCAAGCAGGAGAAGAGATCGATGATCTTCGGGCGTTCTGAGCGCGGGAAGCCTCCGGTCGAGCCCGTAACGCTCAAGATCCTGGTGGCCGGCGGCTTCGGCGTGGGCAAGACGACCCTCGTCGGCGCGGTCAGCGAGATCAGGCCGCTGCGCACCGAGGAACTGCTCACCGAGGCCGGACGCCCGGTCGACGACACGAGCGGTGTCGAGAGCAAGAGCACCACCACCGTGGCCATGGACTTCGGACGCATCACCCTGCGTGAGGACCTGGTGCTGTACCTCTTCGGCACGCCGGGCCAGGAGCGGTTCTGGTTCATGTGGGACGAGCTGTCCGAAGGCGCGCTCGGCGCCGTCGTGCTCGCCGACACCCGCCGCCTCGAGGACTGCTTCGCCGCCGTCGACTACTTCGAGCGGCGCTCCATACCCTTCCTTGTCGGCGTCAACTGCTTCGAGGGGGCGGACCGATATCCCGCGGAGGCCATCCGGCAGGCCCTCGACCTCGACAGCGACGTACCGCTGCTGCTGTGCGACGCCCGCGACAGGGAGTCCGTGAAGGAGATCCTCATCGGTGTCGTCCAGCACGCCATGGGCTTCCAGGCGGACCGCCGCGAGACCGTGACCACCTGAGGCCGGGAGGCGGGCACGGCCCGTACCCCCGCCGACCGGGGTACGAGCCGTGGCTCATGGGCACGCGCGTCTCTCACGAGGGGACGCACGCACGCGTGGACCGTTCTTCGCCTTCAGCCGTCCCGTCAGTTCTCGCCGTCCTCCAGCCAGCCGAAGCTCTTCTCCACCGCCTTGCGCCAGTTGTGGTACTCGCGCTCACGCATGTCGGCGGTCATGCCGGGCGTCCACTCGGCGTCCTTCGCCCAGTGCGCCTTGAGCTCGTCCAGGTCGTTCCACACGCCGGTGGCCAGCCCGGCCGCGTACGCGGCCCCCAGGCAGGTCGTCTCGGAGACCTTGGGCCGGATCACCGGCACGTCGAGCACATCCGCCTGGTGCTGCATGAGCAGGTTGTTCTTCGTCATGCCGCCGTCGACCTTCAGGGTCGTGATCTCCACGCCGGAGTCCTGGTACATGGCGTCCACGACCTCGCGCGTCTGCCAGCTCGTCGCTTCCAGGACCGCGCGGGCGAGGTGCGCCTTGGTGACGTAACGCGTCAGGCCGGTGATCACCCCGCGCGCGTCGGAACGCCAGTACGGCGCGAACAGGCCGGAGAAAGCCGGCACGATGTACGCGCCGCCGTTGTCCTCGACGCTCGCCGCCAAGGGCTCGATCTCGTCGGCGGTGCGGATGATGCCGAGCTGGTCGCGGAACCATTGGACCAGCGCGCCCGTTATGGCTATCGCCCCCTCCAGGCAGTACACCGGCGCCTCACTGCCGATCTTGTAGCCCATCGTGGTCAGCAGGCCGCTCTTCGACGGCACCGGCCGGTTGCCGGTGTTGAGCAGCAGGAAGCTGCCTGTGCCGTACGTGTTCTTGGCCGTGCCCACGTCGTAGCAGGCCTGCCCGAACACGGCGGCCTGCTGGTCGCCCAGGGCCGAGGCGACCGGCACCCCGGCCAGTTGACCGACGGCGGTCCCGTACACCTCGGCGGAGGACCTGATCTCCGGCAGCATGGCCTCCGGCACGTTCATGGCGGTCAGGATCGAGTGGTCCCACTGGAGAGTCTCCAGGTTCATCAGCATCGTTCGTCCCGCGTTCGTCACGTCGGTGACGTGGTGCCCGCCGTCCGTGCCGCCGGTGAGGTTCCAGATCAGCCAGGAGTCGATGGTGCCGAAGGCGATCTCACCGCGCTCGGCACGGGCCCTGAGACCGGGCACGTTGTCCAGCAGCCAGGCAGCCTTGGGGCCGGAGAAGTAGCTGGCCAGTGGCAGGCCGGTCTGCTCGCGGAAACGGTCCTGCCCGTCCGATCCGCCGAGCTGGTTGCACAACGCCGCGGTACGCGTGTCCTGCCACACGATCGCGTTGTGCACCGGTTTGCCTGTGGCCCGGTCCCAGAGAACCGTCGTCTCACGCTGGTTGGTGATGCCGAGCGCGCTGAGCTGGTCGGCTCGCAACCCGGCCTTGGCGACGGCGCCGGCGACCACCGCCTGCACCTTGGACCAGATCTCGGTGGCGTCGTGTTCCACCCAGCCGGGTTTGGGGAAGATCTGGCGGTGCTCGCGCTGGTCGACGGCCACGATGGCGCCGTCCTGGTTGAAGATGATGCAGCGGCTCGAGGTCGTGCCCTGGTCGATGGCGGCGACGAACTTGTCCGTCATGGCGTCCCCTTCGTCGGTTCCTTCAGAAGGCTGCGTTGAAGATGAGCCCGGACAGCGCCCCGCCGATCAGCGGTCCGACCACCGGAATCCAGGAGTAACCCCAGTCCGAGGTGCCCTTGTTGGGAATCGGGAGCAGGGCGTGGACGATGCGGGGGCCCAGGTCACGGGCCGGGTTGATGGCGTATCCCGTGGGACCGCCGAGCGACAGGCCGATGCCGACCACCAGGAACGCGACGATCAGAATCGCGGTGCCGGACACACCGAGCCCCTTGGTCAGTCCGAAGGCGAGGATCGGCAGCACCAGCGCGACCGTCGCGATGATCTCCGTGACGAGGTTCGCCACGGTGTTGCGGATCGCGGGCGCGGTGGAGAAGATCCCGAGGGTCGGCTGAGCGATCTCTTCGTCGGCGTTGGCCTGGAACTGTGCGTAGTAGACCAGCCAGCAGAGCACCGCACCGAGGATCGCCCCGACCATCTGGCCGGCGATGTAGACGGGAACCTTGTCCCATTCCCCGGTGTCGATGGCGATCCC
This sequence comes from Streptomyces sp. NPDC028907, assembly GCF_055564995.1. Lineage (NCBI taxonomy): Bacteria > Bacillati > Actinomycetota > Actinomycetes > Kitasatosporales > Streptomycetaceae > Streptomyces > Streptomyces sp. NPDC028907. The sequence continues at coordinate 491,254 of NZ_JBVHVE010000007.1, forward strand.
GACCGTCACGGCCGGGTTCAGCTGCCCGCCGGACAGGGGAGCTGCGGTGTACGCGCCGGCCATCACGCCGAAACCCCAGCCGAAGGCGATGACGACCCAGCCCGCGTCCTTGGCCTTGGAGTAGTTGAGTACGACGGCGGCGACCACACCGGCCCCGAAGAGGATCAGGATCGCGGTCCCGATGACCTCACCGAGGAATATGTCTCCATTGCTCATGGCGGCTCCTAGGCCCTGACCGGGACCATCGGCCCGGTCTCCTGCGGGGTGCGTTTCCCATGGCGACTTCAGCCGAAGGCAGGGATGGTCCCGCGCCCCGCCCGGCGTCCGTGACGAGCGTGCCGTAACAGCCGAATCACCCGTGGGGGAGTGGGCCCTTGGTACAGGCGGAACCGCACGGCGCAGTGCGTGGATACGCCGAGAATGTACGGCGATGTCGGCTGACACCGGGAAGTGTTCACCGGCGTCCAGGGGGCGTCAAGGTCGCCGACGCCAACGGTTGAGGGCGTGCCGACGGGTCACGGACCCACGCCGACCGTGCTCCCGGCGCGCCCGCTGGTGGATGGGATGGGCACCGAGGTCCTGCTGAGGCCGGCAGGCAGGCCAGTTCCTGCCGGACCCGGCAGAGGCCGATGGTCATGGCTGTGCTGTGGCCTGAGGTCACCTTTCAGCCACCTTCGGCCACGTGGAGAAAGCGTCTCACCCCCTGCCGGGCTCCGCCACCGCGCACGCCGACTGGGGTGGGGCGGCGTCCGTCCCGCGCAGGATCTCCAACCCGGGCAGCCCCGCGCGGCCCAGCACCCAACTCGCCCCGTTCAGTGACTTCGCCGCCTTCTTCAGCGGGGCCAGACAGGAGGCCGCCTGCCGGTGGTCCGCCACGCTTCCGGGTTCGCACAGGACGGTGGCCAGGGACAATGTGACGGGGCGTCCGGCCGCCGACCATGGTGAGTCGAGGACCGAGGCGGCCAGCGGGTACAACCCCTCCGGATCCGCCAGCACCAGGAAGTCGTCCCCTCCGATGTGACCCACGCGCGTACTGTCCGACGCCACGTGGTGCAGTGCCCGTCCCACCGACCGGATGAGCTCATCGCCCGCCGCGAAGCCGGCTCCGTCGTTGACCTGTTTGAAGTGGTCGACATCCAGCCAACTCAGTGCGAACGTCCGTCCGTCCGCGATCCGTCGGTCCACCTCGCCGGTGATCGCGTCCGAGCCCGGCAGCCGGGTCAGCGGGTTGAGTCCGGCCGCCTCCTCGACCCGGCTCTCGGCCAGGGCCCGCACGAGGTCCGCGAGCCGAACGACGCCCACACACCGGCCGTACCGGTCGACCACGGCCACATCGTCCGACGTACGGGCCCTGCCGCCGTCCGCGACCACGTCCAGCACCTCCCACGCTGTGGCGTCGACGCCCACGGTGCGCGGCGGATCTCCGAGCTTGGCCGCCGGCCGGTCCGCGTACAGGGCGTGGCCGTAACGACCCGACATCGACAGCAGGAAGCGGGAACGATGCACCGATCGCACCGGAACACCGCTCCGGTCCACCAGCAGGACCCCCGACACATCCGGCGACCCGGTCAACAGCGCCCGGACCTGGCCCGCGGACGCGGTGGCGGGCAGCAGTGCGGCCGGGCGCACGAACTCCCGCACCGACGGCCCCGATCGCGGCGTCGCCGCCAGTCCGGGGGAGCGCGACGGAACGTATACCTCCGCGGCGGGCAGCCGAGCCGGCGGGGCGAACAGCTCACCCTGAGCCAGTTGAGCACCGGCCGACCGTGCGGACGCGCACTGCAACTCCGTTTCCACGCCCTCGACGCACAGGAGAGCACCCAGCTGCTCGCACAGCGTCCGCATCGCCCGTACCCCCGCCGGCCGCGCCAGCAGGGACGCGTCGAGCTTCACCAGGTCCGGCGCCATGTCCGTGAGCAACCGCAACGGGACGTCTCCGTCGCCGACGCCGTCCGTACAGATCCGGAAACCCTGGCCACGGAGCGCGCCGATCGCTTCCAGCAGCGCCTGCTGGGGCACGTGTGTGTACGGCGGCCCGATGTCGATCGTCACCTCCCACGGCAGCCGACCCGCCGCGCGCACGGCGTCGTGCAGCGGTGTGAGCCCGCCCAGGTCGGCGAGAGTGCCGGCGAACACGTTGACGTACAGGGGCAGCAATGTCTCCTTGCGCGCCGCCGCACGGAACGCCAACACGGCCAGCCGACCGTCCAGTTCGGGATCGCGGCGAGCCTCGGCCAGGACGTCGCCGGTCTCCGGGCGGGCGAGTATCTCCAGCCCCGCGACTCCCCCGGTTGTCAGATTGACCACTGGTTGGAAGGCGAAGCGGAGAGTATCCGTCCAGGAGTCCACGGGAGCATGATTGCGCCGACCACGTACGCCCGGGGCCAGTTCATGAGACGTTCACACAGCATTTCGGGCTACTTACACAGCGTAGATGTGTGCCTGGTCGCCACGCCTCAGCACACCGCGACCATCGCGGACCCGTGCCCGAACAGTCCCTGGTTCGCGGCGATGCCCACCCGCGCCCCGGCGACCTGCCGGTCACCCGCACCTCCTCTCAGCTGCCAAGTGAGTTCGCACACCTGGGCGATGGCCTGGGCCGGAACAGCCTCTCCGAACGACGCCAGGCCGCCGCTCGTGTTCACGGGTATGCGGCCACCCAGCGCCGTCGAGCCATCCCGCAGCAGCTTCGTGGCCTCACCCTGACCGCACAGCCCCAGGTCCTCGTACCACTGCAACTCCAGGGAGGTGGACAGGTCGTAGACCTCCGCGAGGCTCAGGTCCTCGGGACCGACGCCCGCCTCCTCGTAGGCCGCGCGCGCGATCGATTCCCGGAACGTCCCGTCCGCCGGTCGCACCGCCGCAGCCGAGTCCGTCGCCATGTCGGGCAGATCCAGGACCGTGTTCGGATAACGTGGCGTCACGGTGGACACCGCCCGGATCCGCACCGGGTCCGTGGCGCCGTGCCGACGCGCGAACTCCATGCCGGCCAGCACGAGCGCCGCCCCTCCGTCCGAGGTCGCGCAGATGTCGAGCAGCCGCAGCGGGTCGGCGACCACCGGGGAGGCGGCGACCTCCTCGGCGGTGACCGGCTTGCGGTAGCGGGCGTAGGGATTCAGCGCGCCCAGGGCGGCGTTCTTCACCTTGACCTGCGCGAAGTCCTCCGGTGTGTCCCCGTGTACAGCCATCCGCCGACGCGCGTACAGGCCGAAGTACGTGGGATTGGTCGCGCCGAGAACTCGGAAGCGAAGCCAGTCCGGATCGTCGGGTCGGTCACCGCCGGCCGGCCGGAAGAACCCCTTGGGAGCCGCATCGGCTCCCACCACGAGCACCACGTCCGCAAGTCCCGAAAGTATGTGCGCCCGCGCGGTGTTGATGGCCTGCGCCCCGGACGCGCACGCCGCGTACACATTCGTGACCTGGGCGCCCTGCCAGCCGAGCGCCTTCGCGAACGTGGCCCCGGCCACATAGCCCGGATAGCCGCCGCGCACTGTGTCCGCACCGACGATCGACCCGATGTCCCGCCACTCCAGTCCGGCGTCGGCGAGTGCCGCGCGGGCCGCCGCCACCCCGTACTCGACGAAGCCACGTCCCCATTTGCCCCAGGGATGCATGCCCGCACCGAGCACCGCCACGTCGTCTGTCACGCCGCCACCCCCGTAGGCCGCCAATGCCAGGTCGTCCAGATGGTCTCGGCGTCCTCGTGCAGTACGCCCGGAACGACCTCGACCTCCGTGCCCACCGTCAGATCGGCGACGGTGACCCCGGGAACCGCCTGTCCCAGCACCACGAGGCGCTCGGATTCCAGCTCCACAGCGATCAACGCGTACGGCTCCCATGGAAGTTCCGGATCGGTCACATAGGGTGACGGAGGCCGATACTGGCTGTCCGTGTACGACCAGATGTGCCCGCGCCGCGAGAGCGGGAACTCCTCCAGGTCGCCGCCGGAGCAGCCCGGGTTTCGGCAGTGGGCGTCCTCGCGCGGAAAGAAGATCGAGGCGCAGGTCGAGCAGCGGGTGGCCAGCAGTCGGAAGTGGTCCCCGTCACCGGTGAACCACCCGGCGACCACCGGCGTGCGCGTGCGTGGCATGGTCCCTCCTGAAGACTGGATCTGACGGGACGTCAGAAGTGTGCCACGGGCAACCGCGAAGCGGCAGAGTGACTTGCGAGTGGACCGCGCCCGACCGCTTCCCTCGCGGACGAGACTCCTGATAGACGCAGGAGGCATGACACGACTCTCGACCACGGTACGGAGACTGGTCACGACCCTCGCCACCCTGCTCGCCGTGACCGTCGCTGCCGCCACCGCCCAGGCGAATCCCGAGCCCCGAGCGCCGGAGAACTTCGTGGCGCTGAGAACCGTGGATCCCACCATCCTTCAGGAGATGCGCTACTTCACCCCGCACAACTTCGTGGGCGAGCCCATCGACGGTTACCGACAACCTCTCTGCATCCTCACCCGACCCGCCGCCGAAGCACTCCACCAGGCCCAGAAGCGGCTGCTGCGCCAGGGCTACACACTCAAGGTCTACGACTGCTACCGGCCCCAGCGCGCCGTCGACCACTTCGTCCGCTGGGCCGAGGACCTCGACGACCAGGCAATGAAAGGCGAGTTCTACCCCGACGTCGACAAGACCCGCCTGTTCGAGGACGGATACATCGCGGAGAAATCCGGCCACAGCCGCGGCTCCACCATGGACCTGACGATCGTCAGGCTGCCGACCAAGCCCACCAGGCCCTACGTACCTGGAGAGCCCCTCGTGCCCTGCTACGCGCCGCAGGACGAGCGCTTCCCCGACAACTCCGCCGACATGGGCACCGGATTCGACTGCTTCGACCCCCTCTCGCACACCCTCGACCCACGCATCCAGGGCGAACAGCGCGCCAACCGCCTGCTGCTCAAGAGCACCCTCGAAGCCCTCGGATTCGTGAACCTCGCCGAAGAGTGGTGGCACTACACGTACAAGCCGGAGCTCTATCCGGACACCTACTTCGACTTCCCCGTGTCCTGGAACTCCCTCACGAAGCCCTGATGACCGGCCCTCGGAAGACGCCCTTCCGCTGATCGGATACAGTCCGCCGCGTGTCCGAAACTCAGTTCTCCGCCCCCAACTCCGCAGCAAGCTCCCACTGTTCGAGCTGCGGCGCGCCCTACGGAGAGGGCGTCTCCGGCTGGCCCCGCACCTGCCCGGCGTGCGGCACGGTGGCCTACCGCAACCCCCTGCCGGTAGCCGTCGCGCTCCAGCCCGTGTACGACACCAAGGGCACCGCCCTGGTCGTCATCACCCGAACCGTCGCCCCCGCGCGCGGAGGCATCGCCCTGCCGGGCGGCTACATCGACGATCGCGAGGACTGGCGGCAGGCCGTCGTCCGCGAACTCAAGGAAGAGACCGGCATCGACGCGGCCGGCCGCGACGTACGACTCGCCGACGCGATGAGCTCCCCCGACGGGCACCTGCTGCTGTTCGGCCTCCTGCCGGAACGGCCCGCCGATCGTCTCCCGACCTCGGCCGCCACGGACGAGACCGAGGGCTGGCACCTCCTGCACAGGCCGGAGGAGCTGGCCTTCCCGCTGCACACGCTGGCCGTGAAGGCCTTCTTCGAGGGCCGCTACGTCTGACGCTCATCGAGCCCGCGTATACGCACCGGACGGGGTGACCTGATCACACCGTCCTCGTGCTCCAGCTCGACCAGCAGCTTTCGCCCATCCCAGCGTGTGACGTAACGCTCGATCTCCGGTTCGTCCCAGCCGTCACCCGCATCAGCCACGACCAGCCCGCCCCCGGTACGCCCCGGGGCGGGCGCCCACACCTCCAGTTCCAGCCCGCCGTCGTCCCCACGCACGGGGACGACGGCGCCCGAGCGCGCGAGCACCGGGATCCGGGACAAAGGTGCCTCGACGAGAACCTGCCCCGGTCCTTCGTACGCCCGCCCCGTCGCCGTGTCGTACCAGCGCCCTCGAGGCAGCTGCACCGCACGCCGGTCCGTGCCCGGATCAAGCACGGGCGCCACCAACAGGCAGTCGCCCAGCAGAAACGCATCCTCACAGTCGCGCAGCCCACGGTCCTCGGGCGCCGACCACCACAGCGGACGCACATAGGGCGCCCCGGTGCGCCGGGACAGGTGCGCCAGCGTCACGAAGTACGGCAGCAGCTTCCGACGCTCGACGAGCGCCACACGCGCGTGCGCCAGCACCTCGGGACCGAACTCCCATGGTTCCCGGCGCCCAGCCCGCATACTCGCGTGCGTACGGAACAGCGGCAGATACGCGGCCAACTGGAACCATCGCAGATACAGCTCCGGCGAGGGACTCCCGTCGAAGCCGCCCACGTCCGGCCCCGAATACGGCACACCGCACAGCCCCAGGCCCACGACCAGCGACAGCGAGGCCCGCAGCCCCGGCCAGCCGGTCGCCACGTCCCCGGACCACGTCCCCCCGTAGCGCTGCATGCCGACCCAGCCCGAACGGGAGAAGACGAAGGGCCGCTCATCCGGCGCCAGTTCGAGCAGCCCTTCGTAACCGGCCCGAGCCATGCACAGCCCGTAGACGTTGTGCGCCTCTCGATGGTCCCCACCCCGCCCCTCCAGCGAATGGCGGGCCGAACGCGGCAACGTCGACTCCCCGAAAGCCGCGAACGAAGTCGGCTCGTTCATGTCATGCCAGAATCCCGAGAACCCCTGCCCCAACCGCTCCTCGTACAGACCACCCCACCACTGCCGCACGCGCGCGTGCGTGAAGTCCGGGAAGACCGCCTCCCCAGGCCAGACGACCCCTCGCACCAGCCGCCCGGAGGCGTCCCTCACGAACGCGTCCTCGGCCGACCCGCTGTCATACACGGCATTGCCCGGCGCGGCCTTGAGGGCAGGGTCGACGATCGACACCAGGCGGATGCCGTCCCCGCGCAAGTCCTCGGCAAGCTGCGGCAGTTTGGGGAAGCGCTCCTCGTCGACCGTGAACACCTGGTGCTGGTCATAGTGGTCGATGTCCAGATGCACGGCGTCCAGCGGGAGATCTCGCTCCTGATATCCCGAGACGATCCGCCGCACCTCCTGCTCGCTGCCGAAGCCCCACCGCGCGTGCTGGTGACCCAGCGCCCACGCCGGCGGCAGCGCGGCCGCACCGGTGAGAGCGGCCCAGACGAGCAGCACGCGCGCGGGGGTACCCACCATCACCCAGCAGCGCAGCGGACCGCCGTCCATCCGCAGTTCGCTCGTCCCCGCCAGGTCATGCCCGGAACCGGCGCCCTCCTCACCCTCCCGCAGCGTCACCGTGCCGTCCCACGAGGTGTCGTAGAACACCAGATGCGTGGCCGCGTCGGCCACCACCAGCTGCACCGGCATGGTGATGTACAGCGGGTCGTCGCCCGGGCCGAACGCCTGGCCGGGGTCGGTGTTCCACAGCCGATACGTTCCGTCCCTCAACCGAGGACCCGACGCCCGCCCCCCGAGCCCGAAGAACCGCGCGTCCGCGGCCACCTCCGACCGCTGCATCCACCGTGCGGATCCACCACCCACCGGCTCCCACCAGCGCGGCGGCAGCTCACGCCGAAGCGTCACGCCACCGGGGGTCTGCACCTCCACGGCGCCGTGCCGCGAGACGACGACCGTCACCCGCTCGGCCACGACCCGCCAGCCGCCGTCCTTGTCGGGCTCCAGCACCGCCCTGGGATCCGGCTCCGGACAGCGGTCCACGAGGGCGTACGACGGCTCGGGACCGGCCCCGTCCCAGCCCCAGAAAACGGCCCCGTTCACGGCGACGGTGATAAGCAGCTCGGACCGGCTGAACCGGATGACACCACCCCCCGGCCCGGGCCGCACCTCCTGCACAGGTCCGGGCACCCGAGCGCGCTCGACGCCCCGGGATGGCAGCCCCGCGGCGTCGACACGCCTCCTACGCCACGCCGCCCGCACGGTACGCAACCCCTGGGCCGCCCCCACAGAACCGACCACCTTCATCGAACGCACCAGGTCACGACCGTCCATGCTGCTCAGCCTGCCATTGACCGCCCCACGCGCGCGTGTCGTTCAACTGCCGTTCACCTGTGCCGGGACCACATCTTCACGACACGGACTATGTGGGGCGGACCCTGGTGTAGAAGTCGATCACATGGCATCGTCCGTGTCAGCCGCGTCACGCGCACAACCCAGCCGTGCGCGGAAGACGCACACGACGCGCAGAGTCCGGGAGCCGCTCCATGTCGATCATGAACCCTCAGCCGCTCTGGCAGCCAGATCCGGAACGCATCGCCCTGGCCCAGGTCACCAAATTCCATGCCTGGGCCGCCGAACACCACGGCGCCCCCACCGAGGGCGGCTACGCGGCCCTGCACCGCTGGTCGGTCGACGAACTGGACACCTTCTGGAAAGCCGTCACGGAGTGGTTCGACGTACGCTTCTCCACCCCCTACGCGCGCGTGCTCGGTGACCGCTCGATGCCTGGCGCCCAATGGTTCGCCGGCGCGACCCTGAACTACGCCGAGCACGCCCTGCGCGCCTCCGCGACCCGACCCGACGAACCCGCGCTCCTGCACGTCGACGAGTCACACGACCCCCGCCCCGTGACCTGGTCCGAGCTGCGCCGCCAGGTCGGCTCCCTCGCCGCGGAACTGCGAGCCCTCGGCGTACGCCCCGGAGACCGCGTCAGCGGCTACCTCCCGAACGTCCCCCAGGCCGTAGTCGCCCTCCTGGCCACGGCCGCCGTCGGCGGTGTCTGGACCTCCTGCGCACCCGACTTCGGCGCCCGCAGCGTCCTCGACCGCTTCCAGCAGATCGAACCGATCGTCCTGTTCACCGTCGACGGCTACCGCTACGGCGGCAAGGAGCACGACCGCCGCGACACCGTCGCCGAACTGCGCCGCGAGCTGCCCACACTGCGCGCCGTGGTGCACATCCCCCTGCTCGGCACCGAGGCCCCCGAAGGCGCCCTGGAGTGGTCGGCCCTGACCGCCGCCGACGAGGAACCCGTCTTCGAACAGGTCCCCTTCGACCACCCCCTCTGGGTGCTCTACTCCTCCGGCACGACCGGCCTCCCCAAGGCCATCGTCCAGTCCCAGGGCGGCATCCTCGTCGAACACCTCAAACAACTCGGTCTGCACTGCGACCTGGGCCCCGAGGACCGCTTCTTCTGGTACACCTCGACGGGCTGGATGATGTGGAACTTCCTGGTCTCCGGCCTCCTCACCGGCACCACGATCGTCCTGTACGACGGCAGCCCCGGCTTCCCCGACACGGGCGCCCAATGGCGCATCGCCGAACGCACGGGAGCCACCCTCTACGGCACCTCCGCGGCGTACGTCATGGCCTGCCGCAAGGCCGACGTCCACCCAGGACGTGACTTCGACCTCAGCAAGGTGCAGTGCGTCGCCACCACCGGATCACCCCTTCCCCCCGACGGCTTCCGCTGGCTGCACGACGAGGTCCGCGACGACCTCTGGATCGCCTCCGTCAGCGGCGGCACGGACGTGTGCTCCTGCTTCGCCGGAGCCGTGCCCACCCTGCCCGTGCACATCGGCGAGCTCCAGGCCCCCAGCCTCGGCACCGACCTGCAGTCCTGGGACCCCAGCGGCAATCCCGTCACCGACGAGGTCGGCGAGCTCGTGGTCACCAACCCCATGCCGTCCATGCCGATCTACTTCTGGAACGACCCCGACGGCAGCCGGTACCACGACAGCTACTTCGACACCTACCCCGGCGTATGGCGCCACGGCGACTGGATCACCGTCACCTCCCGCGGCTCCGTCGTGATCCACGGCCGCTCCGACTCGACGCTCAATCGCCAGGGCGTCCGCATGGGCTCGGCCGACATCTACGAAGCGGTGGAACGCCTGCCCGAGATCAAGGAATCCCTCGTCATCGGCATCGAACAGCCCGATGGCGGCTACTGGATGCCCCTGTTCGTGCACCTGGCTCCGGGAGCAGTGCTCGACGAGGACCTCCTGAACCGGATCAAGCGGACCATCCGCGAACAGCTCTCACCCCGTCACGTCCCCGACGAAGTGATCGAGGTCCCAGGCGTCCCCCACACCCTCACCGGAAAGCGCATCGAGGTCCCGGTCAAGCGCCTCCTCCAAGGCACCCCGCTGGAGAAGGCGGTCAACCCGGGCTCCATCGACAACCTCGACCTCCTGCACTTCTACGAGGAGCTCGCCCGCAAGCGCGCCTGACCCGTCGCCCGGCTTAGGGCCCCACCGATTGGAGGCGAAGCCCGAGGCCGGACGCTTGCGACGCCATCGCCCAGACGCCGTTGTCAGTGCCGCCGGTTACTGTGAGTGAGCATTGATCGACTGCGCACAGGGGGAAACATGGCACTCACCGACGACCAGACGATGCGACGCGTCCTGCGCCGCGAAATCGCCGGCACGATCGGTCTGCTGACCGACGAGCACGACTTCCGTGCCATGAGGCACTACCGCAGCTTCACCTTCGACGATCACAAGATCTACCTCCAACAGGTGGAGGCCCTCCTCAGGACCCGGGCCTCCCAAGGCAGCCATACGACGATCGCCCTCTTCGACCCACAGGAATACGCCGAGTTCTGCGCGGAAACGGGCCTCGACCCCGACGATCCGTCGAGCCGCACACGTTTCACCGCCGAACTCGCGACGACGGGCCCCACCATCCCCTACCAGGGCCAGCCCCTGACCGACCTCGTCCCGGCCCTCGTCGACGAAGCCGTCCGACAAGCCACGTGGGAGTACGCGTCCACCCTCCTGGCACGCCTCGGCGCCTGCGCCACCTGTGGTGAGGACATCGGCCGCGCGGCCTTCGCCCGCGCCTCCAACCTCGTCGTCCGCATCCTCGACACGGCCCACCCGGGAAGCCGACACCTCGTCTGCAGCGTCACGGGCACCCCCGAGACACTCGTCTCCGTCCTGCACGCCGACGAAGACGCCGAGGGCGCCACACACCTCGACGAGGCCGAAGCCCTGGAATTCACCACCGTCCTCGCCCTCGGCCTCGCCACTCAGAGCCCCGGCGGGCTCGTCATGCGGACCAGCGCCCCCGGCACCTCCGACCGCATCTACGGCTGGCGCCTGCGTGGAGAGGGCCTGGAACCTCTCACCGCGGGCGAAGTCTTCGACGCCTACTGCACCGACATCGACACCGGAGACCTCATCTCCCCGGAATCGGGCGTCGACTACTGCGTACCGCCGGACCTCGGCAATGAGGGAACCCCACCGGCACACCAGCACTGAACACGGATGGGGCGCTCCACCCAAAGAGTGGAGCGCCCCACAACCCGACGATGCGGCCGGACCGGCCCGACTACTCGCCGGACAGCACCGCCTGAGCGGCGTTGCGCGCCTCCTCGGCGCTGTCCGCCGCCCGCGCGGCCGCAGCGGCACGCTCACACTGCGCCAGCGTGTACTTCGCCAGCGTCGCGCGGACATAAGGGATCGACGCCGAGCCCATGGACAGGGAGGTGACACCCAGACCGGTCAGCACACACGCCAGCAGCGGGTCCGACGCCGCCTCACCACAGACACCACAACTCTTGCCCTCGGCCTTCGCCGCCTCCGCGGACAACGCGACCAGGTCGAGCAGCGCGGGCTGCCACGGATCCTGAAGCCGGGACACCGCACCCACCTGACGGTCCGCGGCAAACGTGTACTGCGCGAGGTCGTTCGTCCCCAGCGACAGGAACTCGACTTCCTGCAAGATCGAACGCGCCCGCAGCGCGGCCGACGGAATCTCCACCATCGCGCCGAACTTCGCCTGAAGCCCGGCCGCGCGGCACGCGTCCGCGAACGCCTTCGCATCGGTACGGTCCGCCACCATCGGGGCCATGACCTCGAGGTAGACGGGAAGCCCTTCGGCCGCCTTCGCAAGCGCCGTCAGCTGGGTCCGCAGCACCTCGGGGTGGTCCAGCAGCGTCCGCAGACCCCGCACACCCAGCGCCGGGTTCGGCTCATCGGCCGGTGTCAGGAAGTCCAGGGGCTTGTCCGCGCCCGCGTCCAGGACACGCACGACGACCCGGCCCTCCGGGAAGGCATCGAGCACCTGCCGGTAGGCCTCTACCTGCTTCTCCTCCGAAGGCGCCTTCTTGCTGTCGTCGAGGAAGAGGAACTCGGTCCGGAACAGACCGACACCCTCGGCGCCCGCCTCGACAGCGGCCGGCACATCAGACGGCCCACCGACGTTGGCGAGCAGCGGCACCTTGTGGCCGTCCGCGGTGGCACCCGGACCGCTCGACGCCGCGAGCGCCGCCTTACGGGCAGCGGCAGCGGCCTCCAGCTCCGCCTTCTTGGCATCGGTCGGGTTCACGAAGATGTCGCCCGTGCTGCCATCGACAGCGATGACCGTGCCTTCGGCGAGCTCACCGGCCCCCGGCAGCGCGACGACGGCCGGCACACCCAGCGCCCTCGCCAGAATCGCGCTGTGGCTGGTCGGACCGCCTTCTTCGGTGACAAAGCCGAGAACGAGAGCCGGGTCCAGCAGCGCCGTGTCGGCTGGAGCGAGGTCGCGAGCGACCAGGACGTAGGGCTCGTCGCTGTCCGGGACACCGGGCATTGGGACCCCGAGCAAACGAGCGACGATACGATTCCGCACGTCATCAAGGTCGGCCACACGACCGGCGAGATACTCACCGGCACCCGCCAGCAGCTCGCGGTACGCGGCGAAGGCGTCGTACACAGCACGCTCGGCAGTGCTGCCCACGGCGATACGCCGATCCACGTCCGCCATCAGTTCCGGGTCCTGGGCCATCATGGCCTGCGCCTCGAGGACCGCCTGGGCCTCGCCTCCCGCCAGATTGCCACGCGCCATCAAGTCGGCTGCCACGGCCTCCACGGCCTTGCGAGCGCGCCCCTGTTCACGCTCCGCGTCCTCGCCCGGAATCTGCTTGGCTGGCGGCTCGAGTACCGCCGTTCCCATGTGCCGAACCTCGCCGATGGCCACACCGTGGCTCACGCCGACGCCTCGCAGCGTTGTCTCCATCTCACCCGTCTCCGATAGTGCGGCGGGTCCCGCCGCCGCAGTGGTTGTCGTCCTTACTTGCCGCCGTAGGACGGCACCGAAGTCACTTCCAGACGAAGAGACTGTCGCCGGCCTTCACATCGCCGTTGTCACGCAGTTCGGAGAGAGCCTCTGCCGTGGCTTCGAGGGCCACGATCGGGCAAACCGGCGACTTACCGGCTGCCTCGACGGCCGAGGGGTCCCAGCGGACGATGCCCTGGCCGCGCGTCACGGTGTCCCCTTTGTTCACGAGCAGCTCGAAGCCCTCGCCGTTGAGCTGAACGGTGTCGATGCCCAGGTGGGTGAGCACACCGTGGCCCTGCTCATCGACGACGACAAAGGCATGGGGGTGGAGGGAGACGATGACTCCGTCGACCGGCGACACCGCCTCGGACGGCTCGCGCACCGGGTCGATCGCCGTGCCGGGGCCGACCATGGCCCCGGAGAAGACCGGATCCGGCACTGACGCCAGTCCGACGGCGCGTCCTGCAAGTGGGGACGTGACGGTGGTCATGGGAAGCCTCCCAGGGGTGGAGATCGATATGGGCCGTCGCTGCCTGTGCGGACGACACACTGTTCAGCAGGGTATGTCACACGAAGTGCCGGTTCCGCGCGGGCACTCAGAGTGGTCTAGACCATACCCCATATCGATTTGCACCCGCTCTGTCGGCGCGTGTACAGTCGTACTCCTGCTTGGGGCTGAGTGACGCAACTACGCATCCTCGTCCGGCAGCACCAAACTTGTCAGATCCTATCCCGGGGTCACTTTCTGCATGCCTGCAGGACGGTGGTCAGGGGGCCGGAAAAACCCTGATAGAGTTTGGAACAGCGAAGGGAAGCGCCCGGAGGAAAGCCCGAGAGGGTGAGTACAAAGGAAGCGTCCGTTCCTTGAGAACTCAACAGCGTGCCAAAAATCAACGCCAG